>JBKGZI010000459.1:0-4584 GCA_046545675.1 Persicimonas sp.
TCCCTCTCCACCCGTAGCGACAGCGAAGGGAGGGAGAGGATCAAGGAGAGGCCCCACCTTGATCCTCCCCACTTTTGGACGGCAAAAGCGGGGAGGGGGTCTCTCGCCAACCTACCGCCGATGAACACACCCGATCCCAAACCGGTCCTTTACTCGGCCGCCTGCGCGCGCGAGCCTTCACCACCTCCAGCCGCCTCTTCCAAACAAGCATAGCTGTGTCGGTAGACCTTGATCAGGTGATCGACCTCGCCGCTCAGCCGGCCGTCGGCGTCGTAGGTGTAGCGGGTCAGTTTCTGCGGCCGGCCTCGTCGTAAGTATTCACGGTGACCTGACTCACCGAGCCCCCTCTGCTCACCCGGCGTGTGTGTGTACGGCGGCCCTCCGAGTCGTATTCGTGCCTGAGGAAGACGCCCGCGCGCCCATCTCTCTCGACGCCGGGGAAGGTCTCCTCGCGGGCCAATTGGCCATCTTCGTAGCTGTAGACGGTCGTCTCGGCACGCGGTCTGTGATGAGCATCGAGCCATCGTGCCTCGGTCCGAATCTTGCGGCCCTGGTCATCGTAGGTATGCCGGAGATTCTTGTCGGCCTGGCCGTCGATCCGGCTCAGATAGAAGTCTTTCTTGTCTTCGACGTCTTCGATCTCCTCGAGGACAACGCGCCCTTGCTCGTCGTAGCTACGGGAAGTGATGCGTAGGATGGTGTCTTCACGGCGCTCGACGACGTTGCCGTGAGCATCTCGCCGGATGTCGGTCGATCCACTGGTGAGCGGTCCACTGGTGGTCGGTTTGGGCGTCCTCGCCGGGCCGCGTCACCAAGCGCGAGTAGAGCATACCTTTGCCCACATAATCCCATTGGTCGTGCTCGCGGCCGGCGTCGTCGTATGCAGTGATCGTGAGCTGCTCGAGGTGCTCGGCGAGTTCGTCATCCACCGCGGCACGCACCTTCTGGGTGTGCTCTCTGGCCTCGATGCGGTGCGGCTCGTCCCGCGGGAAGCTATCCCGAAGCGCCTCGGGGAGCGGAACGCCCCGAGCAGGATCGGGCGCCTTCCACTTGACGAAGACCTCCTGGTTGCCGTCCTCCGTATAGCGATAAGCCTTGATGAGCGTGATGTCATCGGGGAGGAGCCATCGTAGTGAATTTCAGCGGCCTCGCAACCTCGGGCCTCGGGCATCGACGCGGCAGTCATCTGCGCGCCGCATGCACGCGCAGCCAATCCGCGATGTCGGCCGATTCGAAAAACGGCACCCCGTCGATGAACAGACACGGCACCGTCGTGCGCCCGGTCTCGGCGAGCAGGTGCGCCCGGGCCTGGGGGTCGCCGCGCGTATCGCGCATCTCGACCTCCACACCGGTGGCGTCGAGCACCCGCATCACCCGGATACAAAACGGGCAACTGTCGAATTTATAGAGCGTGAGCTCGTAGTCGCCCCCGGCCGCCGGAATCCCCTCCGGGGCCTCATAAGTCTCCGGGTCGACCGGGCCCAGCCACTTCATAAAACCGTCCCACAATCCCATCGCGATACCTCGACTGCTAAGCGTCATTAAAACTGCCCCTTTTAGAGATGCGACAGACGCCCCCGAGGATTCAGGGTCGGCCCGCAATTGACGCCACCCGTTGAACCACGAGTCCTTCGGGGTTGTGCAGAAGGCTCACCATCTCGAGGCAGCTTCGGCTGGGCAACATTGAACGTATCTTGGTCGCCAGATCCTAAGGAACGACATTCCCCTCTCTGGCGCCGCGAGAAGCTCTCAGTTGCGGCTGGTCACCCGCTTGACCTGCTCGCGCACCTCTTCGAGCAGCCGGTCCTGCTCGCTGCCGTCCTTGGCGAGGATCTCGGAGACGCCGGCGCGAAGCCGCTCCTCGTCCTCGGCGGTGAGCACCTTGGCGGTCACGACCACCACCGGCACGTCGACATAGGCGTCGTCCTGGCGGAAGTGGCGCAAAAACTCGAAACCGTCCATCTTCGGCATCATCAGGTCGAGCAAAACCAAATCGGGCTGCATCTGATCGAGCTTGTCGAGGCCGACCTGGCCGTTGTCGGCCTCGGTGACCTTCCATCCGTCCTTCTCGAGGGTGCGTCGGATCAGCGAGCGGGTCGGCTCGTCGTCCTCGACGAGCAGGACCTCGCCGGCGGCGGCCTCGCCGGCCCTTCGGTAGCTGTCGAGGATCCCGACGAGCTGGTCGCGGTCGACCGGCTTGACCAGGTAGTGGTCGGCGCCCAGCGCGTAGCCGCGCGCGCTCTCCGAGACCATGGTGACCATGACGACCGGGATATCCGCCAGTTCTGGGCGCTCCTTGAGCTTCGACAAGAGCGTCCAGCCGTCCATCGAGGGCATCATCACGTCGAGAGTAATCGCGCTCGGCTGGAGCTGCTCGGCCAGCAGGAACCCCTCGGAGCCGCTGGCGGCGGTGACCACGTGGAAGCCCTCGCGGTCGAGCAGGCGGCGAAGCAGGTCGCGCATCGTCGGGTCGTCGTCAATGACCAGCACGATGTCCCCCTCGGAGCTGGACACCTGCTCGAGAGCCGAGGATCTCTCTTCGAGCGCGCCAATCTCGTTCGAGGGCGAGTCGATCTCGTCAGCTTCTCCCTCGAGGTCGGCGGCCAGGCGCACCATAAACGTCGTCCCCTCGCCCGGGGCCGACTCGACATCGACGTCACCTCCCAGAAGCGCGCAGAAGTGACTGGTGATCGTCAGCCCGAGCCCGGTCCCCCCGAACTCGCGGGTCGTCGAGGAGTCGGCCTGGGTGAAGGCCTCGAAGATCGTCTCAAGCTGCTCTTCGGTCATGCCGATGCCGTCGTCCACGATCTGGAAGACGAGCCGCTCGGTCTGCAGGTCGAGCTCGGCGCGAAGCTCGACCTGGCCGTTTTCGGTGAACTTGCACGCGTTGCTCAACAGGTTGAATAGAATCTGGCGCACCTTGGTCATGTCCGAGCGCATAAAGCGCACCTCGTCGCCCAGGGTGAGCTGGAGGTCGTTGCCGTTCTTGTCGGCCAGCGGCCGAATCGTGCCCACGATGTCGTCGAGCAGCTCGCGCACGTCGAATAGCTCGACGTGGGTGGTCATCTTGCCCGCCTCGATCTTGGAGAGGTCGAGGATGTCGTTGATGATCGACAGCAGGTGCTTTCCGGCGGTGCGGATGCGGGTCAGGTCGGGGACGAATTCGGCGACGATCTCGGCGCCCGGCTCGTCGGCCTCCTGCACAAACTGGATCTCCTCCATGATCATCTCGGAGTAACCGATCACCGCGTTTAGCGGAGTGCGCAGCTCGTGGCTCATATTGGCCAGGAAAGAGCTCTTGGCGCGGCTCGCCTCGATCGCCTCATCGCGGGCGCGCTCGAGCTCCTGCTCGGCCTCGACACGCTCGGTAATATCGCGGAGCACCAGCACCACGCCGTCGCGGTGGCCGGCATCGAGGGTGCCGAAGGCGATCTCGGCGGGAAAGGTGTCCTCCGAAGTGGTCACTCCGGTGTGGACCTGCGAGGCCCCAAAGTCGGTCGCGGCGTTGGCGCGAGTGAGCGTGTCGGCGTCGAGCGAGATGACCAGGTTCTGGATTCTCTTGCCGATTACCTCGTCGCGATCGCGCCCGAAGATGCGCGCGGCGGCCCGGTTCGAGCTGATGATCTCGCCGTCGGTGTCCACCGTCAGAATGCCGTCGGGGGCAGTCTCGAGAACCGCGCGCGCCTCGGCTTCCTTGTCGCGCACCTCACCGATGAGCCAGTCCTGAAGACTGTCCTTGAGCAGAAGTTCACAAAGACCACCTAGCCGAGCCCGACGATTTCGATGACGCGATGCGCCTCGGCAAACCCGGCGCCGAGTTGCTGCGCGAACGGGTATCCGGTGAACTCGGCGACGGCAAAACCGGTCCAGCACAAAAAGATGATGCCCAGCCACACCACTCCGGTCTTAATGCCGTGAAAGAGCACGGCGAAGACCGGCACCAGCAGCAACCAGCTCAGCGGAGGAGCTTTCAGGCCGCCGAAGAAGAACGAGAGCGACATCAGCAATCCAGACAGAACGACAAGCAGCCAGGTGCCCGACAATTTCAAACTGCCGGTCCATTTCAGCAAAAAGGGCGCTGTCGCCAGGAGCACGGTGCCTGTGAGGACTGTGATCGTCGCGCCGAGGGAGCCGCCGAACCAGTAGATCAGCCCTGCGATGGGACCCCAAACAGACAGAAAGAAGACCGTCTGCACTGAGATTCGAGCGCGTCTGGTCTCGAGGCTGTCTTCAGCGGCGAGGTGATCGGGGACGAAGAAATCGGTGAGGGTGGTCATGCATAACTTCCGAGACTGCGGGAAGAGGTTGCGACAGAGAAGTCTCTAACCAAGCCCCTTAATTGCGCAAACGCTGCCCTTGTGAATTCGCAATAAAGCAAGTGCAGCCCTAGTGGAATCGCAGTACAATAGGACCGAAGGGCCAAAATTTCAACTTTTTCTTATGGGGCCTAAGACAGGCCGTGCAGAATGGTAAAGACCAGTCTCTGGCGGAGCGGAGCAGTGTACCCGCGTGCCACGTCGTCGAGCTGCCCTATTTCGCCTCGAGCAGGTCACGCTCAGCCACGATCAACCCGTCCGCATCGGC
>JBKGZI010000460.1:0-4565 GCA_046545675.1 Persicimonas sp.
GTCGGAGGCTCTCCGATGGCGGAGTCGTCGTTTTTTTCCTCATCCGATTCAGTCATAACGTATCTCGGCTAGATAAAAATGGTGTGTGGGCAACCACGACCTGTTAGCGAACCCTACAAGACCTTGACCAACTCTTCGACCTCGCGGTCGATCTCGTCGAGCGGTCGCCCGCCGCGCTCGCCGGTGCGATGGCGATAATAGGTGCTGTCGGCAAAGAGCTTGATGGCCTTGACCCGCTTGGGCAGGTACGGGTGGGTCTGCATGTACTCCTTGATGCGGCCGACGCCGTCCTGCACATCGTCGAGCTGGTTGAGATATTCGTCGATGTCGAGCTCGTCGAACAGCTTTTTGCTCCCCACCGCCAGGCGAAGCATGGCGTTGAGGGCGGCCTCTTCGCTCTCGGCACAGATCATACCCGCGCGGTCACAGGTGATCTCGCCGCGTCGGCTCCAGGCGTTGAGCGCCATCGTCGCCGGGACGACTGCCCACTTCACAAACGAGATCGCGCCCTGCTTGAGAAATTCGGCGGCCGTCCGATAGACGACGTGATTGTTCTGGATGTGGCCGCATTCGTGGCCGATGACGAATTTGAGCTCGTCGTCTTTGAAGCGATCGATCAGCGAGGAGGTGATGATGATGAACGACTCCTCGTCGGTGCCATAAGTGCCCGCGTTCATCGACGGATTTTGGCTGACGTAGACCGCCGGGGGCGGGATGTCGAGAGTGTCGGCGCACTCGAGCACCGTCTCGTATAGCGACGGGAATTGGCGCCGGCTGATACGCACGCCGCTGCCCAGGAGCTCGTTTTTTTCAAACGACTTCCAGAAGCGCACCGCCGACTTGGCCACGATATTGACCGGCTTGGCCCGGTCGAGCTGGCGCAGCACGCGGATATCGCCCGAGAAGGCGTATTCGCCAAAGCCGGTCTTCTCCTCGCGGCCGCTCTCGGGGCTCTTCTTCCTGTCGACGTATTTGAGAAAGTCGAAATCCATAATCTCTCCGGCGAGCTCGCGCTCACAGACAAATAGCGCTCACGGATAAACATGATGCGGCAGACAAGTATTCGATCCCGCGGTCAATTGCTTCAATGATCGACGCACCGGCGCCACTTACAAGCCAGCCCCGTTATAAGCCAGCCTCGCTATAAGAAGCCAACAAGTGACAAGGCGGGGCGAATTACTCGTCGAGCAACTCGATGGCTTGTTGGAGCGTCTCTTTGGGCTCGGTCTCGCGGATCGCCGACTGCAGGCGGATGCGATCGACGGTCGACAGCGGCTCGAGGTCGGTGCGCTCGATGGCGTCGGTCAGCCGGGCCAGGGCGCTCAGGCGCTGGCGAATATCGGCGAGCACTTCGGCGTCGACGCCGCGCTGGTCGGACGGATCTGGCTGGGCGTGCTGATCACCGGGATCTTCGAGCCTGTCGACCAGCTCGTCGCGCTCAGCTTCGAGCTCGGCGATGCGCTCGGTGGCTTCGACCAGATCGGCCTCGAGCTGCTCGGCGTCCTCGTCGCCGGCGTCTTCTTTGGTGCGGCGGCGCTCGAGCTGCAACCGCTGCTTGAGGCCCTGGACCTCGGCGCGCAGGTCTCCGAGCTCGGCCTCGGCTTCTTCGAGCTCGGAGGTCTTCTCCTCGAGCTGTTGCTGGGTGGGCTCGAGCTGCTCTTCGAGCTCTTCGACCTGCCGCTCGAGATGGTCGCGGGCGTCGAAGAGTTCGGCGAGCTTGGCTTCGTTGTCTCGGGCGGAGTCGCGTTCGGCCTCGATCTCGGACTTGAGGTCGGCGTTTCGGCGCTCGTACTCGCCCAGAAGCCGGTCGCTCTTGTCCAGCTCGATGCGCGTCTCGTCGAGCTTCTCACGAAGACTCTCGACCTGTGATCCGGAGCTCGAGGCGCTGTCGAGCTCGCTCTGCAAGGTGCGCACGTCGTGCTCGAGGGCCTCGATGCGCTCGTCGCGCCGCTCGAGGTCACGCTCGAGCTCGGACTCGTGTTCGCGCACGCTGTCGAGGCGATGGCGCGCGCCGGCCAGTTCGTCCTCCATGCGCTGCAGCTCGTCTCGAAGCTCGCCGACCTGGCGGCGCTCGCTCTCGAGCTCGGCGCTCAGCGCCTCGAGCTGTTCGTGCTGGCCGCCGCCGGCGTCGAGCTCGTCGCGCAACTGGCGGTTTTCCTGCTCGAGCTGCTCGAGCCGGGCCTGGGCCTGCTGCAAATTGGCCTGCAATTGTTCGGCGTTGCTGCCGCGGGCGTTGGCCTGCTCGAGCTGGTCGGTGGCCTGTTCGAGCTTTACGCGCATCTCCTCGATCTCGAAGGCCTGGCGCGAGGCGAGGTCCTCGATGGACTGCTTCTCGGCGCGAAGCCGCTCGATATCGCCGCCGCCACCAGCCACCGGCTGCGCGTCGATCTCGACCAGGTCGCCATCGTCGAGCTCCTCGACCTCCTCGTATTCGTAGATCGACGCGGAAGGCTCGGCCATGCCGACCGAAGCGCTACCCTGCTGGTAGGACTCCGATACCTCAGCCCCAAAACCCAGCGGCTCGCCGGCCTCGGTGGGTCCGGGTACGTATTGCTGCTCGGCACCGTCGATCGGCGCCGGCTCGTTGACCGTCGCCCCTGCGCGGCCGGACTCCTCGAGCAGAAAGTGAATGATAAAGTCGCCGCACCAGATCTCGTCCTGGTCCTCGAGGCGCTCGTGGCTGATCTCGAAGCGCTGCTCTTGGTCGATGAGCCACGTGCCGTTGGAGCTGTTCAGGTCGACGACCTCGAACACCCCATTGGTATAGCGAAACTCAGCGTGATGGCGGGACACCGACTTGCGGTTCGAGCGAATCGTGCATTCGCTCGCACGTCCCACCGATACCACTGGTTGGTCAGGCCCCAGATGAACCGAGTGTTCCTGATTAGAAGGGTCGGTGTAGACAATACTGGCCACTGATTCCGCTCCTTAAATGACGTCACGTCGCTATACCCTACATACAGGATTGTTATAGTAGTACCACAAGGGTCACAACGTCAATTCTTGGATTGAGGTGCGGCAGGGGGTCGGGGGTCCAGGGGTCCAGGGGTCCAGGAACGGCAACGGCAACGGCGGGTCACACCTGGTCGAAGATGACCCGCGTGCTGTAGCGGTCGCCGACCGGGCGTTCGTCCCACTCGGCGCCGACCTCCTCGGCGAGGCGTTGGGCCAGGCGAAGTGGCAGCGTAGATGGCGAGTGTTTGCCGCGAAGCGCGGCCAGCAAGTCGGTGCGCGTGCCCATTCGTGGCGGGGCGTCGCCCTGGATCTCGAGCTGGGCGCGGCCGTCGTCGGTGGGACCGCTGCGGATATCGACGCCGCGATGGCCCTGGCCTTCGGGGCCATCATTGACGTGGTGGTTGGTGGCCAATAGGTGCGCCATGATCATGTTGTACACGAGCTGATATAGCCGTGGGCGGTCGACGAGCACACGCACCGACTCGAGTCGATAGTTGATCCCGGCGCGCATCTCCGGCGGGATGAGCGTGCTGACGCGCTCGACGATCGCGACTAGATCGAGCTTCTCGGTCTCTCCGACGACCTCCTCGGAGAGCAGTTGCAGCTCACCGACGATGCTCTTGATGCGAAACGCGCCGCGCCACAATCGCTCGAGCACATCAGTGAGCTCGCTGTCTCGGCACTGCTCGGCCATGGTCAGCGCCCGCCGCAAATATCCCAAGCACGTCGCCAGTGGATTGTTGATCTCGTGGGCGATGGCCCGCGCCACGTTGGCCATCGAACCGATACGCTCGGCGGCCAATATCGACTCACAACTCTCCACGCCGTCCGGGTCGTCCTCGAAGCCGGACTGCCCCTGTTCGTCTAGCTCCGCCTCGAGCTCGGCCACCTTATGCCGATACCGGGCGAGCTGGCGTCGTTTTTCGTCCCATTGCTCGTCTTCGCCCATAGAACCTCCACCCCGAGGGGAGTCTTCAAGCCTTCCACAGCTCGAATATACCCACGCCGGATCGAATGACATGCGAAGGTTTCGCCAAGGTCGTGGGGGCCGGGAGGCCGCGGGCAAAAAAAAACCGCTTTCTCATTGATACGTGATTCACACCCTCATACTATGGGCTCGTTAAAACCCGTGATTCCTCTCTTGCTGATTTCGGAGATCTCCTATGTGGCACTTTAGTCGCACCGCGCTCGCCATCTTCTTGCTCGTCTTTTCCGTAGCTGCCTGCGGCGATGAAACCGCCGGCTCGGGCTCCAGCCCGAACTCCTCGGGCGTGACGGATGCCGGCGATGCCGGCGACATCGACGACTCGGACGCCGAACGCCCGGACGCCGATCACTCAGATACCGACGCTGACGAGCACGATAGCTCTCCGGCCCCAGAATGTGGCAATGAGCGTATCGAAGATACTGAAATGTGCGACGATGGAAATCGCGACGACGGTGACGGCTGCGCCTCCGACTGTGTCATTGAAGAGGGTTGGCAGTGCGACGAAGGGGAGCCGACCCAATGCGAGCCGATCTGCGGAGACGGCAATGTCGACGGCGACGAAGCCTGCGACGACGGCAATACCGACGACGGCGACGGCTGCGCCTCCGACTGCACCGTCGAG
>JBKGZI010000461.1:0-4547 GCA_046545675.1 Persicimonas sp.
CGTCGGCAGTCAACAACGCCTCGAGCGTAGCGACCAACGCCTCCGCCTCTTCCTGGTTATGTCGTGCGTGCGCATCATGGTCGACGTCGACGAAGACCAGTGGCTTGGCGGGCGCCAGAATCTCGGCGATCGACGCGTCGGCCGTAAGCTGTTCGGCGTCGAGCGCCAGGGTATGATCGCGAACGCTCTCGTGAGCAGTCAGGCCGCCGCCATAAAAATTCTGATTGGAGAACGCCATGATATCGGCGTGCATCCGGTACTGCTCGTCGAGCATCACATGGGGCAGCCGCTCGACGAGCCGCTCGAAGAGGCTGCGGTCGAGCCCCGCACAACCCATCTCGGCCAGCTCCGGGGGCAGCGAGCTGCTGTGGCCGGTGTCCATCGGGGCCGCGGCCGCCTCGGGCAGCGGCACGTCGTCTTCTCGAATCACCCGGCCCGAGTCCAACGACTGCGGGTCGAGCCCGGCCACAAAATTCGAGTGAGCCTGCTCGTTCTCGACGATCGGCGGCAATTGCTTATGGTCGCCCACCAGTACGAAACGCTCGGCGAGGTTGGTCGCCGCCAGCGTCATCGGCTCGGTGATCTGGGCGGCCTCGTCGACGATGGCCACCGAAAACGGCACCTTGTCGATCTCGTCGCGGAAAAACTCCATCACCGGCGAGGAGACGCAGCGGTGGGTCGTGCTGGCGATGACGCTGCGCGACAAGAGCACCTTGGAGAGATCGTCGAGCGATTCGGTCTTGGCGGCGAGGTCCCCGGTGAAATACTGATCTGCCGAGTGTTCACCGGCCTCCAAAGTGCGCACCAAGTCCGGGCTGCGCGAGGCGTAGCCGACCCGCAAGAAGTCGTCGACGCCGACCTCGAGCAGGTTGGTCAAGATCGTGTCGACGGCCGTATTGGTAAACGCCGACACCAGCACGCGCTCGCCGCGGGCGACGAGCTCTTTGACCAGGTGGGCGATGACGGTCGTCTTGCCGGTGCCGGGCGGGCCCTGGATGAGCGCCGCCTGGGGCGCAGACAGGCCGAGCCTGAGCGCCTCTTGCTGGCTGCGATTGAGCCGGCTTCCGTCGATATCGGGATCGTCGGCCAGTTTGGCCGCCGAGGCCAGCGAGCGTGCGCGCTTGGTCTCGGGTCTGAGCAGCACCTCGAGGCGGTCTTCGTCGCGAAGCTCCAGCGCGCCGTAAAGCGCGTGATGCGCCTGTCGAAAACCCAGCCGGGCCGGCAGCTTGTCGAGGATCCAGCCGTCCGAGCCAAGCTCGGAGGCGATCGGCGCACCGGGCGAGCGGATCGTAACTGTGTCGCCGTCGACGGAGACCACGCGCCCGCGCAGAATATGAGCGGTATTGAAGTCACCCTGGTGGGCCAGCAGATAGTCGCCGGCGCTGAACAGCCGGCCGTGATCGCCGCTGAAGTCGACATAGCTCGAACGGGGTCGTGTGACGGCCAGCTTCATGAGGCCCGAGGCCGCGTAATTGGCGCGGCGCTCCTCGAGCCGGTCGGCGTGCAGCACCTTGCCGAGCTCGGCGGTGCTCGCCCATCGCTCCATCTCGATGAGCCGGCCGAAATGCTCGTGCCAGGCCCAGCCGCGCGCGACCATATCGGGATCGAAGCCGTCCCAGGTCTTCGTGTCGACCGCCTCCCACGGCGACATGCCGTCGGCGAGGCCGAGCACCTCGGTCTGGGCCGAGCAGCGGTCGCGGCGAAAATTGCACGACGGCGCCCGGCAGGTGCGCGGGGCGAGCATATAATAGGGTTTTTCGTACTCGTAATCGGGTGCGACGAAGCTGCGCAGACAGGCGATGAGCTCGTTTCGGGCGCGCAAGATGCGCCGCTCGCGCTCGGTATCCTCCATCGGCGCGGGCTTCATCGTCCCCTGGCGCGAGTACATGATGTGGCCGGTGACCTCCAGGCCGCGCGCCTTGGCCAGTCCGTTCCACAAAAACCGGTAGAAGCGAAGCTGGCTCAGATGCCCGTCCCAGGTCGAGCCGGACTTGAGCTCGACGATCTGCAGGCCCTCTTTGGGGTCCTCGGCGACCAGGTCGATGCGGCCTTCGATGCCGTAGCGCGTCGAATAGCGGGTCACCTCGACGTTTCGCCCGCTCCAGCCGACGCGGTCGTGCTCGGCGGACTCGTCGGTGCGCCCCTCGGTGAACCGGCGCATATTCTCGAAGTGCTGGCGCGCGTCTTTTTCGAGCTTGGCCAGGTCGCTATCGGCGAGCCCCGCGGCCAGAAGATCGAGGCGGAGATCTTGGATACGCGCCCCGAAGGCGTCCTCGAAGCTGGGCGGCTCCGGCTCGACCAGGTCGTCGAGCAGCCCGTGGACGAGGTTTCCGAAGACCAACGGCCGGCTCGAGCCGCCGCGGTCGCGCTGGTCGACCAAGAAACGGCTCGGGCAACCCTCGGCCTCGAGCACCGCCGAGACGCTCATCGGCATATGCGGCTCGAGCACCGGCAACGTGCGGTCGTTGCTGGTCAGGAAGCGCTCGCCCTGCGAGTTCTCGACGACCCGGGCGTCCAACAAGTTGAGCTCGCAGCCGTCCCAGACCCATTTGACGCTGTTGAAGACGTCGGGGGCTTGTTTTTCGTAGAAGAAGGCGCCGATTGCCTCTGTGGGAGGGGCTCCAGAAGATTGGGCTCCAGCGGACGCGCTATCCTGGCGATGCAGGAAGAACTTGATGCCCTCGCCGAATTTCGGATGCTCCAGACGCTCGATGCCCGAGACCCGCGCGTGCAAAAACGAGGTCGTCTCGGCCTCGACGTCGGGCAGCTCTTCGTCGTGAAGCGAGCGCGGCGCCATCGCCCCGATCAGCTCGCTGACGCGGCCGGGCCGCTGTGAAGGCCGCTCGCTCAGCGCGGCCTCCAGCGATGGGATCGCGTAGCCGGGGATGCCTTGGAGATTCGGCCGGGCCTTTAGCGCCTGCTCGCGCGGCAGCGTCAAAAATAGCAATAGCCTCGCAAGCCCGTATACGTCGGCTGCCGGGCCGGGGTCGCGCTCGTGGGCCGCGCCGCGCATCTCGGGGGCCAGCCACGGCGACTCGTCGACATCGAGCGACGAGAAGTCGTCGGCGATCCAGCAGCCCGCGTCGGTGGCGGTGAGCTTGCCGGCGGCCTCGTCGACCCACACATTCCACGCGGCGATCTGGCCGTGGACCATGCCTTTGCGATGCAGCCGCGCGACCGCCTCGGCCAGCGGCCGCCACAACTCCAACGCCTCCGCAAAGCTCAGCCGCTCCAGGCTCGCCTTGCTCAACAGCTCGCCGCGCGGCGCCGGCGTCGCCACCCACACCGCATCTTCAATTCGGCGCCAATAGCTCGGGCCCCACATGCGCGGATGATCGAAGCGAGTCACCTGCTCGAGCAGCGGCGCCACATGCAACATCGACCGCGCCAGGCCGAGCTTGCGCACCAAAAACTCCTGCTCGACGCTGCTATCGCCCTCCAATATCTCAGAGCCACTCAGCCGCCAAACCGGGCCGGTCGGCGCGCGGTACAGAGGCTCGGTCTCAGCCAGATTTTCGGGCGGCGAGAAGGTCGAAAACATGCGTTGGCGGGGGCACGAGGAAAGCAGGTGATCGCTGGCCCTTTATATGCCAGAGCCCCGCGCTGATTCAAAGCCTCATTAGGTGAGTGAGCGCCTGCGACATGGAGCGCGGGATGCCAGAGGCTGTCGCAAAAGGTTGCTTCCGCCGCGATGGGTGAGGTTGGGGCGCGCAGGCTCCGCCCTCGCCGCGAAGGCTCCGTCCTTCGCCGTAGCGTGTTGGTGAGGCCGCAGCATGGACCACGTTCGGCGCCGACGGAGCACGGTCAAGCCGCATAAACGGCGGCCGGCGTCGACGGAGCGAGCGCGCTCCAACCCGACGCTTAAATCCTTAAAACTCCAGACGGTGTCAGCCCAATGCTTTTGCGACACCCTCTGCCAGCCCGCATTGGCCGAAGGCGCCGGGGGTCACTTTCTGACCCCGCAACGGAGGCCAAACCAACCGCAAAATGGTACAGCTCGAACACCTCACCCAACCCCTCGCGCAAACGACCCTCGGTGAGCCCCGTCCAACGGCCGAAGACCTCGATAAACGCACCTGGCAAATCGAACGCGAAATAGAGCCCCTTTGGGCCTCAGGGGCCATGTCGTCCAGTATTCATGCGCATCTGAGCAGGGTCTCAGCCCTGCTCGACGCTCGTCGCCGACAAGAATTTTCAAGAAAGTACGCAACGATTAGGCCCGTTTTGCCGAAAACCATAGTGAGGACACCTCTGTCACCTTCACTGTGGAGAAGACGCGATGGGATACAAAATTCGCCAGCACGACCCCGAGGGAATCTACCTGGTCGGCAACCGCACCCTCCAGGCGAGGTTCTTTTTTACGCCCTCCAAGGAGGTCAACGCGATTATATTGGGGCTTCTGGCCTATTATGCTGACAAATACGATGTCGAGATCTTCGGTTTTGTGTTCATGAGCAACCACTTCCACATGATTGTGCGTGCCCGCCTGCTCAACCTGAAGAGTTTCTGTTCACGATGCCTCCTTATAGCAGGTGTTGTAAGTCATT
>JBKGZI010000462.1:0-4541 GCA_046545675.1 Persicimonas sp.
CTCGGCTACATGCCGATCCCACTGATTTTCCGCAGAACTGGTTCGTTTGCATTGGCGTCGAACCTCTTCGCCGGCATCCTCTGGGCGCTGCTTGTGGTGCTCATCGCCCATACCGGAGATCTGCAGAGTCCGGTGATGCTCTGGCTCGTCGTGATGCCGCTGATTCCTCATATCTTTGACCTCAAAAAGTCGTTTTATATTTGGTTGTTCATCACGATTATGACGGTCGTCGTCTTCTGGGTTGGGCACAATCAGGGCTACGGTTTATCCTTTCTGGCCGCCTACGATGACCATATGTGGGCTGGTCTTTGGGCATTTTCGATCATCATCGGGCTTGTGGCCATTTCGCAGCTCTTCGCGCTCAACAGCGGCCTGCAGCGCTGGCTGTCTCAGAAGGTGCGCATGCGCGAGGCCGAGAAGCGTCGCACCGAGCTGGCGCTGCACGAGGCCGAGCAGCGCGAGGCCGAGCGTAAGATGGAAAACAAAATGCTCGAGATGGACCGCATGGTCGCGGTGGGTACGCTGGCGGCGGGGGTCGCCCACGAGATCAACAACCCGCTGGCCTTCGTTCACGCCAACGTCGAATATCTGCTCTCCCAGACCGAGAAATACTCCGACGACGCCGATCTGAGCGCGGCGATGACCTCGCGCGAAGAGACCATCGAGGTGCTCGAGGATATCCGCGAGGGCTCGCTTCGCATCCGAAATATCGTCTCCGACCTGAGTACCTTTTCGACCACCGATAGAGGCGAGGCCCAGCCGCTCGACATCCAGAATGTGGTCGAGTCATGCATCCGAATGAGCGAGAATCATATCCGCCACCGCGCCCGACTGGTGCGTGACTTTCATATTGTGCCTGCCGTGCACGGGGTCGAGTCGAGTCTGGCGCAGGTCTTCTTGAACCTGTTGATCAACGCCGCCCAATCCATCGACGAGGGAGACGTCGAATCCAACGAGGTGCGAGTGAGCATCCGTCTGGCCGACGCCGGCGAGACGGTCGTCGTCGAGGTTTCGGATACCGGCGGCGGCATCCCCAAAGACGTTCGCAAGCGCATCTTCGAGCCCTTCTTTACGACCAAAGACAAGCAGGAGGGCATGGGGATGGGCTTGGCGATCTGCCGAAAATTGGTGCGGAGCCACGGCGGCAATATCTACTTCGAAAGCTCCCAAGGCCAAGGGACGACATTCACCGTGGAGCTTCCGGCCGATCCCAAGGAAGCCGAGGCGTCGAACCAATTTCAAAGGCCGGTTTTTGCGCACGACCAGAAGGGGCGCGCGCTGGTTATCGACGACGAACAGCAGGTCGGCCGCACCATTCGGCGCATGCTCATCGACAGCTACGACAGCGTGATGCTCACCAGCGGTCGCCAAGCGCTCGAGCTGCTCGAAGAGGACCGCGATTTTGCGGTCATCGTCTGTGATCTGCTCATGCCCGACGGCTCCGGGGTGGAGATGTACGCCGAGATGAAGCGGCGCTTCCCCGAGCTCGTCGAGCGGATGGTCTTCGTGACCGGCGGCACCTTCACCGAAGCCACGCGCGAATTTGTCGAGGCATGCGAGCAGCCCATCGTGCCCAAGCCCTTCGATATGAGCGAGTTTCGCGCCGTCGTCGACGAGACTGCGGTCGTCGTTTAATAGGCATAATTTCGGGCGAGAATCGCCGTTGTGAACTCTTTGCGCAGGTAATAGCCCCTGGGTAGCGTCAGGATCGACCCGCCGTGGCGGTCCGGCGCCCAGGTCAGCTTGCCGGAGTGGGCGGCCTTGGGCCGGATCTGCAAAAACCGGCCGTCCGAGGCGGTGAGTTCGTCGATAAAGCCCAGTCGAATCGCCTCGGTATGCTCGGTCCAGTCGCGCTGGAGCGCCTCGGCGAGCGGGCCTTCGAGCGACCACAACAGCGGGTGGCCGACCTGCCGGTGGGCCACCGGAATTTCGGGCGCGGCGGAAACCGGCACCCACAGCACGCGGTCGAGCTTCTTGCGCACCCGCGAGGTCTCCCAGCGCGCCTCCTCGATGTCGCCGAGCGGCACCCGACACACATAGGTCGTCTCACGCGGCGAGCCGTCGCGGTTGATCGGCAGGGTCTTGAGCTCGACGCCCAGCCGCTCGAAGTCGGGCACCGGCCGGTTGCCCGCCGTGGCGCCCAGGCTCTGCTCGATGAGCCGGCCGACCCAGCCCTTGGCGTGCGTGAAGTCCTCGGGCACCTCCAGGCCGTGCACCTCGGCGAGCTCGGCCAGAGTGCGGCCGGCCAGGCGCCCGGCGCGGGCCTGCAGCTCTTCGTCGGTCTTTGGGGGCTCGGGTGTGGACATCGTGGAGGCCGTACGTCGTGAGTCGGCTCATGATGGCACGTTGGCTAACTCGGTGCCAGGGCATCCGCAGCGCCAAGAGAGTTAGATAGTGAGAAAGTAAGAAAGTTAGATACAGCAATCGTCTCGGGACGATCCGGGTGTTTTGGTTTTATCTTACTCTCTTACTTTCTTACTCCCTCACTTTCTCGATCGCATGCGCCCATTGAAGGCTTGTGGGTTTAAGAGCCGAAAAATCTTCGTGATTCCAATTAGCTCACAAACCGATCCCACCAACCAAACGCGTGATTCTTGCGCCCGCGCGGAATCGACAGCCCGATGACTAGCAAGCCGCACGCGGTTGCCAGGATGCCGGCGGTCGTGCCGATGCCGCCGACCAGCCACGGGCCGACGGCGACGAACAGGCCGAAGAGGATGTTGGCAAAGCGGGCGCGCCGAATCGGCTCGCTGGTGCTGATCACGCTGAACGTGACGATGAGCGCGCCGCTGACCTGGTGGAGGTAGGCGGCGGTCGTCTCGTCGAAGCCGAAGACGGCCGGCGCGAACATCAGCCAGACGCCGATGCCGGTGCAGATATACAGCCACCACGACCAGCTCACCCCCCAGAAGGAGGCGCGGGCCACGGGGCCGGGGTGGTCGGCGAGCGAGGTCAGCTCGGGGCTCTGGTCGTCCTCGCGGGCCTCTTGGCCCTGGCCACCCTTCCAAAAGACCTCCCAGAAGCCCTCGCCGCCGTCGACATGCTTTTTGACGTGCTGGATCATGGCGGCGACCTCGGGGGCGGCCAGCGCGATCATCGGCAGGGCGATGGCCGCGGCGAGGATGCATAGGGTGCACCAGGCGCCGACGATGACCGGCTGCGAGATGACCAAGAAGACGTGGACGAGCCCCAGCGGGATGATCAAGATCCCGAAGAGCGTCACCAGCCACGGCATCGTGCGCCAGCGGTTGGTCGGCCCGGCCCAGGCCAGCAAAAACTCCAGGGTATAGGCCAGCGCGCCGAGCCCGCCGTCGGAGACCGGCGCGCCGTGGCTCAACTCGGAGTCGAGCACCTCGTGGGTGCCGCCGCCGAAGAGGCTCGAGCCGAGCGCTTGGTGACCAAAAAACGGCTCGAAGGCCCCGTCGATATAGCCCATCTGGTAGGCGGCCAGATAGCGCGCGACCATCCAGCCGAAGAAGGCCAATAAGATCAACACGCCGCGCTGCGGCCAGCTCGACGGGTTGAACGACCATCCCTCGGGTATGCTGGCGTCGGACTTGATGAATTTGAGCTCATTGGGGATGCCGGGGATGAGCACCGCGAGGGCGACCACCAGCGCCCCGACCAGCGTCGCGTTGAGGTAGGCGGCCGAGTTCGGCGCCCAGAATAACAGCGGCGCCGCGCTCATCCACAGCCCCACAAAACAACAGGTCCACAGGCTCTTGGGGCGATCGGGCTTCAGTGACCGCCACCCGAAGACGACCAGCAGCAGGCCGCTGACGACGTCACTGGCCGCCATCGCCCAGCCGCGCGCGTCCTGCGAAAGCCAGACCTCGCGGCCGAGCTGGCTCGGCTCGCCGAGGTAGCCAAACGTCGCCGGCGCGACGACCGTCCACAGGCCGAGCAGGATGAGCAGCCAATAACACCACAGGGTCTGCTTGTGGTGAGTGGCGAGGCTTGTGCGCGGTTGCTCTCGAGCCATCGAGTTGGTCTCCCGTTTGCGCAGGGCGGGTTGCTCTCTTTGAACGTCGACATGGCGAGGAGGCCAACAAGCGCACCACTTCAGTCGGGGAGCGCGGCGGTTAAATTCGCACCGTGTGAACGATTGTGCCGACCAGGTTTCTGCCAAAGAAGAGAGCCGACCATGACCACCGAGAAGCAATCATCGACCATCGTCATGACGGGATGCAGCGGGTTCATCGGCGAGGCGCTCATCGAGCGTCTGTCCGACGACTATGATATCGTGGGATTCGACGTCGTCGGCCCGCCCGAGGGAGACGTCGACTTCGTGGAATTCGACATCTCCTCCGAGCAGAGCGTCCGAGAGGGCCTCGAGCATGTGCGCGCCGAGTACGGCGATACGATCGCCTCGGTCATTCACCTGGCCGCCTTCTATGACTTCTCCGGCGCAGAGAGCCCCAAATACCGCGAGGTCAATATCGAGGGCACCGGGCGCTTGCTCGACGCGCTGGCCGATTTCGACGTCGAGCAGTTCTTATTTACGAGCACGATGCTCGTCCAAAAGCCGTGTGAGCCCGGCC
>JBKGZI010000463.1:0-4507 GCA_046545675.1 Persicimonas sp.
CTTCTTCGCCTTCTTCGGCAGCCTCATCATCGCCGGCGAGTTCGGCGTCGATGGCCTGGGAGACGGCGGGCTCGCTCAAATCGCCCATATAGCGCCGGCCGTTGATGAAGATCGCCGGAGTTCCGGTGATGCCGGCCTTCTGGCCCTCGGTCTTGTCGCGCTGGACCATGGCGGCGACCTCCTGGCTATTCATGGCCTCCTGAAATTTGGAGACGTTCAGGCCCAGGCGCCGCGCAAACCGGGTGAACTTGTCGGCGCTGAGTGCCCGCTGATTCTCGAAGATCAGGTCGTGCATCTCCCAGAACTTGTCCTGCTGATGGGCGGCGAGCGTGGCGCGCGCGCCCATCTCGGCAGTGGAGCCGGCCTGGAGAGGGAATTGCTTGAAGTAGACGGTGATGTCGTCGCCGTACTTCTCTTTGACCCGCTCGAGCATCCCCGACGCCATACGGCAATGCGGACATTCGAAGTCGGCGAACTCGACCACGTTGACCTCGGCGTCCTCGGGGCCCTTTTGGGGCACGTCCTCGAGGGTGAACTCGTGTTGCTTACTGGCTGCCTCGACCTCGGAGGCCACCCTGTCGAGGATGTCGGCCTCGCTGAATCCCTGTTGGATGGACATCCCGATCAGCCCGGCGACGCGCTGGGCGAGCGAGCAGGAGGTCTGCTCGTCCTGCAGGCATTGGTGGAGACTCTCGGCGGCATCCTCACACGGGCAGACCTCGGCCTTGGCGATGTCGACGAATTTGACCCGCTCCTCGGGTTTGAGCGCCGCGAAGTTCATCCCCGGGTATAGATCGGTGGGCGGTGCGTCCTCGACCTGCTGATCATCCTCACCCTCCTCGTCGGCCCCTTCGGCCTGGGCACGCTCGGTGTCAGCACCCGTTGAGTCCGATGAAGAGTTATCGCTCTTGCAGGCGCCCAGCGGCATCAGCAGAAGCAAGGCCACGGCGGCCCACCAAGATGTGCGCATTCGATAAAGCATCAGTGCGTTCCGTTTCCTGGAAATGTGTCGCGTAGGACTGATACGCCATGTATCCAGCCCAATTCTCCAACAACGCGACGGGCGCGGCTATTCAATGGGATTGAATGAAGCACGTCAAGACCGCGTTAACCAACTCGGCGCCGACTGGACGCCCGCAACCATTTTTACTAAGACTGCCGGTGACGGGCGCTTCGGGGGAGATCCCCCGCTCAGACCGACGAACGCCCCGTCTTCGACGAGCATACTACCGACCACCGACGCACGACGAGGAGCCATCATGGGCGCTAAAAAACAACGAGGAGCCGAGGATAAGGACCTACTCTACAGGGTTCGGCACTCCACCGCCCACGTCATGGCCACTGCGATCCAGCAGATGTTCCCGGACGCCAAATTCGCCATCGGGCCGCCCATCAAAGACGGGTTCTACTACGACTTCGAGCTTCCGCGACCGATCTCGACCGACGATTTCGGCCAGCTCGAAGGCCGCATGACCCAGGTGGTCAAGCAGGACCAGGAGTTCATCCAGGAGAGCTGGTCCAAAGACAAAGCCCGGGAGTTCTTCAAAGATCAGCCCTACAAGCTCGAGCTCATCGAGGGCATCGAGGATGAAGAAGTCTCCATCTACCACAACGGGCCGTTTACCGACCTCTGCGCCGGCCCGCACGTCGAGTCGACCGGCCATTGTGAGCACTTCAAGCTCCAAAAGGTCGCCGGCGCCTATTGGCGCGGCGATGAGAACAAGCAGATGCTCCAGCGGGTCTACGGCACCGCCTTTGCGACCGAAGAAGAGCTCGAAGAATATTTATATATGCTCGAGGAGGCCAAGCGGCGCGACCACCGCAAGCTCGGCCGCCAATTGCACCTCTTCGACTTCGACCGCATGTCGCCCGGCTCGGTGTTCTGGCGGCCCAAGGGCTGGGAGGTCTACCGCAAGCTGCAGGGCTTTTTCCGCGAGATCGAGAAGCGCAACGACTACGTCGAGATCATGCACCCCCTAGTCTACAACAAGGAGCTCTTCGAGCAGTCGGGCCACTGGGACCACTACAAAGACAATATGTTCATCTTCGAGTCCCACGATCAGACCTATTGTCTCAAGCCGATGAACTGCCCGGACACGATGCTCTTCTTCAAGAGCGACAAGCGCTCCTACCGCGATCTGCCGCTTCGAGTGGCTGAATTTGGCACGCTGCACCGAAACGAGATGCCCGGCGTGCTCTCGGGTGCCACGCGCGTGCGCCAATTCGTACAGGACGACGCGCATATCTTTGCGACCGAAGACCAGATCGAAGACGAGATCTCGCTCTTGCTCGAGATGGTCGACCAGACCTACGCGCTCTTCGACATGAGCTACGAGATCGAGCTATCGACCCGCCCGGACGATTTTATGGGCGACCCAAAGCTGTGGGACGAGGCCGAGGAGTCTCTCAGGCGCGCCCTCGAGGCCAACGATAAGGACTACGTCGTCCACGAAGGCGACGGCGCCTTCTACGGCCCGAAGATCGACTTTCAGGTGCGCGACAGCCTCGGGCGATCGTGGCAATGCGCCACCATCCAGCTCGACTTCCAACTGCCCCGGCGCTTCGAGCTCGGCTATACGGCGGCCGACAACTCCGAGAAGACCCCGATCGTCATCCACCGCGCGCTGGCCGGCAGCCTCGAGCGCTTCATCGGCATTCTCGTCGAGCACCTCTCGGGCGTCTTCCCGACCTGGCTTGCGCCCACGCAGGTCCAGATCATGACGATCACCGAAGACGAAAACGACTACGCCTGGGACGTCGCCGGCATGTTGGAGGCCGCCGGCATCCGCGTCGAGGTCGACGACCGCAACGAGAAGATCGGCTTCAAAATTCGCGAGGCCGAAACCCAGAAGATCCCCTATATGCTGGTCATCGGCGGCCGCGAGCAAGAAGAGCGCACCGTCGCGGTGCGCAGCTACGTCGAAGGCCGCCGCGGCACGATGACCCCCGAGGCGGTGCGCGAGGAGATCCTCGACAAGGTCCAAAACCGCACCCTCGACGTCGACATCGAGCGAAGCGGCCTGGCCGAAGAGGCCCAGATGGACGAAGACATGGGCAAAGACATGGAAGGCCGCGGATATTGAGACAGGGGTCCGAGGGTCCGGGGGTCCCGGGGTCCAGGGACTGCGCTAATATATAGAAGAGCCCGCCGGTTTGTGAGCCGGCGGGCGTTATAATGCAGTTGCGCAGTTCCTGGACCCCCGGACCCCTGGACTCCTGAACCCCTGACACAAAAAAAGCCCGCCGATTCGAAAATCGGCGGGCTTTTTTAATGTCTTCGCTCGACCGCTGAGCGGTCAGCGGACACTCCGTGTTCGGTCCGCTGCTCCCTCCCGGGCCTGACGGGGTGCCGAATCGGTAGTCCCGCTGACCGCTCAGGGGTCGAGCTACTGCAGGCTTAGAAGATATGCGGCCTGCTGTAAAGCGATGATGCGAGCGGAGAGGGAGGGATTCGAACCCTCGATACTGGGTTACAGTATACACGCTTTCCAAGCGTGCGCCTTCAGCCACTCGGCCACCTCTCCAGGTGATACTAAGGAGGGAGAGGGATTCGAACCCTCGGTACCGCTGAACGGTACATTTGATTTCGAATCAAACGCCTTCGACCACTCGGCCATCCCTCCACAAATAGAGAGTGCTGCTTGACTCCTCACATCACATCATCTTGTCAAAGATCAGTCTTCGTCGGCCTCGCCGCCGGCTCTGCGCCGTTGGCGAATCTCCTCGAAGAAATCAGTCAGGACCTTGCCGCATTCCTCGGCGAGGCACCATTCAGTGACCTCGACCCGATGATTGAGGCGGGGATCCTCCAAAAGCGCGTAGAGCGAACGAGTCGCCCCGGCCTTCGGGTCACGTGCACCGTAGACCACCCGCGCGACTCGCGCGTTGACGATGGTCCCTGCGCACATCGGACACGGCTCGAGTGTGACATAGACGGTGCAATCGACCAGCCGCCAGGTGCCGAGTTTCTCGGCGGCGCGACGAATGGCGATCAGCTCCGCGTGAGCCGTCGGGTCCTGCCAGGTCTCTCGGCGGTTGAAACCGCGAGCGACCACGTCGCCGTCACAGACGACGACGGCGCCGACCGGAACCTCGCCCAAATCCCACGCCTTGTGGGCTTCAGCGAGCGCAAGCTCCATAAATGCTTCGTCGTCAGACATGCTTCGTCGTCCGACATGGGGGGTCGACGCGCTTGCGAAAAAAAGGAAATGCCGGATTCGGCATTTCCTCGGGGGAGCTGTCCAGCTCCAGCGCACTCGGAAGGATTCGAACCTTCAACCTACGGTTCCGTAGACCGTTGCTCTATCCAGTTGAGCTACGAGTGCGTATGTGCCAGCCGTTTCAGGCGGGCCACCGGGTTACTACCCTTGCGGGGCAATTGCAACCCTTAAATTAGCGAGTTCATTCCTCGCTTTCAGCGGAGAGGGAGGGATTCGAACCCTCGATACGGCTTAAACCGTATACTCCCTTAGCAGGGGAGCGCCTTCAGCCACTCGGCCACCTCTCC
>JBKGZI010000464.1:0-4496 GCA_046545675.1 Persicimonas sp.
GGTCGATTAGCGGCCCCTCAAAAACCGGCCACTCCGGTGAAATCGACCATTCGCATCCCACGCGAGGCGCTTCAACGATTATACACAAGTACTTGCGCAGCCCGTGAGGTTGGCTCGAGCCCGTGAACCTGAACGTGCACGTGCACGTGAACCGCTGTACCCCCTGCACATCCGGTGGAGTCAGCGAAAAGGCTCGAAGCGGACCATGTTGCCCAACCGAAGCTACCTCGACATGGTGCGCATTCTGCAGATTTAACTACGGTTCACGTTCACGTGCACGTGCACGTGCACGGGTCCAGTCTGACCTTAGCGGCCGTTCGAAGTTATGTATGATTGTGAGCGCCCCGCGTGGGGTGCCGGTCGCGAAGGCGACCGGGGGCGTCGCGGCGGACCAGCAATGCCTACTCTACGCGGCCACCGTAAGATCGACGATGGTACGCGAAAATCGCCGCAGGTCGTCGAGGTGATTTTCGACGATGTCGCGCACGATCTTGTTGTCGAGCGTGCCGTAGGCATGGACGGCGATATTTCGAAAGCCGACCATCGAAATCAACGTGGCCGTGAAGTCCTCGTCCAAGATCTGACGGTCTCTGAGCATCTCGAAGGCCTGCGCGGCGCTCTTCGGTGTGGCCCACGCATTTTCGGCGATGAGGTGGTTGGCGAGGTCGAGGCTCATGAGCGAATCCTGCGGATGAGTGCCTCGTCGATGGGGCGGCGAAGATGCTTCCAGTCCGCATAAATGGACGGCGTATACATCTTGAACTCGGCCAGGGCGCGCTCGTCGCGGCAGGTGATGAGCCGGCCGCGTCGCAGGACCTGCATGTTGAGGATGGCGCCGGCGTCGAGCAGGTCGACCAGGTCGACGGTGCGGCCGACGACGGATGCCAGGCGCCCGGATAGCTCCATGAGCTCGTCGGCTTCGAGGCGGCGGCCGGCGTCGACGGCGATGTCGAAGTCGCTATCCGGCCCCAGGCGATCCGCCGCAGCCGAGCCAAATACATAAGCAAAGCGCAGCTCGGGGAGATGCTCGACGAGCAACGATGCGACCTCGTCGGCGTGAGCGATCTTTGGTTGTCGCTGCTCTGAGGTCATCGTGGCGCCGGTCGCTGGGTGTGAGGATCGAGCTAACCTCAAATTAGCACCGACGGCACACTCAGACAATGTTTGGTGGTGCCGATGGCGCGGAAGGGCGTATTGTGGTGGGCGTGATGTCAACGAATGGACGTATTGTAGATCCAAAGCGACCGAAGGGAGCTCGCCGCGCGTAGTTTAGCGCGGCACGGGTAGCCCCGGCCGACCGAGGGCCCGTTTTTTGGGACCGATGGGAGCCCGGGGTATTCGCGTGATGGCGCAAAATGAACGTATTAGTTTTCGACGTGGTGGCTTCGTTGGCCATTTGTCGAGGTGCGTGGCATGGATCGTTTGCCCTCGTTGGCCATTTGTCTTGGTGCGTGGCGTGGTCCCCCGGGCTCCCTTCGGTCGGCCGCACGGTCAACCCGCATAAAGGGCTACTCGTGCAACGCTGAACGGCGCGTTGCGAGCGCGCTGCGCGCACTTTGGGTGTGAGCTACTCCCCTTCCGGCACCGCTGCCCCACGCAACGCGTCGAGCTTTTTCATCACCTCTTCGAGCTGCGCATCCCGCTTTTGGTCGTCGTCGGCCTCTCGATAGACAAATTTTGCCAGCGGCAAAATGGCGCTCTCGATCAGCCCCAGCTGCGACTCCAAGACCTCGCCGAGCTTGGTGGGCATATCGCCGACGACTTGGACTTCGAGCTTGGCCTTTTGCAGGGAGTTGAGCGCTTCTGCGAGGGCGTCGGCGGCTGCGGGTTCGGTTGGTGTCTTGGTTCCTTGGTGTCTTGGTTTCTTGGTCTGTTGTGGGGGCTCTGCCAGCTCGATGACGGGTTGCCTTTCGGCGGCCTTCTCGGCGGAGTCGGCGGTGCGCTCGAGGGCGCCGCGGATGTGGGTGAGCTCGCCGCTTAGGCTGTCGGTAGAGAGAGCCGTGTGGACGTCTTCGAGGCGTTGGACCAGCGTGGACAGGGGGCCGGCGACGCGGCTGACCGGGTCGTCCTCGCCGCCGCCCATCATCTTGCGGCGCTTGAACTCGCGGCGGATTTCTTCCCAGCGGGCTTCTTTCTCGGGCGTCATCTTGCCGCGCAGCTCGGCCAGCTTGAGCAGGTTTTGCTCGCTGCCGGTGGTCAGCGTCTGGGCTTCCTGGTTGTAGTGGTTGTCGATGAGCTGCTCGACCTCGTCGTCGTTCATCGCCGAGGCGAGCTTTTCGGTCATTTTGTTCATGTTGCGGTAGCTGCCCTGGAGCTGGAAGGGCGGCTCGGTGCGGTATTCGTCCTTTTTGCCCGCCGAGATGATATATTGCTGGTTGACCTTGAGGACCACGTCGCGGATCTGCATGAGTTTTTCGAGCACGTTGACGATCTCGCCGGCCTCCACCGAGGAGTAGGCGTGGTCGAAGTCGCTCAGTGGGACCTGCTTGCCCTGGGCCATCTTCAAAAAGCGGCCGATATCGGCGCGCTCGCGGGTGACCAGCGGGGCGGTGACCTTGTTGGAGGTCAGCGCGTTTTCGATATAGCTGAGCTCGAAGACCTCGCGCTTGCCGTCGAGGATATCGCCCAGGTTATAAGTGTCGGCGCGGTTGGCGAGCATGTCGGGGATGGTGAAGCGCTCGCCGCTTTCGGTGTACGGGTTGCCGGCCATGACCACAGCGAAGCGCTTGCCGCGCAGATCGAAGGTCTTGGACTCGCCGTTCCAGACGCCCTCGATGCGGCGGGTGGAGTCGCATAGCGAGATGAATTTCTGCAAAAACTCGGGATGGGTGTGCTGGATATCGTCCAGATACAGCATCACGTTATTGCCCATCTCGAGGGCCTGGTTGATCTTTTCGACCTCCTGGCGGGCGGTGGCGTTGGGGGCCTCGGTGGCGTCGAGCGATGTGACGTCGTGACCCAAGGACGGCGCGTTGATCTTCATGAACATCAGGCCGAGCCGGTCGGCGACGTACTCCATCAAGGTCGTCTTGCCGTAGCCGGGCGGCGAGATCAGCAGCAACAAGCCGCTGCGATCCGATCGGCTGTCCTCGCCGACGGTGCCCATCTGCTTGGCGAGGTTGTCGCCGATCAGCGGCAGGTAGGCCTCGTCGATGAGTCGGTTTCGCACAAAACCGCTGAAGACCTGCGGCTCCATATCGTCGACGCGCAGCCGGCGGCGCTCGCGCTGGAGCAACTCGCGGCTCAGCCGCTTATACTCTTTATAGGCGGGCACGTGCTCGTCGACGTAGCGGCGAAGCCGGGTCAAAAACTCGTCGAGGCGAAGCTCCATGGTGCCGTTTTCGATGCGCGGATGCTGGCCGAGCAGCTCTTTGACCTGGGTTGCGGTCTGCGCCGAGGTGGTCTGGCGGTCGATGTCGCCGTCGGTCAGGATCAGCGCGGCGACCTCGGGGACCAGGTGGGCGAGGTCGTCGTCGAGCTGGCTTTGCTCGAAGCCCGAGACCCAGTCGACCATCAGATCCCAGCTCGCGCTGAGGTCGCCCTCGAGCTTCTCGAGGTCCTCGTCGAAGTCGAGGTGGGAGTGGTGGCGGTCGAGGTAATCAAAGAAAGCTTTGCGCAGATCGGTGGCTTCGCCGCTGGCGATAAAGCGTGGGTCCTGGTCGACCAGCTCTTCGGCGAGGTAGCGGCCGGCTTCGCGACAAACGCCGGGCGCAAAAACCGGAGCGACGCCGTCCCTGGCGTCGTGTCGACGGCACGGAGGCCGTCGCTCCAGTTGGAGAGCGAACTCTTCGATTTCCGAAGCTAATTCGGCGCCCAGCCGCTCGAGCGGTTCGCCGTGGGCGAAGACCTCGCGCAGCCGGCCGAGGCTGACGCCGCGGCGCGCCCACATCCGGCGCTGCTCGGGCTGGTCGGCGTACGCCCAGAAGACCGTGGCCAGCGCGCGCGCCTGGGGCGTGTAGCGCAGCAAGCCGGCGGTGGCGTACATGCTCAAGAGCTTCTTGAGGATCTCGATCGTGTCGTCGTCGTGGACGCCGCGCTCGTAGCCCTCGTCGTAGCGCTCGTTCATGCGCTCGCGGATGAGCTTTCTGAGCGCGTCGGTGTCGCTGAGCAGGGCGTGCAGCTTGTCGACGCTCAGCTCGCTGTCGCTGCGCTGGTTGCCCCCCGTTTGGGCCTCGAAGAGAATCGTCGCCGCCAGGTATTCGGCGCGGTAGACCTCGTCGGTCTCGGAGATGAGGTGCTGGTCCCAAAACCGCCGTGTTTTGGCGAAGTCCTCGTCGTCGATCGGCTCGAGAAAGTCCGTGCCGGAGATATGCAGCGCCATACTTCTTTGGCCACCGTCTTGGCCGCCATCGTCGTGGGGCACCATGGTCATCTCGGCCGGCTGCGTGTTGACGCTAAACCGGTGGCCGCCGAATTTGATGACGTTGTCGCCGCCCTCGAACAGATCGAGCTTGTCGCGCAGTTGGCGGACGGCCTTGTCCTTGGCGGCCTTGAGC
>JBKGZI010000465.1:0-4491 GCA_046545675.1 Persicimonas sp.
CCGCCGTCCATGCCGCCGTCCATGCCGCCGTCCGAGCCAGCGTCGTAGCCGGCGTCCGAGTCGGGGTCGGGGTCGGGGTCGGGGTCCGGGCAGCTCTCGCCGACGGTGGCCACGCGACGGTCATAATGGATGAAGGCTTCATTGTTGGCCGCCAGCGTCTGGGTGTATAGCGAGCCATAAACCTCGATGGGATTGTTATTGGTCGCGCCGCCGGGTACGGCGTAGACGTTGGCGCCCACGCGAAGCGGATTGTTGGAGGTCATCCCGTTGGGCCCACCGACATACACGCGCATCAGCGCCGGGTAATTCGGCGAGCCCAGCGTCGAGGGGTTGTCGGTGGTCACGTCGCCGGCCACGAAGACGTCGAGCTGGGCGTCGGGGGTCAACGTGATTGTCAACTCCTCCTCGGCTTTGAGGTCAGCGCCAATGTATAGGGCGGTGTTGCCGGTGGCCACGATAGTCGTCGCACCGGAAACGTTGATGCTGCTCAGGTAGTAGTGGCCGCAGGGCAGGTCGAGTCGCCGAACAACGTCCTCTGTATGGTCGGCCAGCAGGTCCGGGTCGAGGCCGATGAGGTCGTTGTCGTTGTTGTCGGCGCGGGCAGCGACGATATCACCCACGGGGATGCGATCGTCGGACTCGCAGCGCTGACAGGGAGGGGCGACGTCGACCGGCTGGCGCTGCAGCGCGCCGTAGCTCAACTCCGGATCCAGGGTGACCCCGTCGGGCGCGTGTAGGGTGCCGGTGACGTCGAATGGATCACCCAGCGCGAACGGGCCGTTGACGTAGGCGTCTTCACCGACGCGCACCTGCGCGTTGTTGCTCACTCGGCCGCCCACGTGCAGCCGCTGGTCGATCGAAGAGGTGTGTCCTAGATCGATGCCGTCAACGTCAGAGACCCACAGCGTGCCGGAGACCTCGAGTTCGTTATTGGCTCGTAGCCAGCCGTTGATGCCCACGCCGCCGCCGAGGCCGCCGGGTGCGTAGGGCCCGTAGTTGCTGTCGTAGGCGTCGACGAATAGTCCGTCGTTGATGTCGATGTCGTCACAAGAGCACAGGCCCCACAAAAAGGTGCGCTCGGCGACGTTGGCGCCGCACTGAGCCGGCTGACCGGGGTCGGCGTCGATGTCGATGGGCGGGCCTCCGTCGACGCATTTGGCCGGTGGATCTCCCAGTTCTACCCGTGTCACACACTCTCCGTTGACGCAGCCTTCTCCGTCGGGGCAGGCTTCTCCGCAGTCATCGCAATGGTCGTCGTCATTCATCAGATCGACGCAGCGGCGGTCACAGGCCTTCAGGTTGGACATGCACTCGTTCTGCTCGATGCAGCGCCCCCCGGAGCAGACCTGATCGGCCGCGCAGCTGACCCCGCAGCCTCCGCAGTTGTCGGGATCGGCGCTCGCGGGGATGCACTCGCCGTCGCACAGCGCCTGGTAGGCTGGACATTCCTCGCTGTAGTCGGGGCCGGTGTCATCGCGGGCGTCGTCGGCATCCGAGGGTTGCGGGCGGGTATCGGTCGCATCGCTCCCCCCGGAGGACGCGTCAGAGACGGCATCGAGCTCCACCGCGGCATCACCGGTGTCGCCGCTTTCTCCCGGAGAGGCATCCCCCCCTTCGAGGGTTCCGCCGCCGGCGCCGTCCTCGGAGCAGCCTCCGCAGCCCGTCGTCGACCACATGAAGATGGCCGCCAGGACCATCAGCAACAAGTTGAGTCGGCTTCGTCGGTTCATAGTACATGTCTCGATGCTTGGAATCGGCTGGCAGATTGCAAACAAGCTCTCTGCTGGATGCGTTTCTCAGCTATCACAAATGCAATCGGCGGCGCAGAACTCGTCGACGTCAATATCGGAGCTCGCTTCCGGCTCAGCCGTCCACGCAGATGCCATCATCACACTCCAGCCCACCGCCGCAGTGCTCATCTTCGAGACACTCCAGGCAGGCGTCTTTGTCGTCGCAAAATGGTGTTTCAGTCGGGCAATCAGCGTCGGCCACGCAAACGACGCACTCGAGGTCGTCGACGTCGCAGACCGGCTCACTGGCCGGGCAGTCGCTGTCACTGGCACACTCTTCGCATTCGAAGTCAACGCAATAGGGCTCTGCTGCTCCGCAATCGCTGGCGCTGGCGCATTCTCTACATTGCCCGTCGCGCGTGTCGCAAGATGGTTCTCCGGCGGGGCAGTCATTGTCGCTGGCGCACTCGACGCAGGCTGAGCGCGCATCGCAGATCGGGTCGCCTCCACCACAATCGGCGTCGCTCTGACAGGCAAAGCACCGGCCAGTTTCGGTGTTGCATCGGGGCAGATCGCTGTTGTCGCAGTCTGCGTCAGAGCTGCACGCCTCGACACACTCGGACTCGAGGCGATCGCAGATCGGCGCAGAGCTCGGGCAATGCGTGTCTTGGTTGCACTCACGACACGCCCCGGCGGCGGTGTCGCAGGAAGGTTCGCTCGCAGGGCAATGAGAGTCATTGGCGCACTCGACGCACTCCATCAACTGGTCGCTGCAGATCGGGCTGGAAGCGGGGCAACTCATCGACGCTTCACACGTGCCGGCAGCTACGCCGGAGCTTCCGGCGCTCGAACCGACCGCCTCGTCTTCACCGCATCCGGCCGCGACCATGGCGAGACATCCGAAGACGAGCCAATATCTAGCGATCCATTGCTGCATACGGTGCGCTCCTATGCGTTGGGTTTCGACGATCATGTACCAATTATCTTGGCAGAACGCCTCATGAAGATGAAGCCTTCAGACGAGAAATCGTACTCACCGAGAGTACAGCAAATCGGCCATGTTCTTGTTGTATGAGCTGAACTCGCGTAGCCTCATTCGAGATAGAGAGTACACCATGGCCGAATGGAAACCCGACATCTGGGCGTATCTGGACTACCGAGCCTTTCTGCGCGACTACTACGAGGCTGCCAAGCAGAATGTCTCGGCGTTCAGTTACCGTTATTTTGCGCGCAAAGCTGGCCTGTCGAGCCCCAGCTTCCTGCGCCACGTCATCCGAGGCGAGCGCAATATCGGCGATACCATCGACGAATTTGCGCGTGGCCTCGAGCTCGACGACGAGGAGGCCAGGTTCTTCGAGCTGTTGGTCGAATTCGACCAGGCTGAGTCGACCGACTCCAAGAATCAGGCCTTCGAGAAGTTGGCGGCGACGCGAAGATTTCGACAAGCTCGCCGCATCGACCGCGGCATGTTCGAATACCTGTCACATTGGTATTACCCAGCGATCCGCGAGATGGTCGCGCGTCCTGATTTTCGGGACGACCCCGACTGGATCGCGGCGGAGTTGATGCCCGCAATCGAGCCCGAACAGGCCAAGGAGGCACTCGAGACACTGCTCGATCTCGGATTGGTGACGCGCCATCGGGACGGTCACTTGGTGCGTGGGGAGCCAAGCGTGACGACGGGTCATGAGGTGCGCTCGCTGGCCATTGGCAACTACCATCGACAGATGCTCGAGCGAGCCGGCGAGTCAATCGAGCGCGTTCCCCGTGACCTGCGCGATCTGGGCGCGATGACCGTCTGTATCTCGAAGCACACCGCCACCGACATCAAGCAACGGATCCACGAATTTCGGGAGATCATCTTCGAACTATGCGATGCTGATTTGTGTCCCGAGGTCGTCTTTCAGTTCAACACCCAACTTTTTCCGATGAGTCGGCTTCCTGCTCGAATAGAGCCGGACGCCGACGAAACTTGAGATAACCACGTATGATGCGATGTCGTTTTGGGATGAGCGCGTTGCTGGCCGCCGTGCTGGCGATTGGCCTTAGCTGTGTCGGCACCGAGGTGGGGAACCCGGCCGACGATGAGGAGGCCGAGATCACCATTGAATTCGACGTCGTCGAGGCAGGCCAGCGCCACAGTTTGACCTTGGCCAGCGGCCTGGAGTTCGACGAACTCTGGATGGTCGTCGACGAGTTGGAGGTCAAATTTGGGCCTGACTGCGGGGAAGGCCTTGTGCTGGAGGCCAACGCTTTTGCGGTCGAATTCGTCAGCCAGCGAAGCTACCCAGCCTTGCCGCAGTTTGTATTGCCTGTCGGCGAGTATTGTGCCGTCGAGTTCGAGATCCGAGAAGCCGAGCCCCACGAGTTGGCCGAAGGCGTGCCTGCCGCGCTGGGCGGTCGTTCGGCGCTGATGCGAGGCACGCTCGCCGACGGCCGCGCCTTCGAGCTGACGTCGACGTCGGACGAAGGGATCTCGCTCGACCAGTTCTTGGATCTCCCCGCGGGCCAATCGACTGTGGGGCTGACTCTGGCCCCCGACCTCTGGTGGACCGCCGACCAAATGCGCGAGGCCGTCGATGATCCCGTGGCAATCAACGAGGAGACCAACCCTGAATTGTACGAGGCCTTCGAGGATTCGCTCGCAGACAGCTTCGGTTTGCGCCGTCCGTAGCTACAGCCATGGAGGGGTGTGCTTGCGTCCGGGCAGCAAGAAGGTGCCAGCCACCCTACAACCGCGGTTGCAGAACAGCAAAAAGGT
>JBKGZI010000466.1:0-4491 GCA_046545675.1 Persicimonas sp.
GGACGCGCCCGCGGCCGTCGATGCTGATGTGGCCTCGGCAAAACAAGGAGAATGACGATGCCCCAAGAAAAGACCATCCTGGTGACCGGCGCGGCCGGCTTTGTCGGCTCGCAGCTACTGCGCGGCCTGGTCGATGGCGCCGACGACGCACACGATATCTCCCGAATCGTGGCCACCGACATCCGCGCGTTGCCTGCAGACATCGGTGATCGCGATTCGGTGGTATTTCGCCGCGTCGACATCCGCGACGAAGAGGCCGTCGTGGGCCTATTCGAGGAGTTCGAGCCCTCCGCCGTCGTCCATCTTGCCGCGATGGTCACGCCTCCTCCGGGCGACCACCGCGAGTTGCAATTCGAGGTCGACGTCCTCGGCACCCGAAACGTCATCGAGGGCTGCCTGGCCGCCGGCACCGAGCACTTCGTATATACCTCCAGCGGCGCGGCCTACGGCTACCACCCCGACAACCCGATTCCGCTGCACGAAGACGACCCGCTGCGCGGCAACGAAGTCTTCGCCTACGCCCACCACAAGCGCATCGTCGAGCAAGACCTGGCCGAGGCTCGCCGCCAGCACCCGCAACTCGACCAGCTCATCTTTCGCGTCTCGACCGTGCTGGGGCCGAGCACCGACAACCAGATCACGAGCCTCTTCGAGCAGGCGGTGGTCACCGGCATTCGGGGCGCCGACGCCCCGTTTTGCATCATCTCCGACGACGATATCGTCGGAGCGCTGCTCCACGGCGTGAAGACCGGCAAGGCGGGCATCTATAATCTGACCGGCGACGGCGTGCTGACCCTCGCGGAGATCGCCCGTCGCATGGGCGCACGCTATGTGGCGCTGCCCGAGATCGCCGTTCGCGGCGCCCTGGCCGGCCTGTCGGCGCTCGGCGTGAGCCCCTACGGGCCCGAGCAGGTGCTATTTTTGAAGCACCGGCCGGTGCTCGACAACACCAAGCTGGTCGAGGAATTCGGCTACCAGCCACGCGACACCACCGAGGAGGCCTTCGAGCGCTATCGGAGGGCGCAAAAGACCAGCCCCGACGACCGCGTGGTGCTCCTGACCGGCGCCGGCGGCGGCCTCGGCCGCGCGCTCGCCCGCGCTCACGCCGAGCGCGGCCACAGGCTGGTGCTCTTCGACAGAGATCGGGTGGCGCTCGAGCGAACCTATATGATGGTTCGCGCTCGCGGCTGTGAGGCGATTCGCATCGAGGGCGACGTCTGCTCGAAGGAGGATTGCCGCCGGGCTGCCGACGCCGCGCAAGAGGCCTTTAGCGGCATCGACGTGCTCTATAATAACGCGGCGATCCCGCTTCGCGCCTTCTTCAAGGACAGCGGGACCGAGGACGTCGAGCGAGTCCTGCAGGTCAACTTCCTGGGCGCGGTGCGCATGACCGAGGCCGCCCTGCCCCAGCTTCGCCGCCGCAGCGGGCGAATCGCGGTGATCTCGAGCGTGGCGGGATTCGCGCCGCTGACTGGGCGCACGGCCTATGCGGCGAGCAAACACGCGCTGCACGGCTTCTTTGGCTCGCTGCACAGCGAAGTCCTGGCCGACGATGTCTCGATAAGCCTGGTATGCCCGCAATATCTCAACACCGGCTTTCGCAAAGAAGCCGCCGACGGGGCCAAAGAACTCGACGTCGCAGAAGTCGCCGAGACGATCGCCGACGCCGTCGAGGCGCGCCGGCGCATGGTGCTGATCGGCACCACCGCCAAGATGGCCTGGTGGGCCCAACGCCTCGCGCCGACCGTCTTCGAACGACTCATGCGCCACAGTGTGCGCGACGAATTCCCGACGTAAGGCGGGCTTGGGACTTGGAACTTGGGACTTGGGACTTGGGACTTGGGACTTGGAAAAGAGTCAATAACACGCGTTCTTCTGATCAATCACCGTATGTTTAAATGACTGCACACAGAGAAGAATCCATGGATAATCTACGCCAACTCGGCCAGACCGGCCTTCGCGTCTCACGGATCTGTTTGGGCACGATGATGTTCGGCACGCAGACCGACCTCGAGGAGTCGCGCCGCATCGCCGACGCCTGTATGGACCGCGGCGTCTTCTTCTGGGACACCGCCGATATGTACGGCAAGGGCGCCTCCGAGGAGGTCGTGGGCCGACTGCTGGAGGGGCGGCGCCGGGACATCGTGCTGGCCTCCAAGGTCTGCCGGCCGATGAGCGACCGGCCCAACGACCGCGGTCTTTCGGCGCGCCACATGATCGCCGGCTGCGAGGCGTCATTGAAGCGGCTGAACACCGATTATCTGGACATCTACTATATGCATTTCACCGACGCGGCGACCCGCCCCGAGGAAACGCTGCGCGCCATGGAGGACTTGGTGCGCTCGGGCAAGGTGCGCTACGTGGGCGTCTCCAACCACCAGGCATGGCAGGTCGCAGATCGCATCGGCCTCGCTCGCCAAAATGGCTGGCAGCCGGCCGACGTCGTCCAGCCGCTATATAATATTCTCAACCGCGACATCGAGCGTGAGCTTATCCCGATGGCGCAGCATTACGGCTTGGGTGTGGTGACTTATTCGTCGCTGGCGCGTGGGGTGCTCACCGGCAAGTATAAGTGGGGCAAGAAGCCGCCGGAGGACTCGCGGCTGGGCCGCGGCGACAAGCGACTGAAGCAAGCCGAGTGGCGCGCGGAGAGCCTCCACATCGTCGAGGAGCTGCGCCCGCTCGCTGAGGCTCGCGACATCCCACTCAGCCAGCTCGCCACCGCCTGGGTCCTGAACAACGCGCTGATCGACTCGGTCATCATCGGCCCGCGCACCTTCGAGCAGGCCACCGACGCGTTGAATTCGCTCGACGTCGACTTCGACGCCGAGCTCGAGGCGGCCATCGACGAGCTCGCCCCTCCGGGCACTCACGCCGGCCGCCAGGTGCCCGACCAGGAGGTCTTCCCGGTGCGCGGACGCCGTCCCGTTTCGACGTAGCGGTGCGGCGTAATGGTGGTTTTTTTTCGTTTCATCAACCGTCTCGCGTGCATCTTAGGAGCAGAGTGCCCCCAAGGGAGACCACGCGATGACTACAGCCCGTCGAAGACGTTTTGTGGAGCGACAGTTCCCCAGGCCGCGCGTCATTTTGAGCGCGTGCCTGGAGCTCGAGGCGTGCCGCCACGACGGGCAGCGCATCGCCGATTCGTTTATCCGACTGCTGCTGGATCATATCGAGGTGGTGCCGATCTGCCCGGAGGTCGAGATCGGGCTGGGAGTGCCCAGGGATTATATCCGGCTGGTGGCCGACGGCGACAAGACACGGCTGGTCCAGCCGTCGACGCACAGAGATCTCACCGACGATATGCACGGCTTCTCGCAGCAATTTCTGGAGAGCCTCAGCCCAGTCGAGGGGTTCGTGCTCAAATCGGGCTCGCCAAGCTGTGGGCTCGACGGCGTCAAGGTCTACAACTCCGCAGAGCGAGGTTCGCAGTCATCGCGAAGCGAGCCGGGTCTCTTCGCCGGCCACGTGCTCGAGCGCCACGGAGATCTGGCCGTTGAGACCGACGGCCGGCTGCGAAATCACCCGATTCGCCACCACTTCCTGACCCAGATTTACGCCTTCGCCGAGCTTCGGTATCTGGGCCCCGGGCCGACGGTCGCTGAGCTGGCCGACTTTCAGCGCCGTCACAAGCATCTGCTGATGACCTACGACCAGCACAAGATGCGCCTGCTCGGCGCCGTCGCCGCCAACTCGAGCAGGCTGGGCGCCGAGGAACTCTACGCCAATTACACCGCGTTGTTCCGCGAGGCGCTGGCGAAGATGCCCACCCACCGGTCGTATATCAACAGCCTGAGCCACATGTACGGCCACTTCAAAGAGAAGCTCGCACCAGCCGAGACCCACGAGTTTTTGGCGATGCTCGAGGACTACCGCGACCACCGCCTGCCGCTGCACGCGCTGCTGGCGGTGGTGCGCACGTGGGCCTCGCGCTTCGAATATGAATATTTCGCCGACCAGAGCCTCTTGGAGCCCTACCCGCGCGAGCTCATTCAGATGCGCGATTCGGGCAAAGGCGTCGACTTCTGAGGAGTGAAGGATGGCGACGTTCGACAAGAAGAGCCAGATGCCGGTTTCAGCCGACCAACTGTACCGTTGGCATATGCGACCGGGCGCCTTCGACGAGTTGGTCCCGCCCGGCCAGAAGGTGCGCGTCCTCGAGCGCCCGCCCCGGCTCGAAGAAGGAGCCGAGTTGATCATGAAGGTGTATATGGGGCCGGTCGGGGTGCGCTGGGTCGCGCTGCACCGCGACTTCATTGAGGGACGCCAATTCGTCGACGAACAGGTGCGCGGCCCGTTCGCGAGCTGGGTGCACACCCACCGATTCGAGCCCATCGACTCACACACCAGCATCCTGCACGACCACATCGAATACCGGTTGCCCCTGGGCCCAATCGGCAAACTCTTCGGCGGCTGGCCCACCCGCCGCATGCTCGATCAGATGTTCGACTTCCGACACCGCCAAACCCGCCAGATCCTCACGTCCTGACC
>JBKGZI010000467.1:0-4468 GCA_046545675.1 Persicimonas sp.
AGGTCCTGCTGGACGGTGTAGACCGACTCGCCGAAGTGGACGACGCAGCCGGCGGTCAGCGGCAAAAAGAAGGTGAAGATCTTCTCGGCGACGTGGCATAACGGCAGATACGACAAGATGGCGTCATCGTCGTCGACATCGAGCATGGGCGCCATGCCACGGCTGGTCTCGAGGGCGTTTCTGGGGGTGAGCATCGCCCCTTTGGGCGGGCCGGTCGTCCCGGAGGTGTAGACGATCATCGAGACTTCGTCCGGGTCGCGCTCGGCGATCCGGCGGGCGAACCACTCGGGGTCTTTGGCCAACAGCGCCCTGCCCTTCTTCAGGAAATCGGCGAAGCTCATCAGCCGACTGTCGGTGTAGTCGCGGGTGCCGCGCGGGTCGAAGACGACCACCTGGCGCACCGACTCGGTCTGGTCGGCGACCTCGATGACCTTGTCGACCTGCTCCTGGTCCTCGCAGAAGACCAACTTGCTGTCGCTATGCTCGAGGACGTAGGCGACGTCCTCGGCCGGGTTGGTCTGATAGATGCCCACGCTCCTGGCGCCGATCCCCTCGGCGCCCAGGTCGGCGTAGAGCCACTCCGGGCGGTTCTCGCTCAAAATCGCGACGTGGTCGCCGGGCCGGATGCCCAGATGCCACAACATGCGCCCGACCGTGGCGCTATAATCGTAATACTCGCGCCACGAGATCTCTTTCCAGACCCCGAGCGTCTTGTCCCGAAGCGCCGGCCTGTCGCCGCGCTCGCGCGCCATCGTCAACAGGCGCCCCGGCAAGGTCAGCTCGAGGGCGTCGCCGGTAGGCTGCTTTGGCTCGTCTGTGATTTCGGACTGAGTCGCGACGGCGGTCATGGTCGTCCCTCCGCATGTCCGACGCCGACATACGCCTCGATGACCGCCGGCTCCTGACGGATCTGCTCGGCCGATCCCTCGGCGATTTTGCAGCCAAAGTCGAGCACCGCGATATTGTCGGCCAGGTCGAGCACGAAGTGCAGCTCGTGCTCGATCAAGATCTGCGTGATGCCCAGCTCCTCTTTGATGTCGAGCATATAACGCGCCATATCCTCGGTCTCCTCCTGGTTGAGGCCGGCCGCCGGCTCGTCGAGGAGCAACAGGTCCGGCTCCATGCACAGGGCGCGGCCGAGCTCGACGCGCTTGAGGATGCCGTAAGGCAGAATACCCACGGGCGTCTTTCGAAAGCGCTCGAGGTGCAAAAAGTCGATGATCTCTTCGACCTTCTGGCGGTGGGCGACCTCCTGACGAGCCGTCTTGCCGAACCACAGAATATCGTGGAACCAGCTCGTCTCATATCGGTGGTGGCGACCCAGCAGCATATTGTCGAGCACGGTCATCTGGTCGAAGAGCGCCAGGTTCTGGAACATGCGCGCCACGCCCCTCGCTGCGATCTCGTGGGCTGCGAATTCACCAGACGTTCCACCGGCGATGGTCTCGCCCTTCAAGCGCACCCGGCCCGAGGTGGGCTTGTAGACCCCCGAGATGCAGTTAAAGAGCGAGGTCTTGCCGGCGCCGTTAGGGCCGATGACCGCGGTCAGCGAGCCTTCGGGCACCTCCAAGCTGACGCCATCGAGCGCTTTGACGCCCTCGAAGGCCAGCTCCAGGTTGTCGATGGCCAAAAACATCAGGACAGCCACCTCTTTCGGCGTCGGTAATGCTTGACGTCGCGGTAGCTCTTGGACTCGCCGCGGCCCATTCCCAGGTAGAATTCCTGGATATCTTCGTCGGCCAGAAGCTCGTCGGCCGGGCCGTCGCGCACGATCTTGCCGTTCTCCATGACGTAGCCATATTCGGCCAACTCCAGGGCCATGGCCGCGTTCTGCTCGACGAGCAAGATCGTCATGCCCTCGTCGTTGAGCTCTCGGATGAGCTCGGCGACGTCGGCGACGATCTTGGGGGCGAGCCCCAGAGAGGGCTCGTCCATCAGCAGCAACTTGGGCCGGCTCATCAAAGAGCGCGCGATGGCGAGCATCTGCTGCTCGCCGCCGGACAGATAACCGGCGGTGCGCTTTCTGCGCTCGCCGAGCACCGGAAAACGCCTATAGAAGTGATTGATATCGTTACGGATATCACCGTCGCTTGTGTGGGCGCCGGCGAGCAGATTCTCCTCGACGGTCAGGTCGGCGAAGATGCGCCGGCCCTCCATGACCTGAGCGATGCCCAAGCTGACGATCTGCTCGGGCTGACGCCCTCGAAGCGCCTCGCCCTCCCAGCTAACCGAGCCCTTGGTGACCTCGCCGTTGTGGACGTCGAGCAGGCCCGAAATCGCGCGCAGAGTGGTCGTCTTGCCGGCGCCGTTGGGACCCAAAAGAGCGACGATGGATCCGTCCGGCACCTGCAAGCTCACCCCGTCGAGCACACGCACGACGGAGTGGTAGACGACTTCGAGGTTTCCAATCTGCAGCACTATTTACTTCCCTTCTTCTTGCTCTTCTTCGACTTGCGCCTTCTTCTCACCGCCACTCTTGAAGGCTTTGGGCGTCTGATAATCGCCGGCGACCTCCCAGGACTTCTCCTCGAAGTTGGGCTTGAGCACGCGCGTCTTGGTGCCGGTCACATAAGGGACCTTCTCGAGGTTGATGGGCTGGATGAGCCCGCCGGCGTCCCAATCCGTGATGCTATGCATCGCGTCGACGAAACCGGCGCGGGTCAGGTCCTTCTTGTCGATGGCGCGCTTCAAGATCTCGGCCTGCGCGAGCCCCTGGATATAGGAGACGAGCACGTAGAAGTCGCGCGGCTGCTCATCGGCATACTTCTCGTGGGCGGCCAGGAATTCCTCCATGCCGGGCACGTCCTCACCCCAATAGGGGAAACCGGTCGACCAGTAGAAGTTCGCGAAGACCTCGTGGGGCACCGGGCCGTCCTCGGCGAAAAACGCATCGACCCAGGCAGGGGTGTTGCCGATGAAGACCGGCTGGTACTTGAGCTGGGCAGCCGTCCCGAGCACCGGCCCGGCGCTCGAGGGCAGCAGCGTGAGCATCACGTAGTTGGCGCCGGCGTCCTTGAGCTTTTTGACCGCGGCGGTGACTTCACTCTCGCCGGGCTTGAGCGACTCCGCGGCGACGATCTCGACGCCGTGGGCCTCGGCGGACTCTTCAAAGCCCTCGATGCCGTCCTTTCCATAGTCGTCGGCCTGATAGATGATCCCCGGCTTGAAGTCTTCGCCAGCTTCCTTGGCGTGCTCGGCCGCCCAGTCGAACGAGCGCATCGCCTCCATCTTATAGGTCGGCCCGATGGGCGGGGTGAACTCGTTTTGGGCGAGCTGCTCGGACAGCGAGGCCGGAAACGCGGTGACCTTGTCGCGCTCGAGCATCGGACGCACCTGCAGGGTCGGCGGCGTGCCGAAGCTCGTCGCCACATACAAGATATCGTCGCTCATCTCCTTATAGGCCTGAAGCGCCTTCTGCGGATTATAACCGTGGTCTTTGTCGTGCATCTCGAGCTTCCAACCCTCCGGCAGCACCTCCCCGGCGTTGACCCGCTCGGTCACCAGCGTTTTGCCGACCATAAACGGCTTTCCGATGGCCACCGCCGGCCCGCTGGTGTCGTTGAGCGCGCCGACATGAATCGTCTGGCTGTCGAGGTCGACGCCTTTGTCGGTCTTGATCTCCGCAGCCTCCTCCTCGGCGCCCTCCTCCGCCTGAGCGTTCTCGTCGGTGTCGGCGTCGTCCTTCTTCTCGCATCCAACCGCAACGAGCGAGACGCTGAGGGCGAGGGTGAGCAATACGTGAAGCTTGGTCATCTTCATGGAGAGGCTCCTCTCAAATGTGAATATCTTTTTTAATGTCTGGCCTGATGATGGCACAGGGAGGGGTGCGCTGTAAATCTGAGGCGGCTGGTTTTGGGGTTTCGTATTGTGGAGACACCGGGAGCGCGCGCCTCGCGCTGGGCCCCATTCTCAACTGGCTGTACACTGCATTAGCCTCTCGGGGCGCGAGGCTCTGTCCTCGCCCCGCGGCCTCCGTGCCGCGGCTTGCGTGCGGAGCGCCGGCGCCCCCCGAAATTGAAGACGCCAGAATTGGAGGGTTGAGGCTCTCTGATTGCTGAGGAGCCCCTCCGACTTGCGTTTATGCGGGTTGACCGTGCTATACGACGCGCAAGCCACCTCCCCTTGGCTTGGACTGCACGCCAAAGGGAGGAACTCCCCGCCAGATCGCGCAGTGGTTGCTTTTCGTGGCCCCAACAAGCAGCCACGTTGTGACCCCAACGACAAGCAGCCAAGCCGTCGATCGGCTGTAAGTTCCTCCCTATCGGGCGTTTTTTGCCCGCTGGGGAGGTGGCGAGCGCGCTTTACAGCGCTCGACGGAGGGGCTGCTCAATAACCCGAACGTCTCGAGAGACCACAGGACCTAGTCGCGCGGATTTGTAGGGTGGTTGGCACCCTCACATCGCCGCACTAACCCTCGGGGCGCGAGGCTCTGTCCTCGCCCCGCGGCCTCCGTGCCGCGGCTTGCGTG
>JBKGZI010000468.1:0-4408 GCA_046545675.1 Persicimonas sp.
GACCCGCTCGATGCCGGCCTCGATGATCGCTTCGGTGCAGGGGGGCGTGCGGCCGTGATGGCAGCAAGGTTCCAGGTTGACGTACAGCTCGCAGCCCTCGGCCGAGCCGCCGGCAGCCTCCAGCGCAGCCAGCGCGGCGACCTCGCCGTGGGCCTGACCGGCGCGGGCGTGGTGGCCACGAGCGACAATCTCGCCGTCACGCACGATCACGCAGCCCACCAGCGGATTGGGCCGGGTGCGGCCGGCGGCCTTGCCGGCCTCGGCGATCGCCTCGGCCATCAGGCGCTCGTGGCGATTGGCGTGCGATTGGGCGTTCATGGGATTCGGTCCTTGGGGCGCTTTGGCGATTACCCGGCCGGGCTATTATCGGCTTTGCTACCACCGTCAGGGTCGGCTTGTCGACCGTTCGATTCCTCGTCGAGACCCTTGAGTTCCTGCAAAAACGCCTGAATGTCGCTAAAGGCGCGGTAGACGCTGGCAAATCGGATATAGGCGACCGGGTCGAGGTCGCGCAGCTCGGCGGTGACCGTCGAGCCGATCCAATCGCTGGACACCTCGCGATTGGAGACGCCGACCATTTTCCGCTCGACGGCGTCGACGACCGCGTCGATCTGCTCGATGGAGATCGGGCGTTTGGTGCAGGCAATCCGGATGCCACGGCGCAGCTTGGCGCGGTCGTAGTCCTGGCGGCTGCCGTCGCTCTTGACGATGGAGGGGAAGGCCTCTTCGATGCGCTCGTAGGTGGTGTAGCGGCGCTCACAGGATTGGCACTCCCGGCGTCGGCGAATCTTCTCGCCTTCACGGGAAGCGCGCGAGTCGACGACCTTGTCCTCGAGGTGGCCGCAGAACGGGCAACGCATGAAACTGTCTCGGAGTGGGGGGAGCTGAAATCGCCGTCATCGGAGCGACGGCGACACCGCGGTGAGAGCCGGTCTCAGCATTCGGTGTTGCGCTCGATCTCGGAGATGCGGCCCACGCGGCGCTGATGGCGGCCGTCGTCGCCCGGATCGAAATCGGTCGACAAAAAGGCGTCCACGCACGCTTTGGCCATGTCCTGGCCGATGATCCGCGCGCCCAAGCACAAAATATTGGCGTTGTTGTGCTGGCGTGACAGCGAGGCCATCAACGGGTCGGTGACCAACGCCGCTCGCACGCCGACGACTTTGTTGGCGGCGATCGACATGCCGATGCCCGAACCGCACACCAATATCCCGGCGTTGGCTTGCCCGGAGGCGACCTGGCGGGCCAGAAGTTCGGCGAAGTCGGGGTAGTCGACCGAGTGCGAATCTGCGGGACCGAGATCGACGACGGCCAGACCCTTCTTGCGCAGGAATGGCTGCAACATCGCCTTCATCTCCACGCCGGCGTGATCCGCGGCGAGCACGACGTCAGCGACCTCGTGAGCCTCAGAGGGCTCGCCGGAGCGGGTCCGCTCGACCAGATCGACCAGATCCTCGACCTTTTCGATACCCTCCAAGGCCGACTCCGGTGTCTCGGGCAGCGCAAACGCCTCTTCGATACGCCAGATCAGGTTGACGATGTCGAGGCTGTTGACCCCGAGATCTTCGACGAAGCGGTCGCTCGAGCTGATCTCCGCGGGGGAGGATTCCAGCGTCTGGGCGATCACTTCAATGACTTTGGTCTCGGTCGACATATTTCGACTCAGTACTCCCAGACCTCGATGATCTGCTCGCCTTTATAATAGCCACATTCCAGGCAAACCCGGTGGCTGCGCTTGGGGGCGAAGCATTCCGGGCAGCGCTGATATTGCGGTGCCACGAGCTTGTTGTTGGCCGAACGACGCGAGCGCGTCTTGGCCTGCGACTTGCGTTTCTTGGGAACTGCCATGGTCAATCTCCTTGGAAGCAGCGCACTGCTTCGAATTATACCCGGCCCGAAATCAGCCGGCCTCAATCTTCGTCTTCTTTGATCTCTTTGACTTTGCCGCTGTCGGTGACCTCGAGGTTTTTGAGTGGCGACCAGCGAAGATCGACCTTCTGCTCCTCGAGTTCTTCGATGGTCTCCTCGCCGATGCGCTCTTCATATAGCGTATCGCACTCGGATCGCAACGATTCCGGACACTGCGGAAAGGCCGGAAATTCGAGCAGGACCGCCTCTCGTATCAACGAGCCGAGGTCGACGACATCGCCTTCATAATAGCTGATGTCCATGTCCTCCTCGCTCAGCGCGATCTCCTCCTCGTCGCCGTAGGCGTTAGTCCACTCGGCCTCGGACATCAAGACGAAATCAACGTCTGTGTCCACCAGCAGCTCGCGCTCAGACAGGCAGCGGCCGCACTCGTATTCGAAGTCACCGTGGACGTGCCCGGAGACATGGATCGTCGAGTCGGTCAACTGCGCGCGAAGATCGGCCTCGAAGGCCTCTTGATCGCGGACTCGAAAATCGTCGTCGACCACCGCAAAGAGTTCCTCGAGCTGCTGTCGGCTCGGGCAAAATTTCTTTTCGACGGCCCCGCTTTTGAGCTCGCGAAGGTCGATTTCAAAGGCAGACATGAGTGCGTCTTTCTGTCTCGAGTCCGACAACGCCTCGGGCGGTGTCGCGGCCGAAAAGCCAGTGGTTGCGCGGCCTTCAACCTACTTTGCACAACGCCCAAAATTTAGACGTGGTGCAATGAGCAGGTAAACCTACAGATGGCCCCCTACCCTGTCAACCGCCCCAATGACTTCGTGGCGGACCAAAAACCCAAGCCCAGCATCAGGCGGCTGAATAGACGCCGGAATGCGACGTCTGTCTTCCTGTAACATCGGGACGTCATGTACATTCCGGCCGACTCGTACGATAGTGAAGCTCCCCAACGCTGCCATGGAGTCACTCGTGAACCGTCGAATCAACACCTCACTCGTCGCGGCCTCGGTACTGCTGGTCGCCGCCTGTGTCCTGCTGGCCAGTTGTGTGACCCCGTCGGTCAACGTGCAGACGGCGCGCCTGGGGGACATCAATCTTCGAGGGCTGAACGTCGACCTCTTTTTGAACGTCGACAACCCCAACCAATTCGCCCTGCCTCTCGAGGAGGTCGACTGGAAGATGCAGCTCTTCGATCTGAACGTAGGCAGCGGCACAAGCCGGATGGACAAAAACCTACCCGCGCAGGAAAGCACGCGCATCAAAATGCCCATCGAGATCACCTTCCGCTCAGCCAGCGAGGCGGCCTCCAAGGTCGTCAAAAGCCGCAGTATTCCGTGGACGCTCGACGGAACCATGACCGTGCGGGCGCCGACGGGGCCGATCGGGCTCGATTTTGGGGATAATGGGCGTTGGGATAATCCGTTGCGCTGATTTCTTGGCGATGTGGCATTCTTGCAGATTAGTCACATCCTCTATTTGGGGCGCCTGAACAGCGGCGCGAACTACGATTTATGGGCTGCCTACACGCGCATTTCGTAGCGCACCCGCTCCGCTAGAGCCACTGGCGTGGCTCTTTTAGGACTTGGAGCATTGCGGCCTCGTCGCTGTCTGGCTCGACTGCGGGATCGTACTCCCAGCGGGCGGTCAGCGGCAGGCTCATCAGGATCGACTCGATGCGTCCCTTGGTGCGCAGGCCGAATTTGGTGCCGCGGTCGTAGACCAGGTTGAACTCGACGTAGCGGCCGCGGCGCATCTGCTGCCACTGCTTGTGGTGCTCCTCGAAGGGCATGTCTTTGCGGCGCTCGATGATTGGCATATAAGCGGGCAGGAAGCTGTGGGCGCAGTCGGAGACGAACGAGAACAGCTCCTCGGTGGTGCCCTCTTCGTGCAGGTTGTCGAAGAAGATGCCGCCCACCCCGCGCGCCTCCTCCCGGTGCGGGATATAGAAATACTCGTCGCACGCCTGCTTGAATCGTGGATAAAACTCGGGGTCGTGGGCGTCGCAGGCCTCTTTATGGACGCGGTGGAAATGCTCGGCGTCGTCGGCGAAGAGGTACGCCGGCGTCAGGTCCGAGCCGCCGCCGAACCACCAGGAGCCCGGCTCGGAGCCGTCGCCGCGCTCGAAGTAGCGGTAATTGGCGTGGACCGTCGGCGCCATCGGATTGTGCGGGTGGAAGACAAGGCTCACCCCGGTGGCCCAAAAGGACAGGTCCTCGATATGCCCGCCGCCGCCCATCTCGCGGGCGGCCTGCTCGCTGAGCTCGCCCTCGACGACCGAGACGCCCACGCCGGCTTTCTCGAAGACGTTGCCCTCCTGGAGCACGCGGCTGCGGCCGCCGCCTCCCCCGGGGCGCTCCCAGGTGTCCTCGCGGAAGCTGCCGCCGTCGAGCTCGGCTAACGTCGCGGTGATATCGTCTTGGACCCCGTACACGAGGTCTATCATACGTTTTCGAATGTCGAAGATCATGGTTGTAGGGGTCCAGGGGTCCAGGGGTCCGGGGGTCCAGGTAAAGGCAACTGCTTAACGGCAACTGCTTAACGG
>JBKGZI010000469.1:0-4404 GCA_046545675.1 Persicimonas sp.
GCGTCGACCTTCGAATTCATACAAAGCTGCCCCTTGATATCGTCTTCGGTCCAGCTCGCATACCAGCGGGAAAAGTCCATCGAGCAATCGGCAGCGTCGCGGTTGAGCATGCACGCCTCCGCGTTGAAGCCGGCTGCGTCGATGGGTGAGCCGTCGAGCGGCCCGCAATACTCACGAAGCGTGGCGTTGTAGTCGGCGCGAACATCCTCGACCCAACGCAGATGCTCTTGTTCACTGCGGGCCGCGCGGGCCTTGCGTTCTGATTCGGCGAGATAGGCCTCGCGCGCCTCGGTCAAGGACTCCTGGGCTTTGGCAACCGCGGCCGGCGCCCAGGCATTGCTGCCGGGGCCCGCCCCTGCGATAAAGTCACTGATCGCCGAGAAGCGACCTCCCGGGCCATCGGCGCTGTCGGCGAGGAAGTACAACGGCAAATCCTCATCGTCGATCCCCAACGGATTGGCGCCGCTGCGCAGGCTGGCGATCAAACTGGCGAGTTCTCCGAAGCGAGCGTCGGCGCGTACGATCTGCGAATCCAGCGAGTCCATCCACGGGATTTCCGCCCCCGTCTGGGCCGCCCGACGCCGGAGCTCGGCCGCCATGGTCTGGGCAACCAACATCCGAGGCATCATCATCGCCAGCGGGTTGTCCTCGCCGTCGCCGAATTCAACTCCCCGAGGGTGCTTGTCGATAAATCGGTGTAACAGCTCCGACTGACGCGTCAGCGTCTGCACGATGACCGGCGCAAGCCCACGGGTCACCTCGTCGTCGGGAAGCCCGTCGAGATCATGCCGGTGGATGCGATAGTCCGGCTCCTCGAGCGCCCCATGGCCCATCTTGTACACCGCGACGGCAACCGCTGGGTCCAGGAGCATGTCCCATCCGCGCAGGCTCATCTGGAGCACCGCATCCGGCTCGGGGAGCAAGGCGTCGGCGTCATCTTCCTGGCGAAGAACGTCGGCGATCTTCTCGCGCTGGATCGACTCGGCGGCGAAGAACCCGTGGATCTGCAGCCAGCGAGCCAGCAATCGCTGCGTATAGGCCGATGCCCTGGCCTCAGCTTCATCGTTGAGCGGAATATTACCCGTATGCAAGCTGCGCCCCTGAATCGTGATGCCGGACAACAGCCTCGGCACGTCGACGCATTCGGCGTCGTAATCGAGCATTTCACTCACCAGTCGCTCGCGCTGACCTTCCGGCGGCGCGTCGGCGAGCTTGGCGACATCGGTCATGCAACGCTCGAAGATGGCCTCGGCGGTCAACGTCTCCGCGTCGCGATCGATACCCAGCCCCCCGCTCAGGTCGTTGCCCTCGCAGGTAAGATCGCCGATCTGAGCCACGGTCTCCTGGGTGAAGCGCGAACCTCTATCCCCAATGATTCGCTCCGTAGCCGGACCAAGGCAGGCGATCTGCTCGCCGCATGAAGCATGCATACTGGGGAGCACGCACCGACGCTTCACCTGGGCGGTGGTCGTCGTCGGGGTCCACTCGTTCATTAGGTCCTGCCAAGAGACTGGCATCGTCAGTTCGACCGGCTCGTCGATATCTTCGATGCGACATCCGGTCACCTCCGCCATGATGTCACAGACATCGGCTTGATCGCTGGTGGCGGTGGTCGTCTCTCCGTCGGGAAACTCCATGGAGACAGCCATCTGCTCGAAGCCGCATACGATGCCATCGCCGAAGAACTCCGGTGTCGGAGACACTCCAGAATCAGGGAGATCACCAGACGGAATATATTCGCTGTTCTTGGCATGGGCTTCCAATAACAGCCATTTGCTGAGCCAAGTCGACGAGGTAAATGATTCGGATTCATGGTAACTCCTGCTGAACCAAGTGAGTCGGTGACCCATAATAAATTCTGAGAGCAGCCGGTGCGCCTCCCGACGAGCCTCGTCGTTGTCAAGGCCACACAATGTCGGGGACAAGGGATCGCTATTTGCCATTTGAGGCTCGATGGTGCCGACGATCAGAGTCGGGTAGTCTTGTCCATACGCAGGCAAGCTTGGCGCCAAAGCTTCCTCCCACGGAGAGAGCGACGCCAGACGCTGCTGAGGGTCGAAGTCCAATTGTGCCGCTTGCGGGAGCTGGGGAGCGCCGTCGGCGTCTCCGATGCGCTCGAGTTGGACGACCCATCGCACCGTCGGAGCTATGTCCATGCCCATGCCGCGATAGGACTGGGTCAGCGACAGGCCGAGCGAGCGCGGATTCAACTGCGACTCAACCGTGGCTTCGACGGTCTCGACGATCAACGCGTTGGCGCGGCCTGCGACCACGGCGTCGTCGATGAACGGGTGGTCCACAAACGAGCCGGTTCCCTCCACGACGCCGTCAGCGTCATCATCCGCGCCCAGGCTCAATGTGCCTACGAGCGCCTCGCTGCTGGTCAGGTAGCCCAGATCGTCGTCAATGGCGATGACGACCTCACCATCCTCGTCCCGAACCGTTGCGGTCAGGTCGCTGGCGACCGCGACCGGCGGCCCCGGAAGGTTGTCGAGGTCAGCGTCTGTGCCCGCCCCCACCAACCGCAGCGTGCCTTCGTAACGTCCCGCCACGGGCTCGGGCAACGTGTCATCATTGTTCATCAGCACGGTGCCGCCCACCTCTTGGCCGACGTCGATGATTGAGGCGCTCTCGGAGTTTTGAGGCCCGTAGACCGTCAACTCGGCGATTGCGTTGGGATCGGCGCCGTCGGCACGGCGCGCCGACACCTCGACCGTGTCGCCGGCGTTCAGTTCGGTGAGCTCACAGCTTGCAGCGTAGCCCGACGCGTCCGGGCACTGCACCTCGGCACCGTTGGAGGCGACCACGCGCGCACGGCCCACGCCGCGTTGCTCGACCCGCACGGTGGTGACCGCCTCGCCTGCCTCGTCGAAGTACATCGTCGAGGTTTCCAGCGCCAGACGACCTTCCGCGTCTTGGCTCGGCACGGGGACCAGTGCAGTCTCGCCCTCTTGGCGACAGCGACCGAACGAGTCACACGTCTCCCCGTCAGCACAATCGGCAGCTTCGGTGCAGCTCGCCACACATTGACCGAGGCTGCAATGAGTCCCGCACGGACAATCGTCGTCGACCTGGCAGCGCCGCTTCTCGGCGACCAGCTCGGGATCGGGAGTGCAAATCTGCAGCGTGTTCGACGGCTGTTCGCGGCCATCCTCACCGGCCTGCTCGCCACAACCTACCAAGAGACCACCCATAATCAGACAACACACCACTACCGTTGAACGCATCAATCGCTACCTCGCAACCCAGATCAGATTACGGCCTCGAGCCCGGCCGGCATACGTTAGCGGCAAGTGTAGAGAGCGCCCCCTAGAGACGACAATTCAACTGATTAGTAGAGGTCGGGTTAGCCTGAGGAAAGCCGAATTGGAGGAATCCGCTACTGCTTTCTGACCGCCGCCTCATACGCCGCGTTCATCGCCTCCACTGAGTTCTCGACGTACTCGCGCTGTGTCTGCATCCAGCTCGCCATCAGCTCTGCGCGGCTGTTGACGCCCCACTTGCGAAAGATGGAGACGACGTATTGATGGACGGTGCTAAAGGCCAGGCCCATCTCATCCGCGATGAGGCTCTCGGGCTCGCCTTCGAGCAGATGCAGCAGGGTTTCGCGCTCGCGAGGAGACAGGTTTTGCTGGGACGGCAGCAGCCCGTAGCTCATCGCCAGGCGCATGGCGAACGGGCCGAGGCCGACGACGAGATCGAGCAACCAGTCGCGCTCGCTCGGCGTCCACGCCACCGGCCGGTGGCGGTCGAGGCATATGGAGACCTCGAGGTCGTCGCTCAGCGCATGATAGGCGACCATGCGGTCGTGCGCGCCGTGCGCCTCGAGGATCATGCCCCCACCGCAGCTCGACCACGGCTCGTCGCCGAGGACGTCCGCCCGGACAAACGCGCGGTGAGTGCCCGCCTGCCGCATATTCTCGCGGATCCAGACATCGTTCTCGAAGTGGTTTTGCAAGTAATCGCGGAAAATCTCCAGGTCCGGGTCCGACTCCTTCGCCCGGACTATCGCCGCCGGAGACCATCCTTGATGGATCAGGCGTCCCGTTGTCGTCTCGTCGCCGACGCGAACCGCCAGGACAACGACACCACCTTCAGCTTCGAGGTAACTTCGCACACTGTCGAGCAGAACATGCATGGTCTCCTCTGGGCGCGTCAGCGGCATAGCCGCAAGGCGGGCCCAGATCATGGCGATTGTCTTCCATCGGTTAGTTCGTGGGTCGTACTGCATACAATTTTCGTGGCCGCTGCCCATTTAAGTGAGTAAATAACGCGCGATTTCTACCACGCCCGGCCACTAACACGCCATGCGTCTTCGATTCTGCTGACAAGGCCCCTAGACCCTAAACAGTTCCCGTCCGGAAACCCCTAAGACGGGATAAAGACTCAAGAACTTAAAAATCG
>JBKGZI010000470.1:0-4398 GCA_046545675.1 Persicimonas sp.
AGGAGAAGGGGATCCGCGATCCGGCGATCTACCGTGCGGTGCTCGAGGCGGTCGCCCAGGGAAATACCGGCACGCATGGGATCGCCCAGGCGGCCGGGCTGCAGGGCCAAGACACCGTCGCTCGTCGGGCCCTCGAGACACTCGAGAATCTGGAGCTGGTGCGCCGCGAGCGCAACTTCGGCGCGGGAAGTCGCGCGCCCTGGCGCAATCGAGTGGCCGATCACGCGGTCCGCTTTTGGTATCAATTCGTCTCTGCGAACCGCAGTCGTCTCGAAACAGGCGGCGCTGACCAGGTGTGGAGACATCATATCGAGCCCCATCTGGACACCTATATGGGCAAGGTCTTCGAGACCATCTGCGCCGAGGGGTATCGACGTCATCACGCCAGGTGGAACCTGCCGTCGGCCAGCAATTGGGCGCGATGGGAGGGTCAGGACCGAAATCGGCGCTCCATCGAGATCGACATCGTCGCCGAGCTCGACGACGGCCAGATGTTGGCCGGCGAGATCAAGTGGTCGTCCTCACCGGTCGACGTCGACGTGCATTTCAAGCTGCTTCGCAACCTCGAAGACCTCGGCCACTCCGGCCAGGGCTGGGCCAACGCCGCCCTGAACGCGGCAGAGTCCCATGGCTATATCTACTTTTCGGCGGGCGGTTTCACCGATGCTTTTCAGGCCCGTGCCGCCGAGGACGAGCGAATCTTTTTGGTGACGCTCGAGGATTTGTACGGGGAGTCACGGGATCATTGAAGCATGGAACCATTGAGTCAAGGAACCGTGGAACTATTGCTTGCACGGAGGCGTGGAAGAGCACATGGAGCAGCTTGGAAGCATTGAAACTGCGGTCGTTGAGCGTTGGGGTTACGGTGTAAACATATTACGGTGTGTATTCACTATGGTGTAAACACTTAGTTTATCGAGACTCCTCTGTTTGAACCCTCATCAACCGCTGATGGTTCTAACGCCTAACGCAAATTGTAGTTTGTGACGTCGCCGTTTGACGTCGCCTCAAATAGAGGATGCTTGGTTTCTGTAAGATCCTCTATTTAGGGCGCCTGAACTACGGCGCGAACTACAATTTGGGTTAGGTCCTAGCAGCTTTGCGGGTTTGGGTAAGGTCTTCGAGACCATTTAGGGGAAGCCTCAACAACCCTCTCTGTCCAACGAAGGCAACCCTTAAATTGTAGTTTGCACGGTCAAGCCGCATAAACGCGTCGTTTCAGCGCCCCAAATAGAAGAAGCCGCGGCTCTGCACCGTCTTCCCAATTCTCCATCCCGAGCCCGCCCCATCTAAAATAGCGTGCGTCAGCGCCCGGCATGCCTTATGGTGGGCAGAGAGCATTTTTGCCCGACACGACGTGAGTTATGAGCGATTCGAGCGACGGAGATCTTGGCTTTGACGGCCTGATCGGGGCGGCTTCGGCAGCCGACGGTTTTGATTGGGAGGAGGAGGCATCCGATGCCGACGTCTCCGAGCAGATCGTGGCGGTGCTGCGTTTTGCCGTCGGCGAGCGCGAATTTGCCGTGCCCACCGAATACGTGGTCGAGATCGTGTCGGATTTGAGCATCACGCGGGTGCCCGGGGCCCCCAAGCATATCCGCGGTGTGGGGGTGCTTCGCCGCCAGGTCATCGGGGTGCTCGATTTGAATCAGTGGCTCGACCCGGTCGCCCAGAGCGACGTCGAGCAGTTCAGTCGGGTGGTCATCGTCGAGGCGGGCGCCTATACCGTGGGCATCGAGGTGGCCGAGGTGACCGGGCTGGACGATTGGCCCGAGCAGGTCCTCGACCGCAGCCGCATCCCCGACTCCATCAACACCCGCACCCGACGCTATGCGGCGGGCATTCGGTTGAGTGAAGACGACGCGACGGTGCTCCTGAACGTGCCACGGTTGCTCGGCGACGCGGCGGTGCAGTGAGGAGACACTCGTGAGTTCGGCAGGTGGGAGTTCGGCAGGTGGGAATTCGGCAGGTGGGAATTCGGCAAAGGCACGCGCAAAGTCCCGGCACCTCGAGATTATTCGCACCCGCTTCGGCCCCCTGGATCTGGCCGTGAACCTTCACGAGGTCAGCAGCGTGCTCGACTACCGCGAGGGCCAGGGTCTGCAGCTCATCGACCCGGCGCCGCAGCTGGGCCTGCGGCCGCTCGGGGGCGGCCACGTCGGCTATATCGAGCCCGACTTCGGCCCGCCGGTGGGCGTGCTCATCGGCGAGGTGCTCGGCTTCGAGAAGTGGACGCCGGCCAATATCTTAATGCTGCCCGACTGGGTGGCCGGCTATTTGCCCGACGTGCTCAAAGCCGCCTGCGGGCACGATGAGCGCGCAGACGTGGTCTGGTTGCTCGATTTGAAGAAAGTGGTTCGCCCGTAAGCGCTCATCGGTCGGCGAGGTAGGCCGGCCGGACGGGGCTTGCATTTTAGTTGACGGATCAAAACGGATTGCCGTCATGATCGACAAATTATGGATCAAAGTCGCCATCGCCGTCGGCCCGCTGATGCTGGTCGGCGTCCTCGCCTTAGTCGCCGGTGATATCATCGACGACTACCGCGGGTGGGTGGCGCTGCTCGTCGGTGTGTTGGGGGTGGCCTGCATCGTTGGAGTGCGCCGCGCCCTGGCTCCCCTGGCGCAAGTCACGCGGGTGCTCGAGGGGATCGCCGAAGGCGACCTCAGCCAACGTCGCGTGCCGTCGGTCAAGGGAGACGATGAGGTCGCCCGCTTGGCCAGCTCGACCAACCGCATGCTCAGCCAGTTGAGCGCTTTGTCCAAAAAGGCCCGTTCGCTCGCCGAGGGTAGGATCGGCGTGCTCGAGGTCGAAGAACAAGTGATCCGCTCGCAGCGCCTGGCCGACGCCGACCAATCGATGTCCGTCGGCGCCGGCGATCTGGAGCGAAGCTTCGTGGCGCTGACCAATCAGTTGCGCCGGCTGACCATTCAGGCGCGCATGATCTCCAATGACCAGCTCGACAGCCGCCTGCTCGACGAGCGCGTCCCCGGCGAGCTGGGCGAGGCGTTCGGGATGATGGTCAACAACCTTCGGACCATCGCCGAGCGCGCCAAGGATATCGCCGACGGGGATCTGACCACCACCGTCGAGGGCGACGGCGAGCTGACCACCGCGTTCAACCAGATGGTCGCCGGCCTCAAGGGGCTGGTCGAGGAGATCACTCACACCGCCATTCATATCTCGACGGCCGCCGAGCAAATCCTGGCGGTGCTTCGCGAGCAGGAATTCGCCGCCAACCACCAGGCCTCCAGCGTCGAGGAGACTCAGCGCACCATGGAGACGTTGTTGGCGTCGGCCAAAAAGATCGCCGAGAACGCCCAGGGGGTGTTCAAATCGGCCGAGCAGACCCAGGACAACAACCGCACGATCGCCACGCGGATCACCGAGCTCAAGAGCCACACCGAGCGCATCGCCGAGATTCTGGAGGTCATCAAATCGATCGCCGACCGCTCCGATCTGCTGGCGCTCAACGCCAGCCTCGAGGGCATGCGCGCCGGTGAGGCCGGCAAGGGATTTACGCTGGTGGCCGCCGAGATGCGCCGACTCGCCGAGAATATCAAGGGCTCGGTGGGCAATATCAAAGAGCTGGTCGAGGATATCGGCGAGTCGTCGATGTCCAGCGCGATGGCCACCGACGAGGGAACGCGCTTGTCGGAGAAGACCACCGAAAACGCGCTCAAGATCACGCTGATCACCCAGCAGCAAAAGTCGGGCACCGAGCAGGTCACCCAGTCGATGGACGATCTGTCCGAGCTGATCACCCAGGATGTGGCCGGCACCCAACAGGTCACCACAGCCGCCGGAGAGCTCGTCGACCTGGCCGAAAATCTCAGAGACCTGGTCGACGAATTCGAGTTGTCGGACTCCTACACCGCTTCGGCCAAACTGAGCGCGGTCGGCTCTGGCCGTACGTCTCGAAGCCCCGCGCGCGCCGAGGGGATCAAACCAGAGGCGCTCGGCTCGGCTTCGGGTGACCAGCCCGAGTCGGGCGCGCCGCCCACCGACGGGCCGGACCGGGGCGATCCGGGGCCGGCCAGCGCCGACGACGACACTGTCCGGGCAGACCGCGACGAGGCGGCCCCTGCGGCGACCGATGAGGCGCAGGACGACCTGGTCGACCAGGACGTGCGTCAGACGGCCCGCGTCGGCTCCGTCAGCGCCGCCGATCTGGTGGCGAGCGAGCTGTCGGAGAGCCCGAGCATCCCGATCGATTCGGGGGCCGATCAGCCCACCATCGAATTTGCCACCTCCATGCCCGAAGAGGATCAAAGAGACGCGATGCGTCGCATGCTCGAGGAGGGCGACCAGGCGCTCGGCCCCGACTCGGAGGTCGACCTGGACGGCCTCAAAGATCTGAGCAAGCTCGACGGTGTCGACGATATCGACGATCTGGACCG
>JBKGZI010000471.1:0-4397 GCA_046545675.1 Persicimonas sp.
GCCGATCACCAATGTGAGCAGCCGGTTCGGCGCGATGAGCCATGGCGACAAGCCGATCGCCGGGTTCAATAATATCGAGCTGATCACCGACCGACCGCTGGCCGACAACTTCAAGGAGATCGCCGAGGTCACCCGGCGCTATCCGGACCACGCGGTGGTCGTCAGCCTGATGGTCGAGACGCGCGAGGAGTGGAAGGACATCATCGAGCGCAGCATCGACGCCGGCGCCGACGGCCTCGAGCTCAACTTCGGGTGTCCGCACGGCATGTGCGAGCGCGGCATGGGCAGCGCGGTGGGCCAGGAGCCCAAGGTCTGCGAGGAGATCACCCGCTGGGCGGCTGAATTCTCCAGCGTACCGGTCATCGTCAAATTGACGCCCAACGTCGGTGACATCGTGCCTCCGGGTCGCGCGGCCGTTCGCGGCGGCGCCGACGCAGTCAGCCTGATCAACACCATCAAGAGCATCATCGGCGTCGACCTCGACCGCGGCGTCATCGAGCCGCGCGTGGGCAACAAGAGCTCCAACGGCGGCTATTGCGGCCCGGCGGTGCGCCCCATCGCGCTGCACATGGTCAACCAGCTCGCCCAGGACCCGTCGATCGACATCCCGATCAGCGGCATCGGCGGGGTGGAGACCTGGCGCGACGCCCTCGAATTCATCTACCTGGGCGCCCAGACCGTGCAGGTATGCACCGCCGTGATGCACCACGGCTACCGCATCGTGCGCGATATGATCGACGGCACCGAGCGCTTCATGCGCGACAAGGGCTTCGAGACCATCGACGAGATGGTCGGCCAGGCCCTTCCCAGCTACGACCAGTGGAAAGACCTCGACCTCAACTACGAGCGCGTCGCCAAGATCAACGAGGAGCTATGCATCGGCTGCCAAAAATGCGTGGTCGCCTGCGACGACGGCGCCCACCAATGCATCCACGTCGGCGAGGACACCCGCGTCCCCTATATCGACGAGTCCGAATGTATCGGCTGCAACCTGTGTAATTATGTCTGCCCGGTGCCCGACTGCATCACGATGGAAGACGTCGACAACGGTCGGCCGCAGATGAGTTGGAGTGATTATCTCGCCGCCAAAGAGCGCGGTGAGGATGTGGAACATCCGGGCAAGAAGACGCACCAGACGCATTTTTGAGGATTCGTTTTTTGAGATTCTTTTTTGAGACTCTTTGCTTCTTGAGGTCCCCCCACCGCCTTGCGCTGTACAGCGCGCAAGGCACCTCCCCCGCGGGGGAGGGATGCTTCTGCGTAAAGCTACTCCTGAGCTTTCTGTAGTGAGGGATGCTTCTGCGTAAAGCACATTGGTTGCTTTACGCGGGCGAGGGAAATTCTGCGTAAAGCACATTAGTCGCTTTACGCGGAGACAACTCTCCCCCCGGGGGGAGATGCCGGAGCGAAGCGCAGGCAGTGGGGGGGCCGCAACAACCCATAATTCTAACCTAAGACAAAAAACCACCATGACCGAAACACCCACAACATCCGAAAAAGCCCCCAAAACCCGCAAAAAGATGTCCACCGACGACATCATCAGCCTGTGCAAAGAGCACACGATGTACACCTGGGCGGCCGGCGACGACGTCTCGCCATTGCCGGTCGAGCGGGCCGAGGGCGTGTATTTTTGGACGCCCGAGGGCAAGCGTTTTCTGGACTTCAACAGCCAGTTGATGTCGGTCAACGTCGGCCACGGCCACCCCAAGCTCAAGGCCGCCATGAAGAAGGCGATCGACGAGCTGATCTACGTCTTTCCGGCCTCGGCTACCGAGCCGCGCGCGCGGCTTGGCAAGCTCTTGTCGGAGATTGTGCCAGGCAATATCAACCGGTTCTTTTTTGCGCTCGGAGGCGCCGAGGCCAACGAAAACGCCATCCGCGCCGCGCGCCTCTATACCGGACGACAGAAGATTCTGACGCGCTATCGCAGCTACCACGGCGCGACGAACCTCTGCATGCAATTGACCGGCGACCCCAGGCGTTGGGCTAACGAGCCGGGCACGCCGGGCATCCTGCACGTGATGGATCCGGAGCCGTACGACTACGAGTTCGGCAAGACCGAGGCCGAGAAGACCGCCCAGAACCTGCGCTACCTCGAAGAGATGATCATGTACGAGGGGCCCGAGACCATCGCCGCGATGATGGTCGAGACGGTCACCGGCACCAACGGGGTGCTGCCGCCGCCCGAGGGCTATATGCAGGGGCTCAAAAAGCTGCTGGACAAGCACGATATCCTGCTGATCTGCGACGAGGTCATGTGCGGCTTCGGCCGCACCGGCAAGATGTTCGCCTTCGAGCATTACGACGTCGTCCCCGACATCGTCACCATGGCCAAGGGCATGACCAGTTCGTATTTCCCGCTGGCCTGCATGGGCGTGTCCGACCCGATCGCCAAACACTTCGAAAAGGAAGTCTTCTGGGGCGGGCTGACCTACAACTCGCACGCTCTGGGCCTGGCCACCGCCATCGCCAATATCGAAGTGCTGCAGGGCGAGGGCCTCGTCGACCGAGCCGCCGAGCTCGCCCCCGTCATGCGCTCGGAGATGGACCGCATGGCCGACAAGCACCCCTGCGTCAAAGAGGGCCGCAACATCGGCCTCTTCGGTATGATCGACCTGCAAAAGAATAGCTCCGGCGAGCGCATGGCGCCGTATAACGGCACCAGCGAGCCGATGAAGAAGCTCGGCAAATTCTTCCGCGACGAGGGGCTATTTACCTTCGTGCGCTGGGGCAGCTTCATGTGCAACCCGCCGCTGATCATCACCGAGGAGCAGCTCAAAGACGCCTTCGCCATCATCGACCGCGGCCTCGACATGGTCGACGAGTATTACGAATGACCGATCAAATGGACAGAGACGGGCTCGTCGAGCGGGCCGAGGTGCCCCAAGATCCGGTGTTGTATAACCCGGATCTGGAGCCCACCGCGCGCGACGAGCGCACCTGGAGCAAGTGGAATCTGGCGGCGTTGTGGGTGGGCATGAGCGTCTGTGTGCCGACCTATATGATGGCCGGCAGCCTGGTCGCCAGCGGTATGAATTGGTGGCAGGCGATGCTGGCGATCTTGCTGGGCAATTTGCTGGTGCTCGTGCCGATGATCCTCAACGGCCACGCCGGCACCAAATACGGCATCCCGTTTCCGGTCTTCGCGCGCTCCTCGTTCGGTGTCTTCGGCGCCCACGTGCCCAGCATCGCCCGCGCGCTGGTCGCCTGTGCCTGGTTCGGCATTCAGACCTATATCGGCGGCGAGGCGCTCTCGACCATCGCGGGCATCCTGTGGGAGGGCTGGGCGGAGCTGGGCGCCGGGACGACTTTCGTCGGCCTGTCGCTGACCTCCTGGATCGCGTTTATGGCCTTCTGGCTGCTCCAGGCCGTCTTCGTGTGGAAGGGCACCGAGTCGATCAAATGGCTCGAGACGCTGGCCGCGCCGTTTCTGCTGGCCATCGGCGCCGCGCTTTTGTGGTGGGCGATCTCGCAGGCCGGCGGGCTGGACATCTTGCTCGAGCAATCCGCCACGCTTGTCGAGGCCGACACCGAGACCAGCGGCTGGGGCTGGATCGTGCTGGTCTTCCTGCCCGGCCTGACCGCCATGGTCGGCTATTGGGCGACCCTGTCGCTGAATATCCCGGATTTTACGCGCTATTGCTCCAGCCAAAAGGAGCAGATGCTCGGCCAGCTCTTCGGGCTGCCCACCACGATGGTCTTCTTCTCGTTTATCGGCGTGGCGGTCACCTCGGCGACGGTCATCGTCTACGACAAAGCGATCTGGGACCCGGTCGAACTCGTCGGCCGGCTGGCCGACGACACCAACTCCGCCATGCTGGCCGTGCTCGCCATGCTCGCGCTGGTGATCGCGACGCTGTCGACCAATATCGCCGCCAACGTGGTCGCCCCGGCGAACTCGTTTTCGAACGCCTTCCCCAAGTGGGTCTCGTTTCGCACCGGCGGGCTGGCCGCCGCCGCCCTCGGCATCCTGATCTGCCCCTGGCTCATCCTCGACGAACTCATCGGCTTTTTGGTCACCTACTCCGGGCTGCTCGGAGCGGTCGGCGGCGTGCTCATCGCCGATTATTGGCTGCTGCGCCGCACCCAACTCGACCCGCAGGCGCTCTACGACAGCCAGGGCATCTACCGCTACGGAGACGGCTTCAACTGGAAGGGCATCGGCGCCATGGCGCTGGGCATCGCCGTGGTCATGCTCGGCAAGGTCCACCCGGCGCTGGACTTCTTATTTCAGGGGGCGTGGTTCAGCGGGCTTGTGACGTCGATGGTGGTGTATGCGGTGTTGATGAAGGATGAGGTTGAGGGTTGAGGGTTGAGACCCCCGCCGGCTTGTCCGGCGGGTGAATAAGCTTGAGCAGCTAGAGAACGCCCTGCCTCTCAAGACCCCCGCCGGCTTG
>JBKGZI010000472.1:0-4378 GCA_046545675.1 Persicimonas sp.
CTTCACCAGCGGCGCAAGGCCGCTGGGGTCGCTTAAGATCTCACCTATGATCCCCGGCTATGGTTTGGTTTCGTAATCCTACGAGCTCCTCAGTTATGCGCGGGTGAGTTTAAGCGCGGTCGGGCGGTTGTGAAGCGACGAGTTCGAGCAGGCGTTTGGTGTGGTCGATCTGGCGTTGGTTGCCGCGCTCACGCCGAAGCTCGAGGGCCTCTTGGAGGTCGGCGCGGCCGCCGGCGGTGTCGTCGGTGCGCGCCCGGCATCGGCCGCGCAGCGCGAGCGCGAAGTCGCGGTAGACCTGGAATGCCGGCTTGGCCGACTGCGCGACCAGCGAGTCCAAATCGGCCAGGGCCTCATCGCGGCGGCCGAGCTCGAAGCGAATCTCGGCGGCGTCCAGCTCAGCCAAAAAGCGCGCCTTGTCGCGGCCCAGGCGCCGCCAGATGCCGACCGCCTCCTCTTTGAGCGCGAGCGCCTCGTCGCATTCGTCGGCCAATAGTAGGTGGTCGGCGAGGCGGCTCGCCTGGCGGCCGAGGTCGCTTCGGTTGAGCTCGCTGGGCTCATCCTCGACCAGAGCGCGCATCTTGGCGACGGTTCGGCGCCCCTGGACAAGCGCCTCGCCCAATCGGTCGAGGTCGGCGGGGCGTCGACGCAGGTCGTCGGCTATGTGGTCGCGTATTTTCATCGTCTATAACAATATAGGCCTAAACAATGAGCGGAGCCGATAGGCGTCGCGTCACCCGCTGCTTTTCAAGCGGGTCTTTGTAGCCTCAGGAGACCGAAGGGAGCCTGGGGTACGGGGGCTACAAATTCGCCAGCCTTGACGAGTAGTGACATCACGCAAAAGATGTCACACTACGCACGGAAGCCCCAAGGCCCCACGCGAGGTATCGATGAGCGAGCAGTCCCCACAGGAAACCCCACAAGATACCAAACACAGCATCGTCGTCGACGGGCTCACCAAGACCTACGGGAACTTCAAGGCGCTCGATCGCATCAGCTTCGAGGTCCAGCCCGGCGAGATCGTCGGCTTTTTGGGGCCCAACGGGGCCGGCAAGACCACCACGATGAAGGTGCTGACCGGCTTTATGGCCGCCACCGAGGGCACCGCCGAGGTGGCCGGCTTCGACGTGCGTGAGCAGTCCCAACAGGTGCGCCGCCGGGTGGGCTATCTGCCCGAGAACGTGCCGCTTTACGACGAGATGATCGTCCACGACTACCTGCGCTTTGTCGCCGAGGTGCGCGGGGTGGCCAAAGAGGAGCGCGGCCGGCGCATCGACGAGGTCGTCGAGCGCACCGGCCTCGAGGACGTCGTCCACCGCGAGGTCCGCGAATTATCCAAGGGCTACCGCCAGCGCGTGGGGCTGGCCCAGGCGATCATCCACCGCCCCGAGGTGCTCATCCTCGACGAGCCCACCACCGGCCTCGACCCCAACCAGATCGTCGACATCCGTGACGTGATCACCGAGATCGGCCAGGAAAAAACGGTCATCTTCTCGACCCATATCCTCCAGGAGATCACCGCGGTCTGCGACCGCATCATCATCATCAACCACGGCGAGATCGTCGCCGACGGCACCCTCGGCGAGCTCGAGGAGGCGGCCGGCGAGTCCACGCTCGAAGATGTCTTCCGACATTATACTGCCAAGAGAGTAAGAGAGTGAGAGAGTAAGAGAGTGAGAAACTACGAATGGCCAACCGAACTCATGCGATCAACCAAGAGCTGTTGCAGTATCTAACTTTCTCACTTTCTCACTTTCTCACTTTCTAACTTTCTCACTTTCTCACTTTCTAACTTTCTCACTTTCTCACTCTCTCGACGTAAGAGGCCCTAACGTGCAGAAATCGCCATGAAGAACACACTCTACATCCTCAGGCGCGAACTGAGCTCGTATTTCAACTCGGCGGTCGCCTATATCGTGGTGATTTTGTTTTTGGTCATCACCGGCGCGTTGTTCTGGCTGAATTATTTTCAGGACGTCAACGTGCTGTCGATGCGCAGTTTTTTTGCGCAGGCGCCGCTGTTTCTGGCGTTCTTCGCCCCGGCGATCACGATGGGGCTCTTCGCCGAGGAGAAGCGCTCGGGCACCCTCGAATTGCTGATGACCATGCCGATCAGCGACTTCGAGATCGTCCTGGGCAAGTTCATGGCGGCGGTAGGGCTGTTGGGCGTGGTCTTCACCATGACGCTGGTCTACCCGTTTAGCCTCTCATTGCTCGCCGACGCCCATGGGACCAGCCTCGACTGGGGCGCAGTGTGGGCCGGTTACTTGGGGCTGATGTTGCTCGGCGCGTCCTACGCGGCCATCGGGCTGATGGCCTCGAGCTGGACCAAGGACCAGGTCGTTGCGATCCTGGTGGCGTTTTCGATCTGCTTCTTCCTGTATCTGGTCGACCAGATCGTCGCCCACCCCAGCGGGACGACCGCCCAGGTCCTGGAGTACGTATCGACGAGCTACCACTTCGGCAATATCGCCCGCGGCGTCATCGATACGCGCGACGTGGTCTACTACCTGTCGCTGATCGGGGTGTGCCTGGTGGTCGCGCAGACGAGCATCGGAGCGCGCCGATTCAAACCAAACTTCGTCAGCGGCGCGGCCGCCGCGGTGGTCATCGGCGCCGCCGTCTTCGTCGCCGTGGCGCTGAACCTCGCCTCGTCTCAGATCTTTACGCGCGCCGACCTGACCGACAACAACCTGTACACCCTCTCCGAGGCCAGCGAGCAGGCCGTAGCCGATCTCGACGAGCCGATCCACGTGCGGGCGTTTATCTCGCCGGATCTGCAGCCGCCGCTTCACAACCTGTCGCAGACCGTCTCGGACACCCTCGAGGAGTACGCCGCGGCCGCCGAGGGCGAGTTGACCTACGAGGTCATCTCGCCGGCCGACGCCGGCCAAGCTGAGGAGGCGGCCGAGGAGGCCGGCTGCGAAAAGGTCGCCGTCGGCCAGCACACCGAGGACCAGGTGTCGCTGCGCGCGGTCTATAAATGCGTGGTCTTCGATCGCGGCGAGGACCGGCAGGTGGTCGACGAGCTGCAGGCGGGCGCCGGGGGCACGGCCAACTTCGAATACGAATTTACCCGGGCGCTGCTCAACCTCCGCGACCCGCAGCCGCGCAAGATCGGCTTCGTGTCCGGCTTCGGCGGGCCGGCGGGCGGGCCGCAGTTTTTGGACTCGCTCCAGCCGGTCTTCGAGCAGCTCTATGGCGAACTCATCGAAGTGACCACCGTCGATCTGAGCGAAGAGGGAGCCGCGATTGACGAGGATGTCGAGGCCTTGGTGGTCTTGAACGCCGAGGAGCCGTTCTCGGAGGAGGCCATCTTCACCATCGACCGGCACATCCAGCAGGGCGGCAGCGTCGGCTGGTTTCAGTCGGCCACCGCGGTCGACTGGGAACTGCGCCAGAAGATGATGAAACAGCAGCCCAACCGACGCCCCCCGAAGCTGCGCCGGCCGATCGATCCAGGGCTCGACGAGGTCTTCGAGGTGTACGGCCTCGAGCTTCGCCGCGACATGGTGCTCGACCCGGACAACGGCGTCACCGCCGTCGCGTCGACCGAGCGCGGCCTGGCGCAGGTCACCCATCCGGGCACGTTCATCATGCAGGATATCGACCGCTCTCTGCCGTTTATGCGCGACTTCGGCGTGCTCGCCCTGCCGGCGCCGTCGACCATCGAGGTACAGCCATGGCTCAGCGAGGACCAGGCCGACGGGGCCGGGGCCGTCGAGGTGCATCGGATCATCCAGACCGCCGAGTCGGCACGCCGACACACCGACCTGCCGCGCAACTTCAACTACACCAGCCTCAACGAGCGCGTCGACTCCGGCGAGCCCGGCGCCTGGACGGTCGCGGCGACCCTCCAGGGCGACGTGCGAAGCTACTACGACAGCCACCCGCTGCCCGAAGGCCGCTCCGAGCAGGATCTGGTCGACCAGCCGAGCCCCGGGCGCATTTTGGTCGTGGGCAGCGGTGACTTCTTCGGGCCGATGCCCCAAGTCGGCTTCAACGAGGAGATGGCCTCGCTGGGCGGCCAATTCTTCATCAACAGCGTCGAGTGGCTCGTCCAGGACAGCGCCCTGGCCCAGATCCGCTCCAAGTCGATGCCCCGACTCCTCGGCGAGGTCCCCATGGACACCCAGCGCTCCCTCCAATTCGTCAATATCGCCGCCGTCCCGGCCGTCTTCGCCATGCTCGGCGTCCTCATGATGGCCCGCCGCCGCCGCCGCAAAGAAGCCTTCGATCGGACGAACAAAGATTGACGGCGGGTTTGGGTGTACCGTAGTTAAGTGGGCGATGAGCGGCTGTGTCGTGGGCGTTTACGATCACGTTGTTGCCGTTGCCGTTGCCGTTGCCGTTGCCGTTGCCGTTGCCGTTGCCGTTGCCG
>JBKGZI010000473.1:0-4377 GCA_046545675.1 Persicimonas sp.
GAACCAAGAACCAAGAACCAAGAACCAAGAACCAAGAACCAAGAACCAAGAACATCTTCAAATGAGCTCGAACCTCCAAGCGTCGCAAGACAACCAGAGCGACCACCAACTCCGGGCACCACATCCCCATTCAACCGCACAACGCTTCTGTGGTAAAGACAGGTCTGTACAGACTCGTCCACCTCGCCTGCAGGAAGTTTTATGGAAGCCTACCGCGAACTCGAGAAGCGATTTGCCCGCATCAACAAGATCGACGAAGCCCTGGGCGTGTTGCGCTGGGACTATGCCACGATGATGCCCGACGGAGGCGCCCGGGCGCGCGGCGAGCAGATGTCGACGTTGCAGGTGATCTCGCACGAAATGCTGGTCGACCCGGAGGTCGGCGAGCTCCTGGCGCGCGTAGAGGACGGCGAGCTCGACCAGTGGCAGCAGGCCAACGTGCGCGAGATGCGCCGCGAATATAAGCATGCCGCCGCGGTGCCTTCTCATCTGGTCGCGGCGATGAGCAAAGCCTCGTCGGGCTGTGAGATGGTCTGGCGGCAGGCGCGCGGAGAGGACGACTTCGATAAATTCGCGCCTTATCTCAAAGAGGTCGTCAACCTGACCCGACAGGTCGCCCAGGCCAAAGGCGAGGCGCTGGGATGTGCACCGTACGACGCCTTATTGGACAATTTCGACCCGGGCATGCGAGCGGCGACGATCGGCCCGATCTTCGATGACCTCGCCGAGTTCCTGCCCGGGTTCATCGAAGAGGTGCTGGCTCACCAGGCCGACGCGCCCGCCCCGATTCAGCCCGAGGGGCCGTTTCCGGCCGACAAGCAGAAGGCGCTATCACATCAATTGATGGAGGCGCTCGGCTTTGATTTCAATCACGGCCGCCTCGACACCAGCGCCCATGCATTTTGCGGCGGCACGCCCGATGATGTGCGGCTGACGACCAATTATGACGAGTCGGATTTCACCCGCTCGATCATGGGCACGATGCACGAGACCGGCCACGCTCTTTATAGTATGGGGCTGCCCAAGCAGTGGCGCCACCAGCCGGTGGGTCGCGCCCGCGGGATGAGCATCCACGAGAGCCAGTCGCTTCTGGTCGAGATGCAGGTCTGTCGAAGCCGGGACTTCCTCGGATTTGCTGCGCCGATGATGCGCGAGGCTTTCGATGGCGACGGTGAGGCGTTCAGCGCAGACAACCTGTACCGGCTGTCGACGCGCGTCGAGCGAGGCCTGATTCGCATCGACGCCGACGAGGCCACCTACCCGGCGCACGTCATCTTGCGCTACCGGCTCGAGCGCCAGATGATCGCCGGCACGCTCAGTGTCGAGGACCTGCCCGAGGCGTGGCGTGCCGAGATGGAAGAGCTGGTCGGTATCACCCCGCCGGACGACAAAGACGGCTGCATGCAGGATATTCACTGGCCCTCAGGCGGCTTCGGCTATTTCCCGACCTATACCCTCGGCGCGATGACCGCAGCGCAGCTCTTCTGCGCCGCGCGCGACCAGAACCCCGACATCTTGCCGTCCGTGCGTGAGGGCGACTTCGAGCCGCTGCTCGACTGGCTGCGCGAGAACGTGCATTCCAAAGGCTCGCTGCTGGAGACCGATGAGTTGGTCGCCGAGGCGACCGGAGAGTCGCTCGATGCGGACTACTTCAAGGCGCATCTTCGCGAGCGGTACTTGGCGTAGGAGCCTTATGCTTCGGGAGCAAGAGGTCGGAGGTTTAAATCGGGGCGCCCCGACTACGAAAGAAACCCGCTCAGACTTAGGTCTGGGCGGGTTTTTTGTTTTGTCCCCCTTCGGTGCCAGACCATCCTGGTCTGGAGCGTGCGCTTCGTAAGGTGGCTGGCACCTTCACGTGACCAATAACAAAGATTGACATGAGCTCAGGCGGTGTCGTGACACCGCAAAGCCGCATGAGGTGGGGGCCGTCGGGGAATGTGGTTCCCTTACGGGCTGGCTGCTTTTTGTTGCCCCCCTCCGCCTTGCGCTGGACAACGCGCTGCGGCACCTCCCCGCAAGCGGAGGAGGTGTGGCGAGACGCGACTTGGTTGGTTTTTGAGGTGGAGGCGAATACAGCGAGATGACGAGAGTTTCGGATGCACCCACGGCGTATCGGCTTTACTCAGTGGGGTCGGTGGGCAGTTTTTCTGTGTGTCTCAGACCGCAGTCCCACCGAAAACTGACCACCGAGGAGCCGCGCTATGGCAGAAGATCGCAAGAACCGCCGCCTGACGACCGCAGATGGGCGCCCCGTCGACGACATCGAGAACTCGCTGAGCGCCGGGCCGCGTGGTCCGCTGCTGATGCAGGACGTCAATCTCATCGAGCAGATCCAGCGTTTCAACCGCGAGCGCGTCCCCGAGCGGGTCGTCCACGCCAAGGGAACCGCCGCCTACGGTACCTTCACGGTCACCGACGACATCACCGAATACACCCGGGCATCGCTGTTTAGCGAGGTCGGCAAAGAGACCGAGTGCTTTATGCGGTTTTCGACGGTCGCCGGCGAGCGCGGCGCGGCCGACGCCGAGCGCGACCCGCGCGGCTTCGCCATGAAGTTCTATACCGAGGAGGGCAACTGGGACCTGGTGTGCAACAACACCCCGATCTTCTTCGTGCGGGACCCGTATAAATTCCAGATGTTCATCCACTCCCAAAAGCGCCACCCGGAGACGAACCTGCGCGACCCGAATATGCAGTGGGATTTCTGGAGTCTGTGCCCGGAGAGTCTGCACCAGGTGACCTGGTTATTCGGCGACCGCGGCATCCCCAGGAGCTATCGGCATATGAACGGCTATAGCAGCCACACCTACTCGCTGATCGACGACGACGGTGAGCGGGTGTGGTGCAAATTCCACTTCAAGACACAGCAGGGCATCGAGAACCTGACCAACCATGAGGCCGCAGAGGTCATCGCCCACGACCGCGAGAGCCATCAGCGCGACATGATCGCGGCGATCAACGAGGGCAATTATCCGAAGTGGACGGCCAATCTACAGGTGATGACCCAAAAGGAGGCCGAGGAGTTTCGCTGGAATCCCTTCGACCTGACCAAGGTCTGGCCCCACGCCGACTTCCCGCTGATCGAATTCGGAGAGTTCGAGCTCAATCGAAACCCCACGAATTACCACCACGAGGTCGAGCAATCGGCCTTCAACCCCAGTTCGTTCGTGCCCGGCATCGGCCCGAGCCCCGATAAAATGCTCCAGGCGCGGCTGATGAGCTATCAGGACGCCCATCTGTATCGCATCGGCGCGAATTATCGCGATCTGAAGGTCAATCGGCCCAAAGTGCCGGTCAACAACTATATGCGCGACGGGCAATTCGGCGGGATCCTCGACGAGGGTAGCGGCTTTCCGAATTACTATCCCAACAGCATCGAGGGCGCGCCGCGGCCGGACCCGGCGTATGCGGAGCCGGCCTGGGACCTGGGCGAGGTGACCGTGGACCGGTGGGACTCGCGGGTCGACCACGACGATTATACCCAGGCGGGAAACCTGTTCAGGTTGATGGGTGACGACGAGAAGGTGCGCCTCGCCGTCAATATCGCCGAGTCGTTGGGCGGCTGCAGGGAAGAGATCATCGAGCGGCAACTCGACCACTTCGAGGCTGCCGATCCCGATTATAAGCGCCTGGTGCGCGAGGCGCTCGATGCCTTCGACCGCGGCGAGCTGGACCTGCACGAGAGTGTACAGCCCCATGTTTGATGGCGATGAGAGGCCCGGAGGGCGCCGATTTCATCATTTTACGGGGATATTGTGGAGAAGATTGACCTGGAAAATATCGACTACCACGAGATCGCCCGCTGCGGGGATACCGAGGTCATCTCAGTCTTCTTGGAGGCCGGCCTCGACCCCGATCTACGTGACCGGCGCGGCTATACGCTGCTGATGATTGCTGCCTACAACGATCAGCCCGAGATGGTCGATCTATTGGTCGAGTATGGCGCCGATGTCGACGGCCGCGATCCGGCGGGCAACACACCGCTGATGGGCGTCTGCTTCAAAGGCTACGAGTCACTCGGCGAGCACCTACTCGCCTGCGGCGCGGACCCCCGGGCCAGCAATAACGCCGGGGCGACGCCGCTGATCATGGCGGCGATGTTTCGACAGAAGGGGCTCGTCGAGGCATTGGTCGAGGCCGGGGCGGACCCGGAGGCGGCCGATGCGAATGGGCGGACGGCGGTCGATCATGCTCGAGGGCAGGGGTTGGATGAGATTGTGGGGTTGTTGGAGGGGCGGCGGTGAACTCCGGCTCGGTCGGCCAGTGGACTGACGTCATCTTGGCGTCAGAGATAAAGGGAGTTTTTTCCTCTGACACCGAGACGGCTTTTCATCATACACATCTCGATGATTGACGCGCTGTTGCCTTTCAAGGCGC
>JBKGZI010000474.1:0-4372 GCA_046545675.1 Persicimonas sp.
GAGGCATCCCTGCCTCATCTGGGCCGCGCGGCCTCCGGCCCGCCCTGAGGCATCCTGCCTCAGCTTGCGTGTGCCTTGGGCCGCGGCGCCTCTGGCCCGCCCTGAGGCATCCTGCCTCAGCTTGCGTGTGCCTTTTCGCTCAATCACACATCTTCCGCCAAAAGAAGACACACGTTCGGCGCCCTGGAAGGACGCCGGCGGCCAGGATGGCCGCGGCCCAAGGAACACGTTCGGCGCCCTGGAAGGACGCCGGCGGCCAGGATGGCCGCGGCCCAGGGAACACGTTCGGCGCCCTGGAAGGACGCCGGCGGCCAGGATGGCCGCGGCCCGGCCCAGGGACGCCTAAAACCCATGCCCCCAGAAACCGTCCTTGTTCTTTTCGAACCACCGCCGCAGCTCATCCTGATCAAACGGCGAGTCGTGAATGCTCGAGTATTCCCACTCCCAAGGGTCGTCTACCAACCCAGCACGAACGGGATTGAACCAGATATAACACTGGACGTTGAAGTCGTGAGCGGCATCGCGAATGTAACGGTCGAACGTCCCCGGGAGCCAAATCGGGGCCTCTTGATCATCGCACACTTTGAGAATCTCGTTGGAAGTGAACGACTTAATCTCACCGGCAACACGTGTCGGCTTCTTTCGTCCGTTGTCGTACGAGACGTGGGCGTGGTTGGGCATGATGATCCAGTCTTTCAGGTCATACTTCTTGCCGTCGCTCCACAAGATGCTATCGCGGACAATCTCGGCCACCTCGGGACGCTTGAGAATGCACGAGCCGCGCCCCTCATCGAGAAACCTCTCAGTGAGCCGTGAGCGTTCGCTAGGGCTATCGGCCATTGCGAGCATTCGCTTGTACGCTGCAACAGGCAGCGAGTCGTGAAGCCGCAGTGTGATTGTTTGTCCGCGATCGGCGTGGATATGTGGCAGGTAGCCACGTGAATAGTTGTCCTTTGTCTTCGACATAGTGCCTCCGTTAGATACTGGTTATGGGGCGCTTGCCCCCTCCTTATAGTTATCGGCAGAAAGTGCGGAATCGTTGCGTTGATCGGTGTTCTACGACGTGCCTGCGCCGATCTCTCTATTTGCTTGGGCCGCGGCGCCTCCGGCCCGCCCTGAGGCATCCCTGCCTCAGCTTGCGTGTGCCTTGGGCCGCGGCGCCTCTGGCCCGCCCTGAGGCATCCTGCCTCAGCTTGCGTGTGCCTTTTCGCTCAATCACACATCTTCCGCCAAAAGAAGACACACGTTCGGCGCCCTGGAAGGACGCCGGCGGCCAGGATGGCCGCGGCCCACCCCCCTCACTTGGAATCGTGTCGATCCGTCATACCTTTAAAGGACGAGTATGCCTTCAGTTGCTGTTCGATGACTTCACCTGCGATGAGGACCCCTCCGATGCCAGATCCGACACCTTCCACCCAAGAGCCCATCTGGAACGAATCGACGCTGCGCGAGATGGTTGGCGACGAGCGGCGAAGCGCTCAGACCCGCGGGTGGGCGATCGACAAGCTCGGGCAGATGCTGGACCGGTCCGAGGTGGTCCCGTTGGCCATTGACCTGCTGGAGGCCGAGGATCCCCACGCCGCAGCCTACGGGCTGACGACGCTCGAGCAGATCTGCGGCCCGAAGTGCTGCCATGCGCTGGGTAACTTCTCCGAGCGCGACGATATCAGCGTGTGGGCCGAGGCGCTGTCCAAGGTGCTGTTGGCGAGTTGCTCGGACGAGGAGGGCTGGCGGGAGGCCTTCTCGACACGCGGTGGGCCCGCCTACTTCGATCTGTGGGCCGAGCGCGACCCGCGGGGTTTTTCGCGGGCTGCACTTCGCTGGTGGGATACGATCGTCGCGGACGACGGAGACTTTCTGGCTGCGTGTGCGACGGCCGCCCAGCCCGAGCTGGCCGAGCCGCTGTTGGGGGCTATCGGGCAGCTGCCCGGGGACGCGTCGGAGCGCCTCGACCTGGTGGTGCGCGCGATCGGCCAGGCCGGCTTCGGGCTGCCCGAGCTCGACAAGGATATGCCTATCGAGTGGCACCCGCCTAAAGACAACGTCTTTTTGTCACGCCTCGACGACGCGATGCTCGAAGCGCGCTTCGGCGAGCTGGCCGATCTGGTCGCCGACGGCGACTGGCGAGCGGTCCGCGGCCATTGCCTCGAGACGGTGTCGCTGGCTCGTGATGAGGGCGCCGGCAAGTTGGACGTGCCGGCGCTTCGGTGGGCCTTCGCCCTGGCCGATGCGCTCGGCGAGCGCCCCGACATTCTCAATGAAGACTACGAAACCGCGCGGCTGAGTTATGCCCTCCAGGAGGCCGTGCTGCTGGTCTTCGACATCGAGGCCACGCTCGAGAGGCGCACCGAACTCACCGACGCCCTCGAGCTACACGTCTGGGCGATCGGCGCCGAGCGCGACCGCCTCGAAGACATCATCGAGTCGCGCTGGGACGACAGCGACGAGCACCAAGAGCTGGTCAGCCGCTGGCTCGATGAGATCGACGATGAATTCGAGTGGCTCGACGCCCTGGAGGCCGCCGCCCGGCTTGCCGGCTACGATCTCACGCCGCATGTGCTCGCCCTCGCCGATGAGATGAGCGACGAGCGCGCCGGTTACGATACCGATTGGGCGGCCGAGACGCTCATCCAGGTGCTCAAACACCAGCCGGAAATCATCGAGGCTCATCCCGACGAGCTCTTGCTCGAAGATCCGGTCGTCGCCGATTGCTCGCTGCTGGCGCTGTCCGAGCAACCGTGGCGCTGGGCCAGCGAACTGGTCTTGGAGCGCTTCGACGCGCTCGCCGATCGCGAGGAACTCGATGTCCTGTGGGAGACGACCGCCGAACTCGGCGACCCGGCCAGCCTCGACCGACTGCTCGATTATTGGCAGCCCGGCGAAGCCCGGCTCGCCCACGCAGCGGCGTTCGTGGCAGACATCGCCGGCCGGCTCGACGAGCTTCCGGCGGCGCTCAAATACGAGCTCGAGCAGGTCTCCGGTCGGGAGGCGCGCTACGAGTCCCGCCTCGAGGCGATGCTCGACGGCGACGAGGGCCTCGACCGGGCTCTGCCCAACGGCGAGCGCATCGAATTGCCGCTGACCTGCCTCGAATGCGGCAAGACCGACACCTTTGTCTTCGACGAGCTGTACTTCGACTCCGAGCAAGAGATCGACCCCGAGGCGCCCTTTCACGCCATCTTGCTCGACCGCATCGTCGAATGCCCCACATGCGGGTCGCGCGACCAATTCGCGCCCACCGAGCGCGCCAACCACCACGTCGGGAGCATGCTCACCGCGCTGGCCGAGGCGCCCAAGTGGCCCGAAGACGCCCCCATCCAAGTCTGGCACCCGGAGCTGTGGGATGGATCGAGCTTCCGATTGCCCACCGAGGGCATCGAGCGTTTGACCGGTCAGGCCAGAGCCCAGCCCGACGACCCCGAGCCGTGGCGGCGCCTGGGCCATTTTTGCACCCGCTTTCACGCCGACGAGCTGGCCGTCGAGGCCTACGAGCATGCCGACGCGCTCGACGGCCGCGGCGTACCCGACCCCGACGAGCTTCGCGAGGTGGGCATCCCCACCGAGCCGGTCGGTCCGAAAGAGGCCGAGCTGCTCCTCGAGCAATATAGCCGCCTGCAGCCGCGCTCGGTCCACGATCACACCGAGGCGGCCGCCAAACTCGCCGATTCCCCGCTGTGTGAGTGCCTCGTCTCGGCCGATTGGCGCGAGGTCGAGGGCCTGGCGACGGTCATGGTCAGCCGAAAGACCACCGATCATACCTATGCAGCGGCCGCATTTCTGGTCGACCTCGCCTGCCAGGGCATCAAAACCGTCATCTTCCCCGCGGCGCTCGACGAGGCCGCCTACGGCGATCTCAAACGCCGCCTCGAGGACATTCACGGGACGCTCGAGCCATGCGCACCCGCACAAGCCGCGCGCATCCTCGACACGGCGGTGCGCTTTGCGCTCGCGCTCGGGTTCTTCCCGCACGACGACTATTTCCCGGCCCGCCAAATCCTCAAAGGCCACGACCCAGCCGACGCCCAAGAAGACGTCCCCACCGGCGAGGAGGGCTTCCCGGTCTACGTGGGCAACCCCGACGCGATGAATCCGGAGCTCGAGCGGCTGTACCGGCGCACCGGCCCCGACGGCTTCGTGTCTCTATGAGCGACAACCGATGAGTAGATGGCCGAACACGCTTATTTCAGCAGTTCGTAGTCATCGAGCATAGGTGATCACTCAAGCTCGAGGGACCCCCGCCGGCTTGCCCGGCGGGTGAACTAGCTTGGGCAGCTAGAGTATTGCGACCTCCTAAAAGACCCCCGCTGGCTTGCCCAGCGGGTGAATCAGCCTGGCCAGCTAGCGCTAGCAGCCAAGCTCCTTCACCAGCGGC
>JBKGZI010000475.1:0-4365 GCA_046545675.1 Persicimonas sp.
GTCTTGGCCGCCGTGATCCGGGTGTGCATGTCGACGAGCTTGTGGCGTGAGACCTGAAAGCCGGACACGGGGCGGCCGAAGACCTCGCGCTCCTTGGCGTAGGCGAGGGCCTCCTGGTAGGCCAATTCGGCGGTGGCCACACCGTAGGCGGCCAGGGCGAGCCGCTCGTTTTGAAAGTTTTTCATCAGGCACGTAAACCCTCCGCCCTCTGAGCCGACGAGGTTTTGGGCCGGCACGCGCACGTCCTCGAAGCCGATCTCGGCGGTATCACTGGCCCACCAGCCATGTTTTTTGAGCGGCTTGGAGCTTGTGACACCCTCGCGGTTGGTCTCCACAACCAGAAAACTAAGCCCGCCGTGGCGGTCGTCACCCGTGCGCACCAGCGTGGTCAAGAAGTCGGCGCGCACCCCGGAGGTGATGAACATCTTGGCCCCGTTGACCACATACGCGTCGCCGTCCTTTTCGGCGCGTGTTCTGACCGCGGAGACGTCGCTTCCGGTGCCCGGCTCGGTGATCGCCAGCCCGCAGATGGCCTCGCCGGCCAGCGCAGGGCGCACGAATTCGTCGATGAGCCGCTCGTCGTCGCTCTGGACCAGCGGCGGCAGGCCGATGCCCAGCGATCCCAGGCCCGCGGCGACCCCTGTCGAGCCGCCGTGCATCAAGCCCTCGATGACCATCACGGCGGCCATCGGACCGCCGCCGCTGCCGCCGAGCTCTTCGGGAAATCCCACGCCCAGCAGGCCGGCCTCGGCTGCTCTATCATAGAGTTCCCGAGGGAACTCGCCGGCCTCCTCCCAGTCGAGGACGTGCGGGCGAATCTCGTCGAGCGCAAAGCGCTTCGCCGTCTGGCGAAACATCCGATGGGTGTCGGTGAGAAAATTGTCGAAAAAGCTCATTTTCACTGACTCAGGCTGTAGTGGTATCGGATGGGCGCAGGTGTCTGCAGCCTAACAGACTGCGGGGTTGTCCGAAATTGGCGTGTCTCCAGCGGCCCGCCCCCGCGTTGCCCCCCTCGTCAGCCCGATAGAGGCGGTTAAGTTATGATTGTGCACAGCGGTAAGTCTTCTACCCAGGAGGTGCATGATGCTGAGTTGGATCGTCATATTCTTAGTCCTCGCCCTCGTCGCGGCTCTCTTCGGTTGGGGAGGCATTGCGTCGGGCGCGGCGGGCATCGCCCAGGTGCTCTTCTTCGTCTTTCTGGCCCTGCTGGTCATCTCCTTCGTGGTGCGCGCGGTCAGAGGACAGAGCGTCGCTTGAACGATGCTCTCCCGATAACCCTGACTCAAAACTGAATGGCCCGCTATCCCGGTCGGGATAGCGGGCTTTTTCGCGTCTGCCTACTCTAGCTGCTTTAAGCCGCGCATCAGGCCGCTCGTTCGGTCGTGCGGCGCCCATGTCGTGGCGTGCCGGTAGGCTCGGTGCGGGTGGTCAGCGAGGCGCCGACCACCAAGAGACCGACGATCAAGTGTGGCGCCCAGACCAGCTCACTGAAGCCAAACAGCCATGGTGAGACTGCCAGGATGACGCCGGCGGCCAGATCGAGCCAGAGGTGAGTGCGCATATCGATCGTAGAGGAGATGCCCATCTCGTAGTTGGTCATCAGGCTGTAGACGATGATGGCGGCGCCGATGAGGATCGGCACCCACATCGCAGCCCCGCCGGTGGCGAAGCCGAAGATGAACGGCGCCAGAATGAGCACTGCGCCGACGATATAGTCGATGATGCCGTGTGCACGCGTTGAGATAAAGCGCATGGTACTTCTCCCTGGAGAGAAAGGGTGAGCGTGTGCGGACTAACGCCTACGCGGGTCCGTCGTCCCTTCAAAATCTAGCGCCGCGCGCCTTTATCTCAACGTATAAGTGGTGGAGATGGTTTTGGTTTTGGGGGTTAGGGGGCGTATTTGATCTTGTCGCTCACAAATTCTTCACCGGCGAGGACCGCCGGGAGGGCTTCGATGAGAATGATGGGGTTGCCCTTGAGAACGTAGCCGCACGAGCCCGCTTCGAGGGCGCGTTCGACGTAGGTCGACTCCCCGTGGCCCGAAAAAATCAGACAGTAGGTCTCCGGCCAGCGCTCGCGGATGTGTTCGATGAGCTCGATGCCGTCCATTCCGGGAAGCGACAGGTCGATCAACGCCAGATCGACGTCGATGTCGTCCATTTGCTCGAGCGCCTCCTCGGCCGAGGGCGCCCAGCCGCACACATCGTAGTCGCCGATCGCGGAGACAAACTCGGCGGTCGACTCACGCACCAGCGGGTTGTCTTCGACGATATATACGCTAACTGCCATAGCTCAGCTCCAATACGGAGTGCCGATAAATTGCGATCATCGATTTAGTCCCAAGGCTCCTCGTCAACCTTCGAAGGAGTCGGTTTGGGCTGGACATCAATGGGGGCGTGTATGGCCGCGGTTGTGCCCTCGCCAGGTGCTGTATCGATGTCGAGCCGGCCTCCAAAGAGTTCCAGTCGCTCTCTGATACTCGATAGGCCGAAGCCGTCCGAAGTCCCCTCATCGAGCGTCGGGTCACGCTCGAAGCCGCGACCTCCATCGTGGACGCGAATCACGATCCCGTCGTCCTCTTCGTCGAGCTGCACCGTCGCGCGGTCCGTATCGCCGTGCTTGACGACGTTGAAGAGCAACTCACGAACCAGGTGAAAGAGGAGCACGAGCATATCCCGGTCCTCGACGTAGAAGGGATGGTCAGCCTCGACCTCGACCTCCAGGCCGTGCAGCTCGGCCATATGGCTTTTGAGCCAGCCGATGGCGTCGGTGAGGCCGTCGGCGCCGAGCACCGGTGGGCTGAGGTCGACTGACAATTGGCGGGTGGTATCGATCGCCTCGCCGAGCCAGTCGTAGGCCTGCTGGGCGTAGTCGACCAGCGCCTCGGTGTCGCCGGATTTGGCGTGCTTGGTCACGAAGGTCATCTTCATCTGGATGCCGTATAGTCGCTGCTGCAAGCTGTCGTGCAGTATCTGAGACAACCGCCGGCGCTCCTTTTGCTGGGCCATGGTCAGATCAGAGGCGAGCTTGCGCACCTGCCGGGTGCGCTCGTCGACCTTCTGCTCGAGCGTCTCATTGAGTTGGCGCAACTTCTGGTCGGCCTCGCGTCGTTGGGTGTTGTCGCGCAACACCTTGGCAAAGCCGCGCAGTTGGCCCTGATCGTCGTGCAACGCGGTCAGCGTGCCACTGCCCCAGAACCGGGCCCCATCCTTGCGAATATGCCAGCGTTCGTTGGGCGATTGTCCGGTCTCGCGGGCCTTTTTCATTTCGGTGTCCGGGATGCCTTCGCGTCGATCTTCGGGGGTGAAGACCAGCGCCGAGGGCTCGCCGAGGATCTCGTCGGGCTGATAGCCGAACAGCCGCACGGCGCCCGGATTCCAACTGACCACGCAGCCGTTCTCATCGGTGGTGAAGATGGCGTATTCATCGACGCTCTCGATGAGCAACTTGTAGTGCTCGCGTGTTCTTCTGAGAGCCTCGCGGGTCTCCTTGACGACGGTGATGTCGACGAACGTCAGGATGACCCCCTCGATGCGGTCCTCGGTGGTCCGGTAGGGCAGAATGCGCATCAGGTATGTGCGGCCATCTGCATGCTCGAGAGTCTCCTCGTGGGGGACGAGTGTGCGCAGCACCTCCGAGGCCAAGGCCTCCAAGTCGTCGACGTCGAGTCGGTGGGTGACGTGTGACAGGGGACGGCCCTCATCGAGCGCCCGGATATTGAAGAGTTGCTCGAGCGCCGGGGTGTACAGCTGAATCTGTAATTGCCGGTCGACAAATAATGTGGCGATGTCGGTGGCGCCCATCAAATTCTGGAGGTCGTCGTTGGCCCGGCTGAGCGCCTCGACCTTCTCCTTGAGCTCGGCGTTGACCGTCTTGAGCTCTTCGTTGACTGACTGCAGCTCCTCTTTGCTGGTCTCGAGCTCCTCGAGGGTCGATTTATACTCCTCGTTGATCGACTGCAGCTCCTCATTGGTGGCCTTGAGTTCCTCCTGCTGGGTCTCGGCCTTCTCGGAGGTCAACTGAAGCCGCTCGCGCAGGCGAGCCACCTCACGGGCCATATGTTCTGCACGTGCATCTTCGTAGTCGGCCTCGTCGATGACCCTCCCGCCGGCCTTGGCCGGGTCGGTTTCGACAAAGAGGACCAGCGCCAGCTCCGAATCATCTTCCTGCGCTTGGACCGGACTGACGTAGATGCGCACCGCCCGGCGCTCACCATCCAGATCGATGGTGATGGCCGGCGAGAGCATCGGCGTGTGATTCTCGAAGACCTCCTGTAATCCGCTTCGCAGGTCGAGGCGCAGCGCACTAGACTAGCAGGCTGCGGCGTAATTGGGTGATTTGAGACCGCTAACCGAAGAAACAGTC
>JBKGZI010000476.1:0-4360 GCA_046545675.1 Persicimonas sp.
AAGGCACCGCACATGCCCCACTGCAGCGATGTGGCGGGCAGCGGGTAGCCCAACTTGGCCAGCGAAACCTCCAGCAGATCCGCCGCGGCCTCGACCTCCCCGGCCGAGCGGTGAGTCAGGGCTGCGAGGCGCTCGAGGCGCCCTCCGATAAGCGACTGCAGACGCCCGGAGGCCGACAGCGGCCGCCCACTCTCGGACCGGCCGGGCTCCCGTGTCTCGACCTGCCAGCTCCCGTCGGCACCCCGCGCCAACAAGCCCTGCTCGACCGCAGCGTGGACGTATTCGGAGACCACGAAGGGATTGCCGCCGGACTCGGCGACGACCATCTCGACGAAGTCTGCGGGCGGATTGGGCAGGGCAAGCATATCGGAGACCAGCGAGGCGACCGCCTCGTCGTCGAGCGCGTCGATCTGGAAGCTACGCGTGTGTTCATGGGCCAGCACCGGCGCCACTCGAGCGCGGTGCTCGAGGCGATAGGTGGCGGCGATGGTCACATGCTCCAAGCCACCGCTGCGCAGCGCGTCGGCGATAAATTCGAGCGACAACTCATCGGCCAGGTGCAGGTCGTCGATGATGATCAACAGCGGGCGTTCGGCGGCGAAGGCGACCAGCGTCTCGGTCAGATAGGTCAGAACGCGGGTGCGGGCGGCGCGCGCCGGCAGTTCGACGAGCTCGGCATCGCCCAAGCCGCCGTCCAGCCCGGCGAGGGCCGGCTCGTATTGGGCGAGGACCGCAGCCCGCCGGCCAATCACGCGCGCCGTCTCGGCCTCTCCGAGCTCTCGGCAGCGGTCTGCGACGGCGCGAAGTGTCGTGCGAAACGCCCACAGTGGTGGGGCGTGGCCGGTGGGGTCGGCTGCACTCGTGCCGACGTCGGCGCTGGCTAGTGTCACCCGCATCCGCGTCCGCTCGGCCCTCGCGGCGAACTCCCGGGCCACCCGGGTCTTTCCGATACCGGCGCGTCCTCCGATGAGCATGAAATTGCCCACATCATGCAGCGAGCCGAGCAGGCCCTCGAGGAGCTGTTGTTGCCCGACGAATGCCGGCTTGTGCAGGTGATGGGAGCGCGAGTGTTGCCTGTCGAGTTCGGTCTGCTCGTCGACGCCCAGCAAGGCTCCGAGTCGATCGGCGACCACGTCTGCGTGGCCAAGGCGTCTGTCGGGCTCGGCAGCGAGCAGCCGGCTGATGAGCGCATCGAGCTCGTCGGGCAGCCCGTCGACCAGCTCACCGGGGGGGCGATACTCACCGTCGAGGTGGTTGCTGACGATGCTCTCGGGGCTCGACGCCCGAAACGGCAACTGCGCGGTCACGACCAGATAGAGCATACAGCCCAGCGCGTACAGATCGGCGCGCGCGTCGACAAATTGGCCGCGGAATTGCTCGGGCGCCATATATTGCACGGTGCCGGCCGGGCGGCTGTCATGGGCAAGAATGCGGTCACGGCTGTGACCCCCTTCGAAGAGCGCGGTGACACCGAAATCGACGAGCACCGGAGTGCCATCGACGCGCAGCGAGACGTTCGACGGCTTGAGGTCCCCGTGAACAACGCCCTCGCTGTGCAGATACCCAAGCGTGTGGCACAGCCGCCTGAGCACCTCGAGCACCGGACGCAGCCCGTCGAGATCGAAGCTTCGCCGCACGCCTTCGAACTGCAGCGGCCGTGGTGTTGGTGGCGCGAGTTCGGCGGAACCGGGGCCATCGAACAGCCGTTGATGCGCCCTGGCGCCGCCGGTGGTCTGAGGGGCGGCGAGTTGAATATGGGAGTCGAAGTTTTCGGTGGTCTGCCCGACCAACTCGAAGAGCGTGGAGCCATCCAGCAGCTCCATAGCCAACCAGGGCACGCCGTCGACCGAGCCGTGGTCGACCAGCGAGATGACCCCCGGGTGGTCGAGCTGCTCGAGGATCTCGATCTCGCGTCGAATGCTCGAGACTGCCATCTCGGAGCTGTCACGAGCGGTCTTGACCGCAACTCGTGCGCCGGTCTCGACACGCTCGGCGCGATAGACCACACCCATGCCGCCCTGGCCAAGCGTCTCGCCGAGACGGTATGGGCCGAGGCGAAGCACGGTCGTGCCGGCTTCCTCAGTGACACCAACGGCAGGCGGAGTCGGTCGCTTCATCGGCACCACGACGGGCCAAAGATTCGAAGCCCTCGACGACTGACGCGTGGAACTGCTGCCACACGTACCGCTCAGTGACGTTTTCGAGCCCCCGATACAGACCGCGATGAGCGATCCTATCTGACGAGAATAAAGCTATCTAAAGTACGCTCTAAATATAGCGCATCGGCGGGCGAATCGCCAAAGAAAACAATAGTGTGAAGCTTGACAAAGCCCCACATATCGCTTCAGCGCGACCGTCTGGCGGGGTAGTATTGGGCCAAAAATGCCTTGCGCACGTGGCCCGTGGGAGTTTTCGGGAGGGCCTCTCGTTGTTCGACGACGCCGGGGCATTTGAACGTGGCGAGGTGCTGGCGACAATAATTGACGACATGATCCTCGGAGAAGTGATGGCCGTCACGCACCACGATAAATGCGGCGACCTCTTCGCCTTTGGTCTCGTCGAAAACGCCGATGACCGCGGCCTCGGCGACTGCCGGATGGCGGTGGAGGAGTTCTTCGATTTCGCCGGCGTAGATATGCTTGCCACCGCGCACGATGAGGTCTTTTTGGCGGCCGATCAGGTATAAAAAACCCTCCTGGTCGACGTAGCCCAAGTCCCCGGTGCGAAGCCAGCCGTCGCGAAGGACGCGCTCGGTCGCCCGCTCATCGTCGGCGTAACGCTGCATCACATTCGGCCCGCTCAAGGCGACTTCGCCGACGGCAAACGAGCGTCGCTCGCCGCGTTGGGAGTCGACGACACGCAATTTCTGGCCGTCCAGGGGCTTTCCGCACGAGCCGACCTCACGCCGGTGCTGTTTGGGGCCGTTGACCGTCGACACGCCGCAGGCCTCGGTCAGCCCGTAGGAGGTCACCAGCGGGATCTCGAAGCGCGCCTCGAAGCGGCGATGGTCCTCGGGGGTGACCTTGGCGCCGGTGGTCATCGCCATGCGAAGCCGACCGAGCGGGCCCGGATCGAGGCCGCCGGCCGCCGCGAGGCGCTCGATCGGTGCCACAGGCGCGGCGAGCACGGTGGCGCGACTGGCCACGATGGTCTTAGCGAGCATACGAAGCGGCTGCGCTTCGGACACCTGGAGCGTCGCGCCGCGCTGGACGACCGCCATGGGCCCGAGGATTTGCGAGCTGACGTGGCACGGCGGAAGCGTGCATAGCACGTGGTCGTCGCCGCGAAGCCCCACTGCCGCGGCGAAGGCCTCGGAGGTATAGTCGTAATTGGCGTGCGACAGACACACCCCGCGCGGCTTGGCGGTGGTCCCCGAGGTATAGGTCAGGCTCAGCGTGTCGTCGGCGGAGACCTCCACCTTCGGCAGGCACGACGAGGCCTGGGCCAACTCATCGTAGGAGTTGAACTCGGCGACGGGATCGCTGACACAAAAGACGTGGCGCAGCGTGAGGCGCTCGGCGACGATCTCGTCGAGCATCGGCACGTGGGTGCAGTCGGCTACCAGCACGCTCGCCTCACAGTCGCCCAGGATGCAGTCGACCTCATTGGCCTTGAAGCTCGGCTCGATGGGCACGAGCACCGCTCCTAGCCGAGCCACCGCAAAGAACGTCTCCAGCCATTCGATGCCACCGGGCAGCATCAACGCCACCCGACTCCCCGGGCGCACCCCACGCTCGTACAGCCCACAGGCCACCCGCGCGCAGCGCTCGTCAAAGGCAGCATATGACATCTCACCGTCCCCATCGACCACAAACGTACGCTCTCCGGACGCCTCGACACAGCGCTGCAACAGATCGCCAACTGTATGATAGGTAGACATCTCCGGGACTCCTGCGCGCGGTGGGGACCCACGAACCGACTTAACGCAAAGATAAGACCCAGACGGCTGACGGAAATCGCCCCCGCCCCAAGAAAAATAAAAATCCCCACACCCACATGAGGTCCCAGGGACCATGTTGGCCAGTTCTCATGCGGGTCTGAGGACCCTCGGGCGGGGATCTGCCCCCCATGAGAAAACCATTGAGGTGCCCGATCTGGCCGAATTGTAGGCAACTGGACGCTCCGAGGGATTCGGGCGCTGGATCAGTGGGCTTTCGAGGGCTCGAACAATATATGGCGGGAGATTCAAGACATACCTGTGCGTGACCGTCGGAGGGTATTTAGCGACAGGTGGTCAGCGGTGCGGTTGTGGTGACTTCCCGGGGTGCCTGACGGGTGGGTCAGGCCGCTGCAGCGAATGGGCTGTCCGGGGGCTGGGCGCCCACGCAGCAGGTGTGGCCGGGCGGGATGGTGCCGTAGG
>JBKGZI010000477.1:0-4358 GCA_046545675.1 Persicimonas sp.
ACAAAAACGCCCCGAGCTGATCTGCTTAATCAACTCGGGGCGCTAAATACGTACACAGCGCGTGGGGAGGGGCCTCGCCTACCGCAACGCCCTCTCCAACAAAACCGCCGGATGCACCGCATCCCGCTGCGCCCCGTCGTGGATTTGATGCCTACAAGAAGTCCCCGGCGCACAGATCAACCGATCCTCGTCGGCCTCGCGCACCGCCGGAAACAACACCAGCTCGCCGATCTCCATCGACAAATCGTAGTGGGCGGCCTCGTAGCCGAACGAGCCGGCCATGCCGCAGCAGCCGCTGGGGATGGTCTCGACGTCGTAACCGGCGTGGCCCAGCGCCTTTTGGGTGGGCGCGAGGCCGACGATGGCCTTTTGGTGGCAGTGGCCGTGCAGCAACACCGGGGTGCGCTCGTCGGTGGCGAAGACGCCCTCGAAGCCGCCCTCCTCGGACGCCTCGGCGACGAACTCCTCGAGGAGTATGGCGCGCTCGGCGCAGTCCTCGGCGACCGACTTCAGCGAGGCGTCGACCAGATCGCGCGACTCGTCGCGGAAGGTCAGCAGCGCGCTCGGCTCCAGGCCGACGATCTTTCGGTCCGGGTGTGCGGCGAAGAGCGGCTCGAGCCGGCGCATATTGGCCTCGGTGAGTTCGCGTGCGGCGCGCACCAAGCCCTTGGAGAGCAGCGTGCGTCCGTCGTCCTCCACAGGGAGCACTTCTACCCGGTATCCGGCCGCCTCGAGCACGCGCACCGCGGCCATGGCGACCTCCGGCTCTGCGTATTCGCAGAACGGGTCGACATACAGCCAGACCGCCTCAGCGTCCTGCGGGGCGGGCGTATCCCTGCGATATTGTTCAAAATGCTTTGCGAAGCGTTTGGAGGCGTACGCCGGCAACTTCCGATGCTTGGCGAGCTTGAGGGTCACGCGCATCAGCCAGCGCGTGAGCACGAAGCTCATCATGAAATTGGCCAGCCACGGCACGATCGAGGCCATCCGGCTGAGCTTTCGGTAATGACCGAAGACCAGCGAAGATAGCGGGGTGCCTTTATTATCGAAATATTGTTGGGTGAACTCGGCCTTCATTCGCGCCATGTCCACGTTGGCCGGGCACTCCGACTTGCATCCCTTACACGACAGGCACAAATCGAGCGCGTCGCGAAGCTCCTGGCTGCGAAACGCCGCGCGCGGATCGGGGCTGTACAGCGCCTGGCGAAAGACGTTGGCCCGCCCGCGCGTGGAGTCCTTCTCGTCGAGGGTGGCCATATAGCTCGGGCACATCGTGCCGCCGGCCTCGGCGCGTTTTCTGCACACGCCCGCCCCGTTGCACTTCTCGACGGCGCGCACCAGGCCGAGCTCGCCGGACCAATCGAAGACGGTGTCGACCTCCGGGGTCGGCTCGCCGGGCACAAAGCGCCAGTCGGCGCGGAGGGGCTCCGGGTCGACGATCTTATTGGGGTTGAAGATATTCTGCGGGTCGAGCGCCCCTTTGACCTGCCGGTGCAGCTCGATGATCTCCTCGCCATAGAAGCGCTCCAGAAGCGGCGCGCGCAGCCGGCCGTCGCCGTGCTCGCCGCTGAGCGCGCCGCGGTATTTGCGCACCAGATCGGCGACGTCTTGGGCGATGCCCTCGAATTTCTCGGCGTCCTCGAGCTCTTTGAGGTTCATCTCCGGCCGAAGGTGCAGCTCGCCGACCGAGGCGTGCGCGTAATAGACGCAGCGCGTATCGTAATCGTCCATGATCTGGGCGAATTCGTCGATATAATCGGGCAGCGCGTCGAGGGCGACGGCTGTATCCTCGACCACGGTGACCGGCTTGGTGTCGCCCTTGGTGCCCATCAGAAGCCCGAGGCCGGCCTTTCGAAGCTCCCAGACCATCTTGTCGCGCGGCGGGCGGACGATCGGATACGAATAGCCGAAGCTCTTCGCTTTGAAATCCTCGATGAGCTCCTCGGCCTTGTCCTCGAGCTCCTCGACGGTGTCGCCGTAGAACTCGACGACCAAGATTGCCTCGGGCTCGCCTTCGACGAAGAAGCGGTTTCGCTGCTGCTCGAGGTTGTGCTTGGTCAGCTCCAAGATCGGCCGGTCCATCAGCTCGACGGCTGCCGGCCCGTGCTCGACCGCCGCGACCGTCGCCTCCAGCGAGGCCCGCAGCGTATCGAAGTGCGCACAGACCAGGATATTCTCGCCCGGGGCGTCGACCAGGTTGAGCTTGGCCTCGGTGGTCACCGCAAGGGTGCCCTCGGTGCCGCAGAGGAACCGCGCCAGCGAGATCTCGGACCCGCCGGGGGTGTAGGGGTCGGCGTCGAGCAGCACGTCGAGCGGATAGCCGGTGTTTCGGCGCACGACGTCCGCGCGCGGGTAACGCTCTCGGATGAGGTCGCCGCTGTCGCGCAGCGCCTGGTCGAGCGCGCGAAGCCCCTCGCCGAGCAGATCCTGGCGCTCCAGTTGGCGGCCCCACTCGGCCTCGCCCCACTCGGAGAGCCGCTCGAAGCTGGCGTCGGCCAGAACCACGCCCAACTCTAGGAGATGATCGCGGGTGGTGCCGTAATAGATGGAGTGCGACCCGCAGGAGTTATTGCCGATCATCCCGCCGATCATGCAGCGGTTGGAGGTGGAGGTATCCGGCCCGAAGAACAGCCCGTATTGGGCGAGGTGCCGGTTGAGATCGTCGAGGATGACCCCGGGCTGGACGCGCACCCAACGCTGCTCGACGTTGACCTCGAGGATGCGGTTCATATACCGGCCCATATCCATGACCAGGCCCGGGCCGACGCATTGGCCGGCCAGCGAGGTCCCCCCGCCGCGCGGAATCAGCGCGATGCCCATCGTCGAGGCGAATTCGACGACCGCCTGCACGTCTTCGGTCGAGCGCGGGTAGACAACCCCGAGCGGCTCTTCCTGATAGACCGAAGCGTCCTGGGCATAGAGCATACGATGCAGCGGGTCGGCGTGCAGCTCGCCGTCGAGCCGCTCCGCGAGTTGTCGAGACTGCTTGGGATCCATCGCTATACCTCTTGAAACGCAAAAGCCCACCCTGGAATGAACCAGCGTGGGCGTTCTGCTCTTCCGAATGCAGCCGAGCTTACATCGCCATGACCCACAGTCGTACGTGGGCGAAGATGCCGCTGGCCAGCTTGATCGGGATCTCGTAGATGCCCAGCTCGTCGATCGCGTCGTCGAGTTGAACTTGGTTGTGGGAGACCTCGAAGCCCTCTTTTCCGAGCACCTCGGCGATGTCGCGCGCCGAGACCGACCCGTAAAGCTTGTCCTCGTCGGCCACCCGCGCGGGCACCGAGATGGACACACCGTCGATCTTGTCGAGCACGCTCTTGGCGGCTTCGCGCTCGCGGTCGCGGCGCGCTTCGATGACCGCGATCTGGTGGTCGACCTGGTTCTTCTTGGCGGCCGTTGCCGGCTCGGCCTTACCCGAGGGGATCAGGAAATTGCGCCCGTAGCCGTTGGCCACTTCGACAATTTCGCCCATCTCCCCGAGGTTCGAGACGTCTTCAAGTAGGATAACTTCCATCGGTTACTCCTCTTCACCAGCGTAGGGAAGAACTTCCGGCTCCTCTTCTTCCGGGCGGGCCAGGCGCTCTTCGGGAATCAGGTCATCGTCGATCTTGATGGTCATGAACTTGAGGACATCGTCCAAAAGCTTGAGGTTACGCTCGACTTCGGCGACGGTGTCACCGGGGCCGATGTACCGATAATACTGGTACACGCCGCGGTCGAAGCGCTTGCCCGACGTCGGATCGCGGACCTCGTAAGCGAGGTCGCGCTGTCCCCAATCGTCGAATTTCAGGACATGACCATTCTTGCCTTCGACAGCTCCCTCGACCCGGTCACGCACGTTGGCGCGCTTCTCGTCGTCAGAGTCGGAGCGTAGGACATAAATGGTTTCGTATTCGGTTTGTCTTTCAACTGGCATCTAAAACCTCTCGGAATGGACTGCCCCGCCTCGAAGGCGGAGCGAGGTCGTGAGTTCTTCGTTTTGGGACGCAAGTCTTTAGCTGGCTTGCGTCGATAACGCAATCGTCAATTACAGCGCGAAGCACCGGAAGAATTGGAACGCCCTCTCTTTAAGGCGCCCAAGCTGCGCCGCGACCATTTAAGGGCTGCCTACACGCGAGTGCATGGCAGCCCCGGTTCTCAATTTGCCGTGCCGGCTCCGTCCATCTCGGGAACCTGGATATTGGCCTCGGCGGTCTTCTTGAGCTGGCCGGCCTCCTCGGCTGCGGCCTCTTCGGCTGCAGGCTCGTCGGCTTGAGCGATCTCCTCGGCGTTGGCTTCGGCCACGTCCGCCTCGGAGTCAGCGTCGACATCGGCCGGAGCGACCTGTGCGGCGGCCGTCTCGGTGTCGGCAT
>JBKGZI010000478.1:0-4353 GCA_046545675.1 Persicimonas sp.
GCTGTCCGTCTTGAAGCTGCTGGTCACGTCGAGACGTCCGGTTTTAGAGGGCCAGGCCGTTAAGCGAGCAAACACTAGCTTGGCACCTCGCCCCGGTCAACTCGAACTCGGGCAACCGGAGCCGATAGACAGCCTCCATCTCGTGCGGAAGATCATCAGTGAAACTGTAGAGATGAATCACTACAGCTCGCACTACGGGGACCATGACGACGTCCGACGCCAACAGCGACCGAGGCCGCTGGGCCGCCACCAGCCTCGCCCACGACTGCAAGGAGCGCTTCAAGCAGGCGTGGCACGACCTGCCCGACGGCGCGGCTCGGCGCTGGCTGGTCGCCGTCGTCGTTGGCTTCGCACTCAGCGCCGCCCTCACTGCCGGGATGAGCCTGGGCGTAAAGTCGTGGACCGACGGTACCAGCTTCGCCTGGGAAGCCGATGCGATGCGCTGGATCGGCGGGGTCTTTCCGCTGTCGATCGCCCGCTGGATCAGCGTGCTGGGCAATTCGCTGTGGCTCTGGCCGGTGACGATCTTCGCGGCCGCAATGAGCGCCTGGTACAAAAAGCCACTGCAAGCCCTGTCGATCTTTCCCGCCTACGCGATCACGCAGCTGATCGTCAGCGTCGGCTGGATCGCGTGGGACCGCATAGCTCCCCAGGTGATCACAGAGCAGGGTCCGTCCGCCGTATTCAACTCCTTCCCCTCCGGCCACACTGCTCATGCGGTCTTCGCCTTTGGCATACTCACTTATCTGTGGTGGAGAGCCGCCTCCCGACATCCAGAGAAGCTCGCTGTCGTGCTCGTCTTCTTGGTGCTCGCCGGAGCCGTTTCGGTCGGTCGACTGGCCAGCGGCGCCCATTGGCCGACCGATATCCTCGCGGCGTGGGTGGTGGGGCTGATGTGGCTGGCCGTGCAGGTCGTCGCGCTACGAGTGGCCGGAACCCGACGGTAGAGCCCGACGAGACCGGTGTGCTTATTTTCAGAGGTGTGCCTCCTCGGAAGCCAACCTCGCGCAACTCGCACGGGAGTCAGTTTTGAAGAAGACGCTCAAATATACAGGCATCGGGCTTCTCGCTGTCCTGGGGATTCTTGTGGTGTGGGGGTTGATCGAGCCGCGTCTTCTCGACGTCGAGCACGAGGAGGCCGCAATCGCCGGGCTGCCGGCGTCCTGGGAGGGCCAGCGCATCGCACAGATATCAGACTTCCAGATCGGCATGTGGCTCGACAACCCCGACACAGCCGAGGACGCCGTCGAAGCTATCGTCGACGAGGAGCCTGCGCTGGTGCTGATGAGCGGGGACTTCGTCTACCATCCCGCCGACGACGGCAAGATCAAAGAAGATATGCGCGCGGTGGCCCAGATCGTTCGGCCGCTGGACGCCGCCGGCATCCCTACTTATGCGGTGCTCGGAAACCACGACTACAGCATGCCAAAACCGGACTCGAAACCCGACGAGGAGCTCGCCGCGCTAGTCGCGACCACTCTGGAGCGTGAAGGCGTGGACGTCCTCATCAACGAAGCGGTGCGTCTTTCCTCGCCCGGCGGTGCCTCCGAATCAGACGATGCGCGCCCGCTATATCTGGTCGGGATCGGCTCGCATTATTTCCAAAACGACGACACCGAGCAGGCGCTGGAGGACGTACCCGACGACGCTGCACGGGTCGTCATGATGCACAACCCGAATACATTCGCGAAACTCCCCGCCGACTCTGCCCCGCTGGCTGTCGCCGGCCACACCCACGGCGGTCAGGCTCGCCTGCCGGGGCTGCCGTCGTTTAGCTACCAGACCTTCGTCAAGTCCGGGGAGGTCCACGTGGACGGCTGGGCGCCCGACTACGGCGAGGCCGGGAATAAGCTGTACGTCAACCGCGGCATCGGCATGAGCCTGTTGCCGCTGCGCATCAACTGCAGGCCCGAGCTGACCCTCTTTACGCTGCGGCCGGCGTCACCTTGAGAAGCGAGAGGCGTACTTCCAACTCGAGTCTCACTCCTCGGACTCGCGCGCGCCTTTGACCTGGGCGACGTGGCTGAGCGTCACGCCTGGGTCCAGGTCGTCCGCGGCGACGTGGCGGTCAACGGGGTCGAGCCCTCTTCTTGCCGCGACGTTGGGGGGCGCGACGTTGGGGAGCTACGTTGCCGACGCCCCCGACGCCAGGGACGGCGTCGCTCCAGTGGTGCCACCGAACATGACGCCCCCGACGCCAGGGACGGCGTCGCTCCAGTGGTGCCACCGAAACCGATCACACACCTCGGGCACCACGCTCTTGCAGTAGGCACGTATCCCCCAGTACACTCGGCGTCTTGTCTCACACCAATGCTGCAATTCTGCGTCGCCGGTGACTGTCACGACTACTCGTGCTCCACAGGCCGGGCTGCGCATGCCATGGAGTAGGAATGGAAGAGAGCGTGCTGACTTCGGTGGTGCTTCCGGCCGCCTTATTTTTGATCATGTTGGGCATGGGGCTGTCTCTGGTCGTTAACGACTTCAAGCGGGTCGTGGCGTATCCCAAAGCCGCGGTCGTCGGGCTTTTTTGCCAAGTGGTTTTGCTGCCGGCGTGCGCCTTCTTGCTGGCCATAGGCTTCGCGCTTCGGCCCGAGCTCGCGGTGGGGCTGATGATCATCGCCGCGTGTCCCGGAGGAGTCACGTCCAACCTCGTCACACACGTGGCCCGTGGCGATACCGCGCTGTCGGTGACCCTGACCGCCATCAACAGCGCGATCGCCATCTTCACCATTCCGCTCATCGTTGGCTTCGGCCTCGAGTATTTTTTGGATGCTTCGCAGGGCATCGAGCTGCCGGTGCTCAAGACCATCGGCCAGGTGTTCGGGATCACGGCGGTGCCGGTGTCGATTGGCATGTTCATCCGGGCGCGCAACCCCGACTTCGCCGATCGCATGGATCGACCGGCGCGTATCGGCTCGGCGGTGGTCTTCGTATTGATCGTCGCGGGGATCATCGCCGCCAACCTCGATTTGCTGCGCGAGCATTTCGCCGCCTTGAGCGGGGTGACCTTCGCGCTGAATCTGGTGACGATGAGCTTAGGGCTCGTGGCCGGCAAAGTCGTACGCCTGCCCCACCGCCAGACACTGACGATCGCCATCGAGGCAGGGATCCAGAATGGCACGCTGGCGATTGTCATCGCCACATCGATCCTCAAACAGGGTGATATGGCTCTCCCCGGCGGCTTCTACAGCCTGGTGATGTTCGTGTCCGGTGCGGCCGTCATGATCTACGGCTCGCAAACGCAGGGAAGCAGCGAAGACGAAGCCGCGCATTCGGGGGTGTAATCACCGCCTAACTCCGCACCCAAAGCCCACTCCAATGGCCTGTAGTTTCAAAGCGGCACGTTGTGGCGAGCAGCGGTTCGAGCGTTTCAACCGCAAGCGAGTGTTTCAACGTCCTGAAACTAGATTTGCAACGTCAGCGAAAGCGAGCGCCCTCCCCCCTCCGCACAGGCCAGTTGTCTGGATTCAAAAGGGGCCTAGATTCTGGCACGGAGCGTGCAGAAAAAGCAGTGAAGACCCGCGAGGGCTCTTCGACTCGAAAAACAACCACCTATACACACATAGAGGACACAATGACTGAGCAACAGAACCAACAGTCCACCGAGACGCCCAACGCTCGCCCGATGCTCCAGCTCAATGCTCCCGCGCCGGACTTCGAGGCCAAGACCACTGACGGAACCATTCGGTTGTCGGAGTGGAACCCGGACAAGTGGGTGATCCTATTCTCCCACCCGGCCGACTTTACGCCGGTGTGCACGACCGAATTCATGGCCTTCGAGAATATCGCCGACGAGCTCGCCGAGCGAAACGTCGCTCTGTTGGGTAACTCCATCGACAGCGTCCACAGCCACATCGCCTGGGTGCGAAATATCAAGGAGAACTTCGGCGTGGACATCTCGTTTCCGATCATCGCCGATCTCACTCAGGAGGTCTCCAAATTGTATGGCATGGTCCACGAGGCCAGCTCGGACACCGCGGCGATTCGCGCCGTCTACGTCATCGACCCCGACCGCATCCTGCGGGCGATGATCTATTACCCGCTGGACGTGGGGCGCAACTTCGACGAGGTCTTGCGACTGGTCGACGCCTTACAGACCAGCGATAAGCACGGCGTAGCCACGCCGGCCGATTGGCGTCCGGGAGACAAGGTCATCGTGCCCCCGCCCCAGACGGCTAAGGAGGCCGCCGAGCGCGTCGACAACCCCGAATACGAAGTCACCGACTGGTACTTCTCTAAAAAGAACCTTTAAACCCAATCCATCTCACTTCCGACGCGACCGCCTTCGGCGAGAGCCGAGTACGTATTTAGCGCCCCGAGTTGATTAAGCAGATCAGCTCGGGGCGTTTTTGT
>JBKGZI010000479.1:0-4350 GCA_046545675.1 Persicimonas sp.
CTCCTTGATCCTCCCCTTCCCTTCGCTATCGCTTCGGGCGGGGAGGGAAGCCGACACCTCACTCCTCTAAATGAGGCACCCTCACCCCATTTTCCTGCGCAAAATCGACCGCCTTCTCATAACCCGCATCCGCATGGCGAATAATCCCCATGCCCGGGTCGGTGGTGAGCACCCGTTCGAGGCGGTCGTGGGCGGCGTCGGTGCCGTCGGCGACGATGACCTGGCCGGCGTGCAGGCTATAGCCCATGCCCACGCCGCCGCCGTGGTGGAAGCTGACCCAGCTTGCGCCGCCCACCGCGTTGATCATGGCGTTGAGGATCGCCCAGTCGGCGACCGCGTCGCTGCCGTCTTTCATGCCCTCGGTCTCCCGGTTGGGGCTGGCGACGCTGCCGCAGTCGAGGTGGTCGCGGCCGATGACGATCGGCGCGGAGATCTCCCCATTTTTGACCAGCTCGTTGAATTTGAGCCCCGCTTTGACCCGCTCGCCGTAGCCCAGCCAGCAGATGCGCGAGGGCAGGCCCTGGAAGTGGACCTTGTCCTGGGCGAGGTCGAGCCAGCGAAGCAGGTGCTCCTTTTCGGGGAAGAGCTCGCGGATGGCCTCGTCGGTGCGCTCGATATCTGCCGGATCTCCAGACAGCGCGACCCAGCGAAACGGCCCCTGGCCCTCGCAAAATAGCGGCCGAATATAGGCGGGCACGAATCCCGGGAAGTCGAAGGCGCGCGAAAAGCCATTATCCTGGGCGACCTGCCGGATATTATTGCCGTAGTCGAAGACCACTGCGCCCTGGTCCTTGAACTCGACCATCGCCTCGACGTGGCGCGTGATGCTGGCGTTGGCCTCCTCGAGATACGACGACGGGCTGGCCTCACGAAGCGAGTCGGCCTCCTCGACGCTATAGCCGGCGGGCACGTAGCCGTTTAGAGGGTCGTGGGCGGCGGTCTGGTCGGTGACCACGTCCGGGATGATCCCGCGGCGCAAAAGCTCGGGGTGGACCTCGGCGGCGTTGCCCACCAGGCCCACGCTCAGGGGTTGGCCGTGTTTCTTGGCGGCGAGCACCCACGCGAGCGCCTCGTCGAGGTCGTCGCTCATCTTGTCGCAATAGCCGGTCTCGAGCCTGCGCTCGATGCGCTTTTTATTGACGTCGACGCCCAAAAACGCCGCCCCGTTGAAGGTCGCCGCCAGCGGCTGCGCCCCGCCCATGCCGCCCAGGCCGGCGGTGAGCACGAATTTGCCGCTCAGATCGCTGCCGAAATGCCGGCGCGCGGCCGCCGCGAAGGTCTCGTAGGTGCCCTGCAGGATGCCCTGGGTGCCGATATAGATCCAACTGCCGGCCGTCATCTGGCCGTACATCATCAGGCCCTTCTTCTCCAACTCGTTGAAGTGCTCCCAATTGGCCCACTTGCCGACCAAATTCGAGTTGGCGATGAGCACGCGCGGGGCGTCTTCGTGGGTCTTGAAGACCCCGACGGCCTTGCCCGACTGCACCAGGAGCGTCTCGTCGTTCTCGAGACGCTCCAGCTCGCGGACGATATGCTCGTAGCAATCCCAGTTGCGGGCAGCCTTGCCCGTGCCGCCGTAGACGACTAGCCGATCGGGATCTTCGGCGACCTCCGGGTCCAGGTTATTCATCAGCATGCGAAGGGCGGCTTCCTGAATCCAGCCCTTGCAGCGCAGCTCGGTGCCACGCGGCGCGCGGATAGGTTGACGTTTAGTCATTTGGTTGCTTCCCGTTGTTTTTCGTTGTTTTGGTGAGTCTTCGCTGGCTGAGCTGTTTTTTGGTTCTTGGTTTTTGGTTCTTGGTTCTTGGTTCTTGCTGAGCAGTTGTGCTTTACCAAGAACCAAGAACCAAGAACATTTTCTAAAGCCAAAAACTTGTAGATACGGCGGGACAAGCGTGCTGGCGGCCAGGCCCCGAGAGCCCCACGTTATTCATCTCGGAAAGTATATTTCATATTGACGTTGATGCTGCCGGTGGCACCCTCTTTGGCAGCGGGGTATTTGCCGGCCTCGAGCGCCTTCTTGGCGCACGTCTCCACGGCTTTGTCGCTGATCTCGGAGTGCACCCGGTTGACCCCGGTGGTCTTGCCCTTGTCGTCGACCGAGACGCTCAGGATGATCTGGCCGGTGCCGGCGAATTGGTTCTTTGTGACGCGGCCGGCGTAGCATTTGGACAGCTTGTCCTGCAGGTCTTCGACGGTCTTCTGGGCCTTGGCGTCGTCCGAGAAGTTGCTGGCGTAGACGCTGTTGAGCTTGGCGAAGGGCTTGCGGTTGTACTTTTTGGCGGAGGCCGGAAACTTCTGGACGTCCGAGCCGTCTTCGCTGATCACGTAGATGGTCTTTTGGGTCACGGCCACGATCTCCGAGGAGCCATCGCCGTCGAGGTCTTTGGTCAGCGCCGCCAGCACCTCGCCGTCGAGCTCGACGCCCTCTTTGCCGTCGAGCACGTCCTTTTCATCGCTGGGCGAGGCCAGGTCGAGGTCGACGCCGCCCTCGGAGATCTCGGGTTTGGAGAGGTCTTTTGCGAGGATTTCACCTTCGGCGTCGATGCGCGCCCACTGATCGCGGCCCCGATATTTGCACTCCAGATCAGCCTTCAGATCGCCATTATAATCGCCCGCCCGACAGTGCTCGACGGTGTGACCCAGCGACACCGACCAGACAAATTGGCCGTCGTCGGTATACACCTTCATCTCGCGGCCGTTGTTGCACAATACGTCGAGCTTATCGTCGGCGACGAAGTCGGCCACGATAGTCTGCTTGCAGCCCTTGTCGAGCGACCACATCGGATCGCCGTTCTCTTTGAGCACGAACATCGGCTTGCCGGCGCCCAAGACCTCTTTGCCGCCTTTGCCGTCGAGGTTGACCAGGTAGACGTTGTCGAAGTCGTCACCGGCATTCTTACTGCTCCAATTGTAGACCCGGTCCGGCTTCTTCTCTTTGGTGATGAAGATCAGCCCGGAGTCGTTTTGAACCAGCACCGGCCTCTTGTCGTCGGACCAGTCGTAGATCTTGGTCTGCCCCAGCGCCGTAGCAGCCAGGCCCGTCGAGATCAGCAAGATACAGGTGAAGAGACAAATTCGAGTGGACGATCGCATGGCTCGTACTCCGTGTTGGGGGATGCTCAGTCGCCACAAGGGCGCGTCGACAGCCATTTTTGTCCCTTCATGAAGTAGCGATTTGTGCCGTTTGCGTCAATCAAAGCGCGCAGCTTGGCGTGGATGTCAATAACCGCACGAAAGGCGAAGACGCCTCGTAAATCATCCATCTGATGTGCTTGTTTAGCCCTGATTTCTCACGAGCATCTCTACCGGAGGCTCGTGTCATGAGAAATGCAGGTTAGCCACCGTATTCGATGCTGCGCAATTGTTGGCGCCAGTCGTCTACGCTGGCGTCGGGGCCCTGCTCGATGAGCGCGTCGATGACGGGACTGTAGCCACTGAGGCGGCTGAGTTCTGCGGCGAGTTCTTCTCCGAGCGGGTCTTGGGCGTCGCGTTCGTCGAACCGGGGGAGCATCCGGCTGGCCAGGGCGATGTCGTGCTCGCGGAGCTCCTGCTGGAAGTTGATGGAGCCGATCAGCTCGACGAAGTTGAGGATATCCTCCCAGATCAGCCAGCCCGCGTAGGTATTTTCGCCGGCGCTCTCGGTCTGCAGCCATCCGTATACGCGGTCCCAAAGGCGGTCGAATTCAAAGCGATCCTCGACGCGCAGATTCTGGTAGCAGTCGTGGCCGCGAAGTTGGACGAAGGAGGTGCCGGCGCGACGCAGCCGCGCGACGACTTCCGCGTGGGAAGGCGCCTCCTTATGTCGCTCGAATTTGAGCAGCGCCCGGCGCATCTTTCCATACACCCGCCGGATCTCCAACGAATCTTCCAAGCTCAAGAATTCGCCGAGTTGTGGCTCGCGGTGGCTGTCCGCGCACAGGGCTCGCTCGACGTTGATCAACGCCTGAGTCGTCACGCCCTTGGCCTCGGCGACGATAGTCAAAACGCGTTCGCGGCCGGACTCCTCGGGATCGACCTCGGAGACGACCCGACGCTGTCGGTCGAGCTCGTCGATCGCCATCGAGACCGCAAAGCGCGCGTCGCCGAACTCGGCGGCCTCATCGAGCGGGTGCGAGGAGTGATTGGCGATGCGCTGGACCAGATTGATGCTCGCGTCGAGCATCTCACCGGCCTGCGCGACCAGCGGCTCGGGCTGGTAATCATCGGGGTAGTCGATACTATGGTTGACCGCGTCTTCGAGTTCGACGCCGATCTCGAGCAACTCTTCGAGCAGACCGACGAGCTGATCCGGGCTTTCAAATCCGGCGTCGCCGGTCGGTGCGGGCAGTCGGTTCATGGTCGCCTCGG
>JBKGZI010000480.1:0-4346 GCA_046545675.1 Persicimonas sp.
CAACCATGAATGGATATTATCGGCAGCCGACTGTCTATCGCGATCGCGTCGTCTTCGTCAGCGAGGACGATCTTTGGGAAGTGCCCTTGGACGGCGGCGTGGCCCGGCGGTTGACCAGCGCGCGGGGGGCGGCGTCGTATCCGGCGTTCTCGCCCGATGGCTCGCAGATCGCGTTTACCGGCACCGAGGAGGGCACCCCGGAGGTCTATGTGATGGACGCTCGAGGCGGGAGCGCGCGTCAGTTGACCTTCAACGGTGGGCATTCGACGGTGGTCGGTTGGTCGAAAGACGGCGCGCATGTGCTGTTTCGGTCGAATTTTCGGGAGCCCTTCCAGCGCTCGTTTGCGCTGTACCAGGTGCCGGTCGACGGCGGCCAGACCCAGCGGGTGCCGGTGGGGCCTGCTCATTCGATCTCCTTCGCACCTGACGGTGAGGGCGTCGTGCTGGCCCGGTACTCGGACGACCTGGCGCGCTGGAAGCGTTATCGCGGCGGCACGGCCGGGGTTCTGTGGGTCGACGCCGACGGAACGGGTAATTGGAGTCGGATTCTGCCCGAGCAGACCGCCGGTCTGGTTCGCCCGATGTGGATCGGTGAGCGCATCTATTTTCTCAGCGACGAAGAGGGCTACGGCAATATCTATTCGTGCCTGCCCGATGGCTCCGACCTGACCCGCCACACCGACCACGTCGGCTTTTATGCGCGCTTTGCCGCCAGCGACGGCGACTCGATCACGTACACGGTGGGTGGCGATTTGTGGCGGCTCGACCTCGCCTCGGACACCGCCGCAAAGATCGAGTGCGAGTACGCCTCGCCGCGCACCGAGCTCAACCGAAAATTCGTCCACGCCGAGGACTATCTCGACGATTTCGCCCTGCATCCCGCCGGGCACTCGCTGTCGGTGAGCACGCGCGGCAAGTTGTTCAACTTCGGCAATTGGGAGGGCGCGGTGCGCCAGACCGGCCGTGAGCAGGGTGTGCGCTATCGGCTCGCGCGTTATTTGAACGACGGCGAGCGTATGGTGGTCGTCTCGGACGCGACCGGAGAGGAGCGCTTCGAGATCCACCGCGCCGACGGCTCCGGGACGCCCGCTGAGATCGACGCCAGCCGTATAGAGACCAGCATCGAGGGCACCGACGCCGACGATCTCGGCCGCCCGGTCGAGGTCAAAGTCGCCCCCGACGCCGACGCGGTGATCTTTTCGAATCACCGCCACGAGCTCGTCCACCTCGACCTCGAATCGGGCCGGGCCAAGGTGCTCGACCGCAGCGAATACACCCGTATCAACGGCTTCGATTGGTCGCCCGACGGGCGCTGGGTCTCATATGGCTTTGCCAACGACTTCTCGACCGGCGCCATTCGCATCTACGACCTCGAGGAGGGCCGCGCCCACCAGATCACCTCGGGCAGCTACCTCGATATCGAGCCGGTCTTCGACCCCAAGGGGCGCTATCTGTATTTTCTATCCTACCGCAAATTCAACCCAGTCTACGACGAGGTCTTCTTCGAGCTGAGCTTCCCGCGGGCGATGAAGCCGTGCGTGGTCACGCTCCGGGAAGACGTCGAGTCGCCGTTTATCGAAAAGCCGCGCCCGCTCGACGGCGCTGGTCTCGACGAGGACGACGACGAGCAGGACTCCGATGAGGGCGGTGACGGTGGAGATGAAGCCGGCAGCGACGATGGCGGCGAAGAGAGCGACGACAGCGACGACAGCGAAAAAATTTCCATCGATTTCGACGGCATCGACCGCCGCGTGCAGGTCTTCCCCGGCCGCGAGGGCAATTATGGCGACCTGGCGGCGACCGAAGAGCGCGTGTTCTGGACGGTCTTCCCGATCAGCGGAAGCCTCGGCCAGGGCTGGATAGAGGAGAGCTCGGGCACGCTCAAATACTTCTCGCTGGAGAAGCGGCGCACCAAGACGTTTGCGCGTGAGGTCAGCGACTTCATCCTCGGGCCGGACGGCAAGACGATGGCGTTGTGGACCGACGCGGGTCTGCAGGTCGTCAGCGCCGACGGCGAGGGGCCGGCGATGGGCGACTCCGACGACGAGCGGCCGTCTCGGCGCACCGGGTTTGTCGACCTGGGCAGGCTCTCGGTGAGCGTCGAGCCGCGCCAGGAGTGGGAGCAGATGCTGCGCGAGTCTTGGCGCCTGATGCGCGATCACTTCTGGCGCGAGGATATGGGTGGTGTCGACTGGGAGGAGGTCTGGAATCGCTACCAGCCTCTATTGGATCGCGTCAGCGCGCGCAGTGAGTTCTCCGATCTCGTCTGGACGATGCAGGGCGAGCTCGGCACGAGCCACGCCTACGAGATCGGCGGCGATTATCCCCGCGCGCCCCAATATCACCCGGGCTTTTTGGGCGCCGAGGTGGTCTGGGATCCGGACGTCGAATTCGAGCGAGATCTGGGCAACGACGCCGGCCAAGAGAAAGGCGGCTATCGCATCGAGCATATCATCGCCGCCGAGACCTGGGAGCCCAAAGAGCGCTCCCCGCTGGCGCGCCCGGGGGTCGACATCGCCGAGGGCGACACCATCGTCGCCATCAACGGCCAGCGGGTCTCCGAGCACGTCTCGGTCGACCAGCGGCTGGTCAACCGCGCCGGCCAAGAGGTCGAGGTCACCGTCGTCGACGCCGACACAGGCGAGCTGGCCACTCATACGGTCGAGACCCTTCGCAGCGAGTTCAAGGCGCGCTACCGCGAGTGGGTGCTCGACAATCGCCGCAAGGTCCACGAGGCCAGCGACGGTCAGATCGGCTACGTGCATATCCCCGATATGGGCCCGTTCGGCTTCGCCGAATTTCACCGCGCCTATATGTCGGAGAATACCAAAAAGGGCCTGGTCGTCGACGTGCGCTATAACGGCGGCGGCCACGTCAGCCAGCTCATCCTGGAGAAGCTCGCCCGTCCACGCCTTGGCTACGATATCCAGCGATGGGGCAAGCCGATGCCCTACCCGCAGGAATCGGTCATGGGCCCGCTGGTCGGGCTGACCAACGAGCACGCCGGCAGCGACGGCGACATTTTCAGCCACTGCTTCAAGCTCATGGAGCTCGGCCCACTGCTCGGCAAGCGCACCTGGGGCGGCGTCATCGGCATCTGGCCGCGCCACCAGCTCGTCGACGGCAGCATCACCACCCAGCCCGAATTTTCATTCTGGTTCGAGGACGTCGGCTACCGCGTCGAAAATTACGGCACCGACCCCGACGTGGAGGTCGAGCTGCCGCCGGATGCGCAGGAGAAGGGCGAGGACCCGCAGCTCCAGGCGGCCATCGACAAGGCGATGGAGTTGCTCGATGAGCAAAAGCCGGCGGTGCCTGATTTTGGGCCGGCCCCGCGCTTGGCGCCGCCTGATGGGTTGGATTGAGGGTGGAGCCATGGAGCCACGGAGCCATGGAAGCGTTGAATCATGGAAGCGTTGAATCATGGAACCATTGCTTGCACGGGGGCATGGAAGAGCCCATGGAGCAGCTTTGAAGCATTGAGAGGGCGGGGGGCAGAGCGTTGTGGTTATAGTGTAAATGCATTACGGTGTGTATACGCTATGGTGTAAACGCTCTTGTGGCGAGACAGTTATGCCCGCTGATTCTCCTGAACTCATCGATCGCGCCGAGCAGGCCGAAGAACTCCGGGAACTGTCGGAGAGGCCCGGTTCTCACCTGGCACTCTTGTACGGTCGTCGGCGAGTGGGCAAGACATTCTTGCTCGACTGGATTTGGCGCGATGACCGCCGCTTTTATTATCTGGCGGCGGATACAACGGCCGATCGCAACCGGATGGACCTGCTGCACGAATTGGCGGCTTGGTCTGATTCGGAAATCGAGCCACAGGACTATCCAAATTGGCGCACGACCTTTCGGCTCTTGGCGCAGCTTGCGCGCGAGGCGCCGTTGGTGGTGATCCTCGATGAGTTTCAATATCTGCTGGCCAGCGAGGAGGGGATTGTCTCGCAGCTCAACGCCATATGGGATCGCGAGGTGGCGAGCAGCGATCTAACGTTGGTCTTGTGTGGCTCGGAAGTGGCCACGATGGAGGGACTAGAGGCTGGGGACTCACCGCTATACGGACGCATCAATTGGCGCGAGCGGCTCACCGCCTTCGATTATTACGACGCCGCGAAAATGGTGGCCGAGCGTTCCCCACGTGAACAGGCTTATTTCTATGGAATCTACGGGGGCATCCCGCAGTATTTGGCGGCGATCCAGCCCGACGAGACGCTCGAAGAGGCGGTGATTCGCACCTTTTTGTCGCATCGCGGAGAGGTGTATTTGCAGCTCGAGAACCTCATTGAGCAGGAGAAGGGGATCCGCGATCCGGCGATCTACCGTGCGGTGCTCGAGGCGGTCGC
>JBKGZI010000481.1:0-4327 GCA_046545675.1 Persicimonas sp.
GAGAGGCTCGAGCGCCGTCTTTTGGTCGGCGAGCCTTTTGTCGAGCTTTTCCTTCTCCTCGGACTTCTCGGAGAGCTCTTCGTCGAGCTCATCGACCTTCCCGGAGGCTCGTACGACGCGCTCGTTCTCCTTTTGGAGTGCGTCGAGCTCGGCGCGAAGCGCGGGCGTCTTTTGGGCGAGCGCTTCGTCGTCGGCGATGGCCTCGAGCTTGTCGGCGGCGGTCTTTTGGGCCTGCTGCGCCTCCTCGAGCTTCTCGCCGGACTTCTCGAAGGTGTCCTGCGTCTTCTCGAGCTTCTCTTCCTGACCCTCGATCTTGTCGTCGAGCGCTTCGACCTCTTTTCGGGTGTTTTTGAGGTCGTTTTTGATCTCCTTGGCCGCTTTGATCTCGGGTTTGAGCTCTTCGAATGCCTTCTCGGCGGCGTCGAGCGCCTCTTTGGCGGCCGCCTCTTTTTTGCGGGCCTCCTCGAGCGCCTCGTCTCGCTCCTTTTGGGTCTTCTCGAGCTCGGGCAGTGATTTGACGAGCTCTTGTTGGTCGGCCTGGAGCCGGCGGACCTCGTCGCGCGGCGCGCGCGCCTTGCTCGCCTCGCGGTCGGCGTCGCGTCGGGCAAAATCCTCGGCGCACTCCTCGCGCTTGGCTTTGGCGTCCTTATGCGCCTCTTTCGCCTCGGCGAGTTCGCCCGAGAGTTGCTCGAACCGCTCGAGCCACTTCCTGCGGGTCGCGGCCGCGTCTTGCCACTGGCCGAGCGCCTGGCAATCTTGCTTTTTTTCGTCCAGCTCTTGCTCGGTGGCCGCGATCTCGTCTGGCGTGGCGCCGTCGAAATTGCCGACCTGCTCGTCGAGCCGCTCGAGCTCCTTTTTCTCCTTTTGCCATCGCTGATGCGCCAGCCATCCGAGCTTTTGGTAGTCGCCGGTGTCGGTCAGCCGCTCGAGGATGGAGGCCTTGTCGGCGTCTTCGGCCTTCAGGAGCGCGGAGAACTCCCCCTGGGCGAGCATGACGCTGCGCAAAAAATCATTCAGCGACATCCCGTCGAGCACGTGGTCGAAGGGGTCCCGGAAGTCCTTTTCTTTGGTGCTGCTGACCAGGACGCTCCACTCGCCGTCGTCGTCGAGTTGATGCAACTCCCGGCGCGGCTTCTGAGGTCGGCCGTCGGCGTGATCGTGGGCACGCCAGAACTCCCAGACGGCCCGATAGCGGGTGCGCACGCCCTGCTTGGGGTCGAGCAGGCTGAAGACGACCTCGGCGCGCGAGCGGCCGGTGCCCTGAGAGTTGACCTGCGCGCCCACATCGGCGGCGGCGCTGTTCTCGGCCGCCTGGCGCGGGGTGGTGCCGAATAGCGCCAGGCAGACCGCGTCCAAGATGGTCGTCTTGCCCGAGCCCGTGGGCCCCATGATCAGATACAGCGGCGTGTCGCTGAAATGCCCGTCCAGGTCGATCGGATTCTCGCCATATAGCGAGTTGATATTCTCGACGTCGATGCGATGAAATTTCACGATGCCCCCTCGTCGTTGTCGTGCAATTGCTGTTCGATATGCCGGAACTTTTCGACCAGGCGGTCGGGCGGCCCGTCTTGGTCGGGATACCGGCGCCGGTACATCGCCGCGAAGACGTCCATGTGGGTGAGATCTTCGATCGGCGGCAGCTTCTCGCCGCCGTCGGCGGCGCGCTCGTCATCGTCGAGTTTGAAGGCTTCGCGCACCTCGATGATCAGCGGGCGCTCGCCGGCGGGGTGGTGGTCGGCGATGACCTTTTGAAAGTGGCTGATGCGGTCGGCGTGGGCGACATCGTCGGGGCCGAGCTCGACGCGCAAAAAGAGCGCGGGGGGCAGCTCGGCGTCGTTGCGCAAATCGGCGAGCACGTCGTCGAGCTCGTCCTGGGAGCCGGTGAGCTCGAAGAGCTCGCGCCACCTGGGCACGGAGACGGGCTCGATGGGCAGGCGCTCGTCGGGGCGGGCCGGGTCGAGGTCGACCTGAATGACCTTACGTGGCGGGGCGCTCTCGGCGAGGCTGGTGGCCACCGGCGTGCCGCAGTAGCGGATATGGCGCGTGCCGCCCACCGGCATATGACGGTGGATATGGCCGAGCGCCACATACTCGAAGCGCTCGTCGAAGATCTGCGGCCCCATCGCCTCGATGGTGCCGATGCTCAGCAGGCGGTCGAGTTCCTCGTCTTTGACGTCGGGCCGGGGGCGTGCGGTGCGGTGGATGCCGGTGTGAAAGTCGCCCTTTTTGATCTCGTTGCCGTCGCCGTACACGGTCAGGTGGCCGGTCGCCACCAGGGAGGCGCTCGGCCAGTTCTGCCGGGCCTGGTCGGCAAGGCGCCGATACAGCCGGCTGAACGCCGCCTGGTATTGCTGTCTGAGCGCGGACTCGCCACCCTCGCCCAGGCTCACGCCGAGGCGGGCCTCTTGAACGTAGGGCACCGCGGCGACGACCATCTCGACCTCGCCGTCGTCGTTCTCCACGGGCACCAGGCAGTCGGACCACTGCTCCTCATCGCGCGGCAGCGCGCCGACCACATGGACGTCGAGGTGGCCGAGCAGCTCGCGCGGCGCGTCCAGGCCGGTCGGCGAATCGTGGTTGCCGGCCACCACGACCACCTTGCGCAGGCTATCGATGGCGGCGCAACGCGCAAGGAACCCAAAATACAGCTTCTGGGCGGCGTTCGACGGGCTCGCGTAGTGGAAGACGTCGCCGGCGATCACTAAAACGTCGACCGATCGCTCGGCGAGCGTGTCGACGAGCCAGTCCAAAAAACGAGCCTGCTCCTGGGCGCAGTCGACCTGTTTGAGCGCCGTCCCCAGATGCCAATCAGATGTGTGTAAGAGTCGCACCCGTCCCCTCTATATATACAGTCACGTAGATTATTAGCTTGTCGAAAAATATGTGCGGTCACGCAGCTCGCTCGGCGTACGCTGAAGTTTTTGGTTCTTGGTTCTTGGTTCTTGGTTCTTGGTTCTTGGTTCTTGGTTCTTGGTTCTTGGTGCGCTGGGCGGATGTCGATGCCGGACGACCATATACCAGACGAGCCGGCAGCATAAAGTCTGTCGAGCTGCTAGCAGCTGGTACAAACGTCGTCGATACAGCATGCGCCGCTGGAGCATTCCGCATCACTGGAGCACGGTGGCTGGCAGACATTGAATGTGCCGGTGGAGAACTGCGTCGAGACGCAAGTGTCGTCTTCGTCGCCGCAATCACTGGGACCATCGCATAGTCGAAAGCATCTCGAGACATTATTATTTGTGAAGCATTGGAGGCCTTCGCGGCAGGTGTCGATATCACCGTTGCACTCTGCGCCTTCGTCGCGATCGTCGGCTAAGAAGCAGGCCCTTTCATCGGGGTCGACGAATCGGCAGGTGGTGTCCGACGGGCAGCTTGGAGGGTTGCGGCCCGGGCACGCCACCTCGCATGCGTCGCCGATTCCGTTGCCAAGCCGGTCTTCTTGGCCGGTGTTTTCGGTCTCGGGGCAATTGTCGCAGGCGTCTCCGAGGTCGTCGCGGTCACTGGCTGTCTGATTTTGGTTCGCCACCGACGGGCAGTTGTCCTCGACATCGGCGACACCGTCGCCGTCGAAGTCGGCTTCCTCGTCCAGCGTGAGGTTGAAGGTATGTCCCTCGGAGCTCTGGCCGAGGACCATCTTGCAGGAGCTGAAGTCTCCGCCGCTGATGTCATCGACCTCGCCCGAACAGACGCGCACCTCGTAGACATCCGGTTGGCAATTCGTCGAGTCGGCGCAGTCCGACCCGCAATTGCCGCCATATTCGGTCACCTGAATTTGTCGGCCACTCTCCAGCGGCTCCTCGAAAATCACGGCGAGGCGGCCTTCGCAGCCCAGGGAGACCATGTTGTTGGGGCTGACGGCGGTGACACATTCAGTGGACTGTTCGTCGAATACCAACAGGGCCTCCTTATACCCGTTGAATCGGCCGGCGTTGATCGAAGACGCAACATGCTGCGCTGACGACAAGGAGGTGCCGTCTGAGGACTGCAATTCGACGCCCATGATGTCCGCGCCCGGCGAGGCGCCGTCGATGCATCGCTCGGGCGCGGTGCGCCGGGTGATATCCTGGATGAGTACGACTTGGTATTCGTCCGGGCAAGTGCACACCACTTCTCCGCCGCATCCATCTTCGAGGGTGCCGCATCGGTCGGGCATGTCCTCGCAGGTCCGAGGCTCACAATCAGCGTCGCCGGAGTCCGAGGTGTCAGGCGCGTCGGTCTCGGCGTCGTTGGCGTCGGCATCGGGGCGTTCGGCATCGGGACGCTCGGCGTCGTTGGCGTCGTTGGCGTCAGCGCCGGCGTCGAGCCCGTCGTCCGCTCTGCAGACCCC
>JBKGZI010000482.1:0-4321 GCA_046545675.1 Persicimonas sp.
TGCGGGATCCAAACCATAGCTGGGGGTAAGCCGACGCCGGGGGCGCCGGAGGCGCTCCCGGGGCGGCGCACCCCCAGACAGCCCCGGACACCCGCCATGTTCATCTTGTCGAACCCCGGATACCCGACGCGCACAAGCCTGCTGGAGGTGGCCGAGCGGCGATCCTCTCTCCAGCAGGCTTGTGCGCGTCGGGTATCCTGCATTATGATCCATACCAGACACACGTAACAAATAATTTGATGTCGAATAATGCGAGGTCAGGTTGCTGACCACGTATCATCTTCTACTGCGCCTGGCATGCCTGTTGACCGCCGTTTCTCTGAGCCTGGTGGCCTGCGAGCCCAAAGATCAACAAGAGCCGGCCGAGGAGACCGCCGAGGAGGCCACTGAGGAGGCCACCGACGAGGCCGCCGAGGAGTCCGGCGAGGCCGAGGCCGAAGCGCCCGCCCCCACCGTCGACGAGCGGCGCGCCGCCCTGCTCGACAAAGAGCGTGCGCAGGCCGAGGAGGAGGTCACCGAGGACAACGCCGACGACGTCGCCGCCGCCCTCGAAGCCGAGATCAACAGCGACCTCGAAGACGTCGAGAAGGCCGAATAAACACCGAGCCTCTCGACCAACAAAAAAGGCCCTCTTCGCACCAAGCGAGGAGGGCCTTTTTCATGCCTCTCTGCATAAATGACTCACGACGGGTTGTGCCCGGTGCGTACCTGCTCCGGGGTAGGGGCGGCGTCGCGGCGCATGGCGTCTTGGAGATAGGTCAGATCTCCGCCGCGCGTGCCGCAGGCGGCCAGGACCTGATCGCCATTTATGTAGTAGGCGATGAAGTCGCCGTCGGCGATGTCTCCGTCGATATAGATCTCGTCCCAGTCGTGGGCATGGCCGACGTATTTGATCGAGGTGTCGAATTGACGCGTCCAGAAGAACGGCACCTCCGTATAGCCGGTCTCGTGGCCGGCCATATTCAGCGCGGCGCATTTTCCGTGCTGGTTGGCCAGCCGCCAGTGCTCGATGCGAATGGGATCGCCGGTCTTGGGGTGCGGAAACCGGACGATGTCGCCGGCCGCCCAGACGTCGTCGGCGGCCTTCATAGTGGCGTCGACGCTGATGCTGCCGTCTTCGTTGAGCGGCAGTTGGCCCTCGAGGAAGTCGGTCGCCGGGCGAACGCCGACGCCGATGACCACCAGATCTGCGTCGATCTCGGTGCCGTCACTCAGCACGACCTTTCGAGCAGGGCCGTCGCCCTCGATGCTCTCGATGCTTGTATTGAGGTGGAAGCCGACGCCGTGTTCCTGGTGCATCTCGAGGAAGTAGCGGCCCACGTCGGCGCCGAGGACGTTCTCGAAGGGGACCTCGTCGACGGAGACGACGCTCACGTCGATGTCGCGCTGAGAAAGCGACGCGGCGACCTCCATGCCGATAAAGCTCGACCCGATGATCACCGCCTTTTGTGCGTCCTCGGCCGCGCCGATGATCGCGTCTGCGTCGCCGATGGTTCGCAGCAAGAAGACGCCGTCGAGGTCGTGGCCCGGGATGTCGAGCCGGCGCGGGACGCCGCCGGTGGCGACCAGCAGCCTGTCGTAGGGCAGCGACTCGCCGCCGGCGAACTCGACCTTCTTGGCGGCAATATCGACCCGCTCGACGCGGTGGTCGGCCATCAGGCGGATGCCGTGCTCCTCGTAAAACTCGGAGGGGCGAAGGGGCAGCCAGTCGGGTTCGGCGTCGCCCGAGAGGTACGCTTTGCTCAGGTTCGGGCGGTCGTAGGGCGGGCTGGTCTCGTAGGTGACCATGGAGATCCGGCCGGTATACCCGCTCTTGCGAAGCGTCTCGGCGGCCATGCTGCCGGCGGCGCCCGCCCCCAGGATCACAAAGTGGCGCTGGTCGTCCTCGTCGGGTTCGCAGAAGTCGGGTTGGCGGTGCTCCTCGGCGCCCTCGGCGACCTCCACCACGACGTCGTCGCCCTCGATGGTCACCTCGAATTTGTTGAGGCAATCGCGCCCGGGCGGCTCGATATGCTCGCCGCTGGTCACGTTGAAGACCGCGTGGTGCCACGGACACACCAGCGTCTCACCGCTGAGCACGCCGTCGACCAGCGGCGCGCCGTAGTGGGTGCAGTGGGCGCCCAGGGCGAAGTATTCGCCGTCGACGCGCACCAAGAGCAGGTCGAGATCGCCGACTTCGACCTGCATCTTATCGCCGTCTTGGAGGTCGTCGGTTTTGGCCACTGCTTTTCTGGGCATCGTATCGCCTCGGGTCTCAGGAGTTCGAATCTGCGAGCGTGACCAGAACCTAAAACCCGCTCCAGCCAAGTAAACCGATCGGCCCATGACGTGGTTTCGTGCGGGATCCAAACCGTAGCTGGGGGTGCGGACACCCGCCATATGCTTTCTGCAATTCTGGGGCTGCTGGCGCCTGCCACAAGGCAAACTCCCCGATTTTCTTGTCCCACTACGTTCCGTGGTTTGGTTTGGCTCATACGATGTCATCGACACACCGCGCAGTGGCCAGGCTCTGTCATGGGAGACGCCGGAGGGGACTATTGGCGAGCAGCGAGGGGAACGGGGACGTGACGCAACGCGAGGAGCAACAAAAGCTGGGGCGATATCGGGTGCCGCAGGTCGGCGAGTTGCTCGACGAGCGCTACCGGATCAAGGGTGTGATGGCCACCGGTGGCATGGGGATGATCCTGCGCGCCGAGCAATTGCCGATGGAGCGGCCGGTGGCTATCAAGGTGCTCCATCCGCATATCGCCGCCGAAAACCCCGAGCTGGTCGGCCGCTTCCAGCGCGAGGTGCGCCTGGCCAAGGAGCTCAACCATCCCAATACGATTCGCCTCTACGATTTTGGTGAGTCCGATACGGGGCTGGTCTATGTAGCCATGGAATATCTCGAGGGCGCCGATCTCAAGGAGCTCCTCAGCGAGCAGGGGGCGCTGCCGGTGGGACGCGCCCTGGAGATCACCCGCCAGATGCTCGACGGGCTGGCCGAGGCGCACGCCCGGGAGTTCATCCACCGCGATCTGAAGCCGAGCAACGTCTTCGTGACCACCAACCGCCGCGGCGAAGATCTCGTCAAGCTGCTGGATTTCGGCATCGCCAAGTCGCTCGAGGAGGGTCGCAGCGATCTGACCGCCACCGGCGCGGTTTGCGGGACCCCTTCTTATGTGGCCCCCGAATATTTGCTCGACCAGTCTCCGGGGAAGGCGGCCGACGTCTACGCCGTCGGGCTGATGTTGCTCGAGATGCTCACCGGAAGGAAGGTGTTTTGCGGCCAAGCGCCGGTGCAGACGCTGATGATGCAGATCAAGCTCGACACGCCGATCCCCGATGACATCGCCGCGAGTCCAGTCGGGCGGGTCGTCGCGCGTGCCACTTATAAGGCCCCGCAGCGGCGCTACGCCGACGCCGAACAGATGTACGAGGCCGTCTGCGAGGTGATCGAGCAGGTCGGCACGCCCTTGTCGACCCGGCGGATGGGCCACCTCGATGCTCCGGACATCCCACCCGAGCGTGCGGCGGCCGACACGGCGGAGTCGCTCGAATATTTGGTGGCACCGGAGAACGCCGAGACCGGCGGCCGGCGCCCGGGAAGGCTCCGGTGGCGTGGGCTCGTCGGGCTCGGTGCAATATTCATGGTGGCAGTGGGCGCGCTGCTTCTCGCCGACCCCGGCCCGCAGGAGATCGCCGACGGAGTCGACCGGGAGTCCGTGGCGGCGCCGCCAGCTCCAACGCCGCGAGACCAGCCGCCCGAGGAAAGCCAGCGCGCTCGATCCCAGCCGACAGCCGAGGCCGAGCCCGACGACACCGTCTATCGCTTCGAGCTGCACAGCGATCCGAACGGCGCGCGGGTTTGGGCCGGTGAGCACGAGCTGGGGCGCACGCCGGTCGACTTCGCCATCGAGCCGGCCGAGCTGCCCGTCGACCTCGAGTTCGAGCTCGACGGCCACCAACCGGCCCGCCGAGTGCTGACCCGCACCAGCTCGCCGATCATCGTCGAGATGCTCGACCAGACGCCGCCTCCTGAGCCCAACTCGAAGCGAGCGAGGCGGGCTCGGCGGCCAATGCCGGAAGCCAACAAGCCCCAAGCCGACAAGCCCCAGGCCGACAAGCCCCAGGCCGACAAGCCCCAGGCCGACGGCCGCCGCTCTGACGAGGGCGCTGCCGACCCTGATCGCCCCCCGGATAGTTTCGACCAGATCGTCGACCGGTACCTGGACGATCAACCAGCAGATTAGGGACTCGACCCGAGGATTGGTCTGTCCGAGCTCCCGGAGTGCAATCGGAACCGTTTGGTTGAGCGTGGACAATCGGTGCCAGACCATCT
>JBKGZI010000483.1:0-4285 GCA_046545675.1 Persicimonas sp.
ACCTGGATGACGCATCGAGTGTCTCGAGCTTCTCGTTATCCCCAAGACTTACGCGTCTGTACTTACATATTCATGTCGGGAGCGAGGTTCTCGAAGCGGGTGATCGGCCCGAAGAAGCGCAGCTTCACCGTGCCGATCGAGCCGTTTCGATGCTTGCCGATGATGATCTCGGCCAGGCCCTTGTCTTCGGTCTCCGGCTCGTAGACTTCCTCACGATAGATAAACGTGATGATGTCTGCATCTTGCTCAATAGCTCCAGATTCCCTCAAATCGCTCATCATCGGCCGCTTGTCGGCGCGTGACTCGACGCCGCGGTTGAGCTGGGCGAGGGCGATGACCGGGATCTCGAGCTCCTTGGCGACCGCCTTGAGGTTCCGCGAGATCTCACTGATCTCCTGCTCGCGGCTGCCGTGGCCGCCCGAGCCGCGCATCAGTTGCAGGTAGTCGATGAACACCACGCTGATGTCGTGCTCGGCCTTGAGGCGGCGGCATTTGGAGCGAAACTCCATGATCGGCAGGGCGGGGGTGTCATCCAAAAAGATCTTGGCCTCGCTCAGCGAGCCGGCGGCCTTGATCAGCCGTGCCCACTCCTGCTCGGTCATATTGCCGCGGCGAAGCCGGCTCTGATCGACGCGGGCCTGGCTGCACAGCATCCGGATGGCCAACTGCTCGTTGGACATCTCGAGGCTGAAAAACGCCGCGGCGAGGTTTCGCTCCACGGCCGTGTGGGTGGCCATATTGAGCGTGAAGCTGGTCTTACCCATCGCCGGGCGCGCGGCGATGATGATCAGGTCGGAGTCCTGCCAGCCGGCGGTGATCTCGTCGAGGTCGGCAAACCCGCTGGGCACGCCGGTGATATGCTCGTTCTTATTATAGAGCGCCTCGATCTGGGTGAACGCGTTCTGGATGACCTCGCGCATCGAGGCGTAGTCTTTTTTGATGCCCGACTGGGTGATCGCAAACAGGCGGCGCTCGACCTCGTCCATGAACTCCTCGACGTCGCTGACGTCGCTATAGGCGTCGTGGACGAGGGTGTCGGCGGTCGAGATGAATTTTCGCAGCGACGACTTGCGCGTCACGATCTGGGCGTATTGGCCCACGTTGGCCGCCGAGGGCACCGCGTTGGACAGTCGGGTCAGGTAGCTGGTGCCGCCGGCGGCGTCGAGGCGGTCCTCGGCGGACAGATGGTCGGCCAGGGTGATGACATCGACCGGCTCGTCGCGCCGGTGCAGCTCGACCATCGCCCGGAAGATCTGGCGGTGCTGCTCGCGATAGAAGTCCTCGGCGCTCAGCCGGCTCAAGAGCTCGTCGAGCACCCGGTTATCCAACAGGATCGCGCCCAGAAGGCTCTTCTCGGCGTCTTCATTATGGGGGGGCACCCGGATCGTCTCGTCGGCGGGCGGGCGGGTCGGTGACGAGGTCATGACGACTCCAGTGGTGCTTCGGTGTTTCGATGAACAAAAAAGGGGCGCAGAGGGCTGTTCAGCGAGAACCTCTGCGCCCGAAGCGCGTTCTGCGTTAAAAAGCGCGGTCAGTCCACGTGCAGATAGTCGTTGCGGATCAGGTAGACCACGTCTTGCATTGTCTCCAGGTCGCTGGCCATACTCTTATTGAGGACCTTCGAGACGCCGCCGTAGTTGTAGACGAGCTGGATGGTGTCGAGCAACTCGGGCGTCAGGTTGCGCAACGGGGCGACCAGCGGCTTGTTGATCTCGAGGCCGGCGGTCAGAGCCGGGACGTCGTCGCCCAGGTTCATAATCTCGTCGAGCTGGCGCATCCCCTCCATCAAGAGGTTCTCGATGGACTCATTCATCTCCTCTTCGAAGGTCTCGTCGGTGGGTTGCTCCAGCGAGAAGGTGCCCGTCTTCCAGGCCAGCACGCGGTAAAACGCTTTGTGCGGAGAGATCTCCGGGTCGTCATTGATCGTCGAATAAAAGACCCGGCCCTCGCGCAGGTAGATCTTGGCGGTGTCGACCTCGGTGCGGATGACCAATACGCCAGACTTGCGGCTGGTCGAAAAGAGCTGGAGCAGATCGGGCAGCGGCACCTCTTCGATCAACCCCGAGATCGAGCCGGTCAGCGTGGCCCCGGTGGTGCGGTTGGAGGGCGCGGCCGGCGGCATGCGGCCGGTGTCCTGTGCTGAAGCATTGGCCTCCTGCGCAGCACTCATACCCGGAGCATCGCTGGCCGCCTCGATCTGATCGCGGTGGACCAGCTTGATGATATTGGTGCCGATCAGGACTCGATCGCCCTCTTTGAGGCGAGACTTCGAGATCTTTTCGCCGTTGACGAACGTCCCGTTGGTGCTGCCGAAGTCCTCGATCTCGAGCGCGCCGTTGCGCGCGCTGATCCTGGCATGCTTGCGAGAAACCATGTCCTCGACCAGAACCATGTCGAGTTCACTGGAGCGGCCGATCAATATCTCGGTATCCTGCTCGAGCGGAAACTCGCCACCCTGATACTTGCCTGAGATAAATTTCAGGACGTACTGGCCGGATTGCTGTTGACTCAATTTGACCTCTCCTCAACCACGAGAATCGAGGTGCGAGCTGTGTATAGCTTCGGAAATGACGAATATAATAGCAATGTTGTACGCGTTTCTATGGACCCAACACGTTACGCAATGGCCTGTGAGGCGTCAAGATTATACCCACATCACCGGCCCAGAGGGTTTACGAGCGAAGCCTCTGTATTCAAACTGCAATCTTGGATCTAGCAGATGAATGCCCCAAGCCGCAATCGGCGTTCTCGTCAACGGCCTCTAATCACCGGTGCAGGCGCCTATGAGTGAGCCTCTCGACGAGATTCTGCAAACGGCGGGCGCCAATCTTACGGCGGCCGACGTCGAACTCCTCGCCATGATCGCGGGGCTCGTGCTGATCGTGATCGGTGTGCTGGTGGTGGCGACGCATCTTCTCGACTACTTCAGCCGCGCCGCCGCAGCGTCGGCGTCGAGCAGGTTGCTCCCCACGCTGGCGCAGGATGCGCTCGACGACGACCTGCAGGAGATCTACGCCAGGACGCTGCGGCTCGACGCGCTTATTGCCGACCACGCTGCCGAACTCAGCTCGCCGACCGGCAGCCGGCTCGGCCGCGCGGTGCGGCGGTATCTGGTCGGCGAGCAGGCGCGCCGATTCAAAGCCATACAGAGCGGACAACAAGAAAAAGACGAGCCTCCTAAACCAAAGGAGGCTCGCCTCGGTCGTGTAGAAGCAGCTCTCGACGAGGCCATCGGCGCCGTCGAAGCCCAGCCGACCCGGGCCGAGCCGCTCGCAGATCTGCTCGAGCGGCTGGCCTCCGAGGTCGACTCGGCTCAGCAGGGATCGAATCAGCTCAGAAGTAAAACTGCACGTTGACGCCAAATTGGTCGGAGGTCGCGTTGAATCCTCCCTCGTCGCCGGTGCGATTGTTACCGCTGTCGTCAAACGCATATCTGCTGTGCAGGTAGCGCGCGCTCACGCCGAGATTATCGAAGCGCACGTCCGCGCCGAGGCCCAGGCGAAGTGAAGCGCCGATGGCGTTGAACTCGGCGTCGGCGTCGGACAGCCCATGGCCCCCCACTCCGATCAGCCCGTACGGCTCGAACTTGCCGAAGCGCGGCTGGAGACGAAAGTCGCCGCTGAGTCCGAACAGACTCATGTCGCGATCCGTAGCGGGCTCGTAGCTGCCGCCGTGGATGCCGACCTCGCCCGAGAACAGCGGCCCCTTGCTACCGACGCCGAGATTGAAGTCCGTGCCGGTGGTCGTCTCGGTGCCGATATCGGTGGCCTCGAGGCCGTTGACCCCGACACCGAGCGTCACATAGGGGTCTGCCACCGGCGACGAGCTCCTGGCATTCGAGCGCCTGTTCACGTTGCCCGAGGCCGTGCTCCCGCCGCCTCCGCCGGAGCGACGCCGACGCGTGCGACGGCGGCCGTCATCGGCATAACCGTCGTCGTAGTAGCCGTCGTCGTAGCCGTCGTCGTAGTAGCCGTCGTCGTAGCCATCGTCGTAATAGCCGTCGTCGTCATCGTAGTAGGTGTCGCCGTAATAGTGGTCGTTGTGCTCGTTATGTACGTTGGTATCACCACCGCGGCGATCGTGGCCGCGCCCGGGGTGACGCCTGCGGCGGTCGCTTCCGGTGGTGCCGCCGGTGCGGTTCGGGCCGCGACGATCGCGCCGTGCGTGATCCCGGTCCCGGTCGTCTCGTCGATTGTCCCTGGCGTGGTCGCGGCCGTTGTTGCCACGATTCTTCCGGTTGTTCTTGGCCTTGTCTCGGCCGTGGCTTCCGGGGCGCTTCCGGTTG
>JBKGZI010000484.1:0-4279 GCA_046545675.1 Persicimonas sp.
TCCTAGTGGTGCCCGCTGTACGTTACAAGTAACAGCCCTCGTTCGGCGCCGGGGCGTTCGAGCTCCCTGGCGAGGCCGAGCGGCGCGCGGCAGCAGTTCCCGTCCGTTGACGCAATAGAGCACCGCGGATATCGTTATACACATATATGCATGCATATCCGCATGCACTAATCGAGGCGACTGCCACTCGACGGAGGTTTAGCATGGCGAGTATACGAATCCGCAAAGAATCGCACGAAGTGCTGTCGCGTTTGTCCGAGGAGACCGGTGAGTCTCAGACGAAACTCGTCGAGAGTGCCATCGAACTTCTCGAGGAGGCGATCTTCTACGAGCGGATGCAAGAGACCTACAGCGATCCCGAGGCAGTAAAGACGGCTCAAGAAGAGCTTACGCAGTGGGATGCCACGCTCACGGACGGGCTCGAAAACGCCGAATAATGCGCACCCCAGGAGGTTGGCCATGAGTCAATCAACGATTCGTCTCGGGGACATCTGGTTCGCAGACCTCGAACCGGTTCGCGGCCACGAACAAGGCCGGAAACGCCCGGTACTCGTCGTCTCCAAAGACAGCTTCAACCAACTCCCGCTGGGGCTCGTGTGGACGGTTCCACTGACGACCACCCAGAAATCTTTCCCTGATTGGGTCCCGGTTGCGCCCCCCGAAGGCGGCCTCGACAGGCCGAGCAATATTATCTGCTCGCAGCTGCGATGCCTCTGTACGGGCCGGCTGCAAAACCGGCTCGGCGCAGTGAGCCAGCAGACACTCGAGCAAGCTGGCGCCATCATCAAGCGCATTTTGGTTTGATCGGGTGCTATTCACCCAGCAACTGCTGGCTCTCCACCAAACGACGATAAACATCGTCGCCGCCCATCAACTCAGCGTGAGTACCCTGCTCGACGACGCGGCCGTGGTCGAGGACGACCACGCGGTCGGCGTTGGCGATGGTGGACAGGCGGTGAGCGATGATCACGGTGGTGCGGCCCTCCATGAGCGTCTCGAGGGCGGCCTGGACCAGCGCCTCGCTCTCGACGTCGAGGGCGCTGGTGGCCTCGTCGAGCACCAGGATGGTGGGGTCTTTGAGCACCGCGCGGGCGATGGCCACGCGTTGTTTTTGGCCGCCGGACAGCCGCACACCGCGCTCGCCGATGATATTGTCGAGCCCGTCGGGAAACTCGCTGACGAACTCCCAGGCGTTGGCGGCTTTTAGGGCGTCGATGACCTCTTGATCTGTGGCGTCGAGCCGGCCGTAGAGGACGTTGTCGCGGATGGTGCCGCTGAAGAGCACCGGCTCCTGGGAGACCATGCCGATGGCGCCTCGGAGCACGTCGGGGTCCCAGTGGCGGATATCCCGGCCGTCGACGCTGACCGTGCCTTCTTGTGGGTCATAGAAGCGGGCGATGAGGTTGGCGATGGTCGATTTTCCCGAGCCCGACGGGCCCACCAGGGCGACTTTTTCGCCCGGACGCACCTCGAAGCTGACGCCGTGTAACGCGCGGATCTCGGGACGAGTGGGATAGCGGAAGGTGACCGCCTCGAAGTGGATATGGCCAGTGTCGGGCGGCTCGGTATGCGGATGATCGGGGGTGTCGAAGTCGGGCAATCGGTCGATAAGCTCGAAGACGCGCTCAGCTGCGCCGACTGCCTTCATGAAATCGGTCCACAGCCCGCTCATCACCCCCAGCGCGACCGCTACGAAGATCGTATACAGGATATAGGCGGCCAGCTCTCCGGGGGTCATCTCGCCGCTGATGACCATCATCGAGCCCAGCCACAAGATGACCGCGATGGTCGCGTAGCCCAAAAAGGTCACCCCGCCGCTGAAGAACGCGCCGAGCCTGGCGCGCACCTTGGCGATGTCGAAGGAGCGCTCGATCTCGTGGTCGTAGGCGTCGGTCTCGTGTTCCTCGCGCGCAAAACTTCGCACGGTGCGGATGCCCCCGATGGCCTCCTCGGCGACCGAGGTCGAGTCGGCGATGGCGTCCTGGACCTGGCGCGACAGCCGGCGCAATATACGCCCGTAAAAAAACGCGATGCCGATGACCAGCGGCACCGCCACGATCATCACCACCGACAATTTGAACGAGGTGAAAAAGAGGATCGCCACCCCGCCGACCGCCTGCGCCCCGTAGCGAAGCGCCATCGACACGTTGGTGGTCACCGCGCTCTGGATGGCCTGTGTGTCCGAGGTCAACCGGCTGGTGAGCTCGCCGGTGCGGTTGGCGTCAAAAAAGCCCATCTCCTGGGCCAGCACCGCCGAGAAGAGCCGCTCGCGCAGATCGGCGACGATGCGATCCCCGATGACCGTAAATAAATAGTAGCGAATGCCCACAAATAGCGCCTGCACCGCGAAGATCCCCAATAGCGCCCAGCCCAAAAGCTGCATATCGGCGGTGCGCCCCGCCTCGATCACGTCGTCGATCGCGATGCGGGCCGCCTGCGGATACAGCAGCGAGATCCCGGCCGCCACAAAGAGCGCGAACGTCGCCACCGACAGCCCCTTCCAATGCGGCTTGATCAGGCCGATCAGGCGTTTGAGATCGAGCGCGTTTTTGCTGGGATCGGCCACGTTGGATCACGGACGGGTTTGCTGATTGAAGGCGTTGTCGCAACAGGAGTAACATGGTCGGCATTCCGGTGGGTAGTCGGACACGAACCGCCCGCATGATCGCACGACCACGAAACCAAACCATAACTGGGGGTAAGACCGGCGCTTTTTGCCGAGTCGCACCCCCAGCGAGGGTCGCCGCTCACGCATCTCCAATAAGCCGAGCGTGGCGGGCATCTGGCGTTATACAAGACGAATATGGCGGGGGTTCGGCGCTCTCTGTGGGTGCGCCGCCCCGGGCGCGCCGCAGGCGGGCATCTGGCGTTATACAAGACGAATATGGCGGGGGTTCGGCGCTCTCTGTGGGTGCGCCGCCCCGGGCGCGCCGCAGGCGGGCCCGGCGTCGGCTTACCCACAGTTATGGTTCGGATCCAGCACGAAACCACATCGCGGGGTTATCCCTTGACTCTATCGCAAAATGACGATAATCGTAATTGGACGATAAGACACACTCCAACCCGGAGAGCCCAAAAATGGCCAACCAAGAAGAAATCCGAAAGCAAGTCCGCAAGACCTACGGTGACGTCGCCAAAGCCGAACCATCGAGCGGCGGATGCTGCTCGGGCGCGCAGTCCGAGCGAGAGCTCGCCAATATCCACGCCCAGCGGCTCGGCTACTCCAAAGAAGAGGCCGAGTCGGTCCCCGAGGGCGCCAACCTGGGACTCGGCTGCGGCAACCCCTCGGCGATCGCGGCCATCCAGCCCGGCGAGACGGTGCTCGACCTGGGCGCCGGCGCCGGCTTCGACGCCTTTTTGGCGTCCGACCAGGTCGGCGACGAGGGGCTCGTCATCGGCGTGGACATGACCCCCGAGATGGTCGAAAAGGCCCGCGAGAACGCCGCCAAGATCGGCGCGACCAATATCAGCTTTCGCCTCGGCGAGATCGAGCATCTTCCGGTGCCCGACGCCTCGGTCAACGCGATCATCTCCAATTGTGTCATCAACCTCTCGCCCGACAAGCCGCAGGTCTTCGCCGAGGCGATGCGCGTGCTCGCCCCCGGCGGCCGGCTGGCCATCTCGGACGTGGTCGCCACCGCCGAGATGCCCGACGAGATCCTCGAAGACCTCCAGCTCCACTCGTGCTGCGTCTCCGGCGCGAGCACCATCGACACGTTGCAAGCGATGCTCGAAGACGCCGGCTTCGTCGACATCCGCATCGAGCCCAAAGACGACAGCCGCGAGTTCATCCGCGAGTGGGCCCCCGACACCGTCGTCGACGAATACATCCGCTCGGCGAGCATCGAGGCGGTCAAGCCGGCGAAGACGTCGTGCTGTTAAGAGCTGGGAAGCCAAGCGCCCGTCGGCTCCAGCAGCATTTCGGACGGTCCGATGGGTAGTCGGACACAACAACCCGTTCGGCCATTCGGGCGCAAAACCAAACCGTACCCGGGGGTAAGACTCGGCTCTCATATTGTGCGTGTCAGAGCGTCGACCCTACCCGAGGGTGCACCTCGCCGGCCGCGCCGGAGGCGCGTCCGGCTGGGCTTACCCCCGGCTATGGTTTGATTTCGTGAGGGCCGTAGGTCGAGGGCGGTTCGCACCCGATCCACACCCCGAAGTATTAATTCGCACCCCGCGAAATAAGAATGCGCCCATCGACCCACCACCGCATTGCAAGCCCTAATAAACCGGCAGATCGCCCTCTTCGAGCAATTTCTCGCCGGCGAGCGCCTTT
>JBKGZI010000485.1:0-4275 GCA_046545675.1 Persicimonas sp.
AGCCGACGAGCCCGAGGCTGATGTACCCGAAGCTGAACAGCCCGAAGCTGATGAGCCCGAAGCTGAACGGCCCCAAACGGCGGCGGCCGCCAAGGAAGCTCCGCCCGAGGAGACGCTCGAAGAGCCGGAGGCCGACTCAGCTCGTGAGCTGCGCGAGACCGCGCTCCAGGCGCTGCACGGCGGCGAACACCGGCGAGCCACCGAATTGCTGTCTCAGGCGCTCCAGAAGACGGCGCCCGGCGATCGCGCCAACGCCGACATCCTCCTCGAACTCGCGCGCATCCACCTGCACAAGCTCGACGAGCCGCAGCGAGCAGCCCATTACTTGCGCCGTTTCGTCGACCGGTGGCCCGACGATCCCGCCGCGGACGCTATTCGCACGCAACTATGCGCGATGGACGAACTCGACAGCTCCGACGAGGCTCTGTGTAACTAATCCTGCGACGTCTTTTCGACGGGTTCTCGAGCCCCCGGCCACCTGATTTGGCCGGGGGCTCGACAATTTCTTGGGACGAGTTGCACAAAAATTGCCGTTCTCCACGAGTACAAGAGTGAAGAGGTAGCCGGACGGTATCGGACGGTAGCTCTCGAGTAGCAAGTGACTCTTGAACACGGAGAGAACGATGGATAGGACACGCTTTTTGAATGCCGCGCTGGCGCTGATCGCAACCGCTGGCATGCTCACGCTGGTCGGATGCGGAGAGGCGAGCACCGACGACGCGTATGACACGTCGACCCAGGCGTTGACCGGCAGCATTCCCGCCGACTCCGACCTCGACCGGCCGGACATCGTAGCTGTCGACGAACGGGGGACTGAATACCTATTCGACACCGATGAGGATGGCGGTTTTCATCTCGCGCTGCCCGCGGGCCACACCTACGAGCTATACGTCAGTGAGCAGGGAACGCGCGGCCTCGAGCAGGCGAGCCGCCTGGTCTTCCCGCGTGCCGATGGCGACGTCGATGACAGCGTGACCATTGGAGGAGCGATGGCCCCGTTCGACCTGGGTGAGGTCCGCCCCGCCGGCACAATGGAGACGGCCAATTATCAGGTGGAGAACGCCTCCGCCGAGGATCGGCGCCAAGATGATGATGCCGAAGATCGTGGCGACCAGGACACGGGCGACGAACAAAGTGGTGAGCAGGCCGCAGATGACGAGGCAGAGACCACCGGCGACGAGACCGAGGCCATGGACTGCGCCGAGGGCGCGCCCGGCCTGTTCTGCGTCCACGACGGGCTCCACCCGGCCTGTGAAGGCCTTGCCATCGCCGCGGGCAACCGTGCCGAAGCTCGAGGCAGTGCCGCCGAGGCAGGTCAAAACGCCGACCAGGGCCGCCAGATGGCCGAGCAGGCTCGCATAAACGCCGACCAAGACGCCCGCGAGGCCAGCGCTGAGCAGGCCGGCGAGCATAGGCCCGATGCTCCAGAGGAGCACGCCAGCACGGAGTCCGACCAAGAGCACGGACCGATCGACAGCGATCGACCCATCGCGCTGCCGCAATTCAACCCGCCCCTTGAATTCCTGGGCTGCAGTGGTCAATAACATGACCATTTGCTGACGAGTTCAGAAGCGGCAGGGGTGCTCTACCTCTGCCGCTTTTTCATGCCAATCTACTCGGCCGGCGCGGCGGCAGATTGCGCCCGAAAAACCACTGCGTTTTCGCGCATCTCGATGCCCGCGGCGCCCACCTGCAGGTCGGTGCCGGGCACCGTGACGGTGGCGTCGTCGAGGGATTGGCTGACCAACGTGCGGCTATGTTGGACGAAGTCTGCATCGATCCAGCTATCCAGATCGACGCTGTCCTGCAGATAGCCGCTGGTAAAGCGCATATCGAGCAGGTCGATGGTCAGCGCGTCGTCGCGCACCGATACGCCGCCGATGGCCTCGGCGCCGAAGCCAAAGCAGAGCCCGTCGGGGCTCGATGATATATTAAAGACGTCGAAGCCGAGCGCGAAGGGTAGATCCGGCGGGTTCTGGACGTAGGGCGGCGCGGAGCCCGCGTCGGCTGATGGATTCGACGCGTCGGCGGAGTCGTAGCCTGCGTCGCCTGCGCCGCCGTCAGTTTCGTAGCCCGCATCGCTCTCGTCATCGACCTCCGGCAACACATCGTGGCCGACCCGAAAACCGTCGAGCGTAACGCGGGAGTTTCCGCCCTGACTCGCCTCGCCCGACAGATTATATCTGCGCGCGACCTGTCCGTCGTTCATCAGCAGCGACAACGAGTGAGAGATGATGTCCGGGTGGAAGGCCAGCGCGAGATTCTCGTCGGCGCCGAGGTCGGTGATCGGGGCCACGCCGGTGGCGCCGGGCACATTGAGCGCCTCGATATTGGTGGCGAAGCCGGCGAAGACGCCGCCGGTGGTGTCGTCGGTGACGAGCTGGACCGGTAAGATCTCGAAGCCGGGGATGCCAAAACTAGGGGCGTCGAACTCGACGATGGTCACCGGGTCGAGGTTGCCCTTCAAAGTGTCGAGCAAGAAGTTGGACACCGGCCCCTCGAGCATATCTGCGATATCTTCGTCGACGCCGCTCAGGCGCGCCGTCAGAGACGATTGGCCGACGTCGACCAGCGCCGAGAGATCCAGCTTCAAGGCGGCGTCGGAGTCATCACCGCGCTCGAGCAACAGGGGCGCGACGATGGCCATCGAGCCGCCCAGGTTGGCGCGCTCTTCGCCCCAGTTGGGGATATCGGCGACGATCGCGCCATCCAGGTTCGCTCCGATGCGAAAACAGTGGTCACAGGCCGCGTCGGGCTCGACGTCGAGGTCGACGACCTGCCCGTCACTGCTGAGTTCGACCCGCTCGCCGTCGATGCGCACCGTGGAAGCCGCCGCCAGGGCCGCGTCCAATGTCGGCTGCAGCACGATATCGGCGATATCGCCCAGCAACTCGCCCTTCAAGGCCAGCCCGAACTGCGCCGGGCTGTCCCCGCTGAGCTCCTCCTGGTCGACCAACGACGTGCGCTCGGCCGCCAACGCGGAGCGATAGGAGCGCTCGGTGCTGACGCAATTTTCCTCGCAGCCGCTCGCGAAGAGGGCCGCTGCCGCGACCAATAGCACCAGAATTACAGCCAATTGCACGCGCTTCATTCGTATTCGCATCGTCGAGCGCCACCATCAAAAGGAGTCTATGAGCCCTACCACATATTCAGACGTGGCAGGAGCGGGTTGCATTCATGTGATACTTCATTCTCGCTCTCCCAAACATACGTTTCGTGAATTGAGGTCGATGGTACAGAACTCCGGCGGGATTGATGTGTATGGGCCCCAGTAGATGCCATCGTCCGAATCCGACGGCAGCGATAGGCTTACCGTTTTCGTTACTTCCAGCCTGCGTTTGGCACGAACACCCAGTTGATCCTGAGATGCGTAGACATACAGCGTCCCCTGAAGGTAATGGTTTACCTTGTCGGGGCTTTGTCTGTTTCGCCACGCACTCTTCGCGTGGGCGAGGATTTCCTTCCACCACTCGAACCACGGCGAACTTACCTCTGGATCTTGGCGAATGCGCTCGGCATCCTCTGGCGGCGGTCCGGTGCGAACGAAGAGGTTCATACCTTTTGGGCCCCGGCACTCCACAAGGACGTCTTCAACCAGGTACACGGCGTCGGATGCCTCTCCGGTGCACTCGAATATATGCAGATATGAGTGGTTGAGCGGGCTGTCCAACCCATAGAAAACGCCCCGCTGACTCAGCATCGCCGCGGTCACCTCTTCGAGCTGTTCGTCCCAATCGTGATGCAGGCGCACGTAAATCTCCCAGCCCCAAACCGAGTTATTCGCCCGACCGTTGAAATCCTCGATCTGCTCGTACAGCGGCTCCCACTCATCTCGCGTCGCCTCACTCTCCTCGAGCGTGTGAAGGTAGACTGGCTTGTCCGGATCCGCCCATGGGTAATGGGCTGCTGGTCGTTCACCAGACGGGATTGAGCCGTCGTATTCGCCCAACTCACGCGGATCGAACAGATTCGCTTCTGGACGATTATCCGAAGATGGGCCGCAAGAAAGTAGCAGCACGAGCGCCGTCATGAAGCAAATGCGCGAATAGACTTGCATGATATTCCCCATGACTTGGCGGAAGATTTGGGTGCGGGTACGGCTCATTCTAGCGGGCATGCGTCTCTAGCGCGAGGAGAACGGATGCCGGATGCCGGATGCCGGGTGCCGGGTGCCGGGTGCCGGGTGCCGGATGCCGATTCGTGAGAAGTAAGTCCAATTTACTGACACCGAGACGGCTTTTCATCATACACATCTTTCGGGCTGGCTGGTTGTTG
>JBKGZI010000486.1:0-4273 GCA_046545675.1 Persicimonas sp.
GATCTGCTAAGTGATCGAAATTGCTCTGGATTTGAATTTCTCCGCAGCCTGCTAGGGGAGATGCCGAGTGTAGCGAGGCAGTGGGGTTCCACGTCCTAGCAGAAAACGCCAAGCCCCAAGCCTCAAGCCAGCCCTTCCCGTCTCAAAAACTTCTCGATCGCCCCGACGACCAGATTGGGCAGCTCGATGGGCCCGACGTGGGTGCCACCGGGCAGTACGATCAGCTCGCCGTTTGGGATGCGCTCTGCCATCTCCTCGGAGCGAAATAGCGGGGTGAGTTCGTCCTTCTCGCTGGCGATGACCAGCGTGGGCACATCGATGTCTTCGAGGATATGCTCGGCGGAGTGCTCGGCGGCGGCCCCCAGCAGCGCCAGAAAGACCTTGATATCCATTTGGGCGACATGTTCGAGGTAGGGAAGGAAGTCGCTGCCGCGCGCCAACCGGGTGTTGACGGCGGTGGCGGTGGTGATCAGATAGCTCAACTTGCTGGGGATGAAGTTCGTCCAGAAGCTCTGGGCGGCCTCGGGCGCCGACTCCACAAGCCGGGTCAGATGGGGCAATGCCTGGCCGAAGAGGTCGGTGTTGTACAGGGTGTCGAGCGGGCGTTTGTAGCTGCCGCAGATGGGAATCAGCGCGTCGACGCGTTCGGGGGCCCGGGAGTAATACTCCAGGATGACCTGCACGCCCATCGAGTGTCCGGCGAGGACCGCCGATTCGATGTCGAGGGCGTCGAGGACCCGGCCCAGGTCGTCGGCGAGTTGTTCGATGGTCAGCGAGGAGAGGTCTTCGGGGTCCTGGCTGAGCCCGTGGCCGCGGTAGTGCCAGCGCACGATCGTGTGGGTGTCGACCATCTCGTCGATGACATACGGCCAGATAAAGCCGTCGCAGGCGAGTCCGTCGCAGAGCACCAGCGCCGGCCCGCTACCCGCGGTTCCGTACCAGATGCGGGTGCCGTCCGAGGCGCTGAGATTGCTAGTCTTGTCCACGGAATTCGAGCAGCTCGGAGAGGGTAAATAGGCTGTGCATCTCGACGCCTTCGGCGGCGAGCCGCTCGGTGCCGACGTCCTCGCGGTCGACCACGCATACCGCGTGACGGACGTTCAGGCCGGCCTCGCGCATGCGGGAGATGGCCTCGAGGGTCGAGCCGCCGGTGGTGATCACGTCGTCGACGGCGACGACCTCGGCGCCGTCAGTCACGCTGTCGGGCCGCTCGAGATATTGGCGGGTGCCGTGGCCCTTGGCCTCTTTGCGCACGATGACCGCGGCCAGGTCGCGCCCGCCCCTCCAGGCCGAGATCGACATGGCGGTCACCAGCGGGTCGGCGCCCAGGGTCAGCCCGCCGACGGCGTCAACCTCGGGGGCGACGCTATCGGCGAGCTCCCAGAGGGCGTCGCCGATGGCGGCGGCGCCGCGGCCCGACAGGCTGGTCTTTTTGACGTCCACATAGACCGACGCCTCCTTGCCGCTGGCGAGTTCGAACTCGCCGGCTTGAAGGCTGCGCTCGACCAGCAGTCGGGCCAATAAATTGCGTCGCTCGTCGTCGGAAGCCATCGGCTCCTCCTGGTCAGAATGCGAGCTCAATCGCCAATTAAAGCTAATCGCCGGCCTGTTGCAGGCGCTCGATGAGCTCGTCTTTGGTGCCGCTTACCTGGAGGTCACGCTCGCGAAGCTCCTCACGGAGCTCCTTGACGGTATAATCCTCCAGCTCCGGCTTGCTCAGCTCGGTGATCGCGGGCTCTTCGGCCTCGCTGGCCTCTCCGCCGGCGGCCTCGGCCTCGGGCTCCTCTTCGGCTTCCTCTTCCACGACGGTGGTCGTGGTCGTGGAGCCGGAGGTTGCGACCGGCCGGGTCGCATTGGCCTCGTACGGGCGCGTCGTGGTGCCCGCAACAGGGCGTGTGGTTGCGCCCGCGGTACGACTGGTCGTCGTCCGAGTGGTGGTCGTAGAGGCCGGTCGAGAGGTCCTCGCCGGTGCGGCTGCCCCCTCCAGTTCCATGAGCACTTCGCCGGCAAATTGCGCGCCGTCGGCCATCTGGATGGCCGGCGCTTCCAAGGTGCCGACCACTCGGGCGGTGGCCGTCAGAAAGATACGCTCGCCGGCGGCGATGTCACCCTCGACGGCGCCCTCGACGATTACCTCACGTACGTTGATGCGTCCGCTGACCAGGCCGCCTTCGGCCACGGTCAGCGCTTCACTTAATTCGATTTCGCCGTCGACCCGCCCTCGAACGGTGACGTCCGCATCACCTGCGATACGCCCGTCGATCCGGGTGCCGGCGTCAATAATTGTGGGATCAGCCATTGTTTATTCCACGTCCATATCAATATGACCTTTGAAGCTGGCGCCATCTGCAATCAGGATGCGCGGGGAGCGGATATCGCCCACCACGCGGCCCTCGGGGCGGATCTCGACGCGATCGCCGGCGGCGATATTGCCGGTGACGCTGCCGCTGATCTCGACCTGGTCGCTCTCGATGTCGGCCTCGACGACGCCTTCTTCGGAGACGTTGACGGTGGAGTCGAGGTTGATGCGACCTTTGACGGTGCCTTCGACGACGACGGGGGCGTCGCCGGAGATCTCTCCGTCGATGACGATGCTTCTTCCAATAAGTGTGTCAGCCATGGTTTTCGTACTCCCAATCAAACAAATAATAGGTCAGAGATGACAACGGGTCGGGCGCTATTCGGTGGCCGGCATGGACACGTCCATGTCGATATTGCCGCGGAATCGCGCACCCTCCTCGATGTTGATGCGCGGAGCGCGCAGGTTGCCGGTCACGGTGCAACCGGCGTGCAATTGGACGATCTCTCGGGCGACGATGTCGCCCTCGACGTAGCCCTGGACGGCGACCGTGTCGGCTTCGACGTCGGCGACGACGCGGCCGCCCTCGTCGACAAAGAGGCGGTTGTCGAGCGCGACCGTCCCCTCGATGGTGCCCTGGACGGTGACCTCTTCGTCACCGGACAAGCGACCGTTGATGGTGATTTGCGGGCCAATCGTGCAGCTATCAGCTGGAGCCATCAGTATGTCTCACTTACAAAAATAAACAGGGTTGGCAATCTCATGAAGCGGGCCTCGACTCCACAAACGGAGCGCGAGTCCGAGAGCAATCGTAGTTAACACCGAACCGGCGCAGGTTCAAGATTTGTCGTGCCGATCCACCGTTGGCGCTTGTGTAAGCTCGCAACTTTCACTATTGATCGCTATCACTTATATGCACACGTAAGCAGTACCATGTGCGGGGGCCAGCGATCGATTCGAGACGATGATCAACCGCATGCCCTCCGATGAGACGGAGAAGATCGGATTCTGTGCCCCCGGCATATGGAGAAATATCTCGGCCTGACATTTCTGAACCACAAGTGGCAAAAAGAGGAAGGATTGATGAATACAAAATACTGGATTTATGGAGCGTGGGCGGTTTCGCTGTCGCTCATATTGGTCGCCGCAGGGTGTGCACCGGACATCCCTGAAGACGAAGACGTCGTGCGCACTCAGGTGGTGTTCGACCCCGACGAGGAGCGCATTCCACTGCCCAGCGACTTGGCGCTGGACGAGGAAGACACGCTCCCGGACCTGCCCGATACCGGCGAGGACACCGCCGAGGGCACCTTTGCTGATTATTTCACCTCGTTGAGCGGGTGGCCCGCGGCGACCCCAATCACCATCCCGGTCGACGGGCCGGTCGATGTGGAGCGGCTGGGGGAGGAGAATATCCTGCTCGTCCAGCTCGGTGAAGATGAAGTCACCGAGATCGAAGTGGGAAGCGTCGGCTTTGACGAGGAGGCCCTCGAGATCCAGGTCACCCCGGCCGAGCCGCTGATGATGGGCACCCGCTACGGCTTTGTCCTGCACAGCGATCCCGACGATGAGGATACTCGCCTCGTCGATGCCGACGGCAACGTCTTGGTCAGCTCTCAGGCGATCTTCTTCGCCACCCTCGAAGATCCGCTGGTCGACGAGGAGGGCAATCCGACCGTCGATCTGCTCGAGGGTGAAGCCGAAACCGCACAGGAGCTCGAAGGACTGCGACAATTCCTCAGTCCGGTGGTCGACGCCGCGGCGGAGCGTGAGATCGATCGCGGCGATATTCTGTCGGCCAGCGTCTGGACGACCACGCGCAATCCGATCGCCACCTTCGATCCGGACACCGCCACCATCCCGCTGCCCCACGATGCCGCGCTCGAAGAAGACGGCACGATTCCCCCGCTTCCGGGCTCCGACGAGCCGAGCGCGCAGGGAGACTTCCTCCAGTATCTGGACACGCTGCACGGC
>JBKGZI010000487.1:0-4255 GCA_046545675.1 Persicimonas sp.
GGCCTCGGAAGTCTCGCTGGCCTCGGAAGTCTCGCTGGCCTCGGACACTTCGCTGGCCTCGGACGCTTCGCTGGCCTCGGACGCTTCGCTTGCCTCAGAAGTCTCGCTGGCCTCCGAGTCTTCGCTGGCTTCGGAGGCTTCCGACGTCTCGTCGTGGGCCGTCTCTTCGGCGTCGAAGACATCCGGCGAATCTTCGCTCTTCGGGGGTGTATCGCTCAATTTCTTCCTCTCATCACTCAAAACTAACGCCTCCCATCGAGTCGATGTGGGCCGGCCATGCCGGCGTGGGCGACTTCTCAGGTGGAAATATGGCTCGGACTTCTCCTATCAGTGCGCGCCGACGATCCTCAACCCCGCTCTCTCGAGGCGGCCGCGCGCGCTCAATCTTCATCACCAGCCAGCTCTGTCGATAGCATACGGGCTGCGTGGTCGACCAGTGGAATGACGCGCGCGTAGTCCATGCGCATGGGCCCGAGCACGCCGATGACGCCCATATGCTCGTCGCCGCGATAATAATCGCAAAAGATAAGACTCAGGTCGTCGCCCAGATCCCAGCCCAGCTCCGGCCCGATGAGGGCCTGAGAGCGGCGCGCCTCACAGACCTTCTCGAGCAGGGCGACCACACGGTCCTTCTCCTCGAGCGCCCGCAACAACTCGCGCAGCCGGTCGACATCGCTGGAGAATTCATGGTGGTCCAAGATGTTGAGCGTCCCCTCGACATGCACCACCGGCCCGGGGGTCTCCTCGAGCGCCTTGCGGCCAATCTCGAGGGCGTGGTGGACGAAGTCGCGGTAGCGAGCTTCGGCCAGGCGCCGCTCGTCCTCGACGCGGCGGCGCACCTCGGCCAGCGTTTGGCCGACGACCAACTCGTTGAGGTAATTCTGAATCTTGTTGATCAGCGCGCCGCCCAGATCTCGGCCCATGCGAACCACGCGGTTGTAGACGCGGCCGTCCTGGGCGACCAAGATCACCAACACACGCCGATCCCCCAGGTCCGACAGCTTGATCTCGGTCAGGCGCACGTTCTGCAGACTGGTCAGCGAGACGATGCTCGTGAGGCTGGACAGTTGGCTGATCAACTCACCGGTACGCTTGGTGACGCTGTCCAGGCTCTGGCCCAGATCGCTCATCTCACGCTTGAAGATCTCGGGATACGGATTCTCGAGGGTTTCGTCATTTTCGTGCAGGTGGTTGACGTAGCAGCGGGTGCCCGAGGGGGTCGGCATGCGGCCTGCAGAGGTATGTGGCTGGAAGAGCAGGCCGAGCCCCTCCAGGTTGGCCATCTCATTGCGAATCGTGGCCGAGCTGACGTCGCATACCTGGCTTCGAGCCACCGACGCGCTCGACACCGGTTCTCCGGTGGCGATGAACTCACCGATGACCCGAAATAGGATCAAGCGTTGTCTTTCGGTCAGGGAAAGCACGCGACCTCCTTCGGAATAACGCATATACTCAAAATACTCTGCGCAAAAATCTCACACGAATTATCAAGGCACAACTTCCAGTGTCAATTAACAGACAGGTCGTGTCGGCCTCTACGGTGTTATAGATCGTATGAAAGCCGGCCATCATTCCCGTCACGGATCACCCTGTGGCGCATCCGGAGCGACCTGCTCGGGGACGGCCTCCTCGGCTTGCTGGGCCAGGTCGATGAGGTGGCGCGCCTCTCGGTCGGTCCACATCACCAAGAAGCCGGGGATCACGATAACCACAAATTGCAGCACGTGAACCATCGCGGCAAAAACCGCCACCCGCGCGCCCACATCGCCGATTTCGACGGCCAAAAACAACGCCATGCCCTTGGCCATAAAGAACTCGAAGTTGCCCGCCAGCGCCGGCCCGGCCGGGATCATGATGCCGATGACCAAAATCGGCAAGACGGTGGCCATCTCCCACATGCCGATGTCGAGCTCGAAGCCAAAGCGCGCCAGCAACCACAGCGAGACGATATTGGTGGCCCAATAGACCGTCGTCAGTGCCATATAGCGACCCAGATCGTCGGCTTCGACAAGCCCCTGAAACCCGTCGATAAAATCGTCGAGCAGCGCGGTGGCCTTCTCGGTGAGTTTTTTGGAGATGGGGTTTCCCAGCCAGCGGAGCACCGACAGGGTCCAGTCGCGCCGCCACAGCGCCAGCATGCACACCAAAAGCGCGGGCACGAAGATGGCCGCGGCGATGAGCCCGGCGGTGGTGGCGAATCCGGTGGCTCGCGTGCCGTTATAGGTGGCCAGGGTGATGAATAAGAGACCGGTCATCAACAGCCCGTCGATGACCCGCTCGACGACCGCCGTGCCGAGCACGCCGCTCATCGATAGGCCAGTGCGCCGCGCCAATAAATAGGGCCTAACGAGCTCGCCCAGGCGCAATGGAAGCAGCAAGATAGCGGTGAACCCGACCGCGCACACCCGGTGGATGGTGCGCTCCTCGACCTCCTCGGAGAGCGGGCGCACCAGGTAGACCCAGCGGATCACGCGTGCGCCGTGGCAGACGATATAGACGAGCACGAAGACCGCCGCCCACAGCCCGAGCTGGGCCATGTCGGCGTGGCCGACGTACTCCTCGATGCGCGCAAAGGGAAGGTCGCGCGCCGCCAGCCACAGGAAGAGGCCGCCGATGAGGTTGGCGAGCAGAAAATAGACGACAAAACGGCGCATCACAGACCGGGGAAGAACGACAAACCGGAGTTTTTCAACAGGGTCTAATCCCCGAGCTCACGATTAATTTTGTCTTTGAGGTCGTCCAGGTCGCGGTCGGCCTCCATCTTTCGGAAGCGCTCCTCGACGTCGCCGGACACATCTTGGGAAGACTCGTCGCCACCCGGAAGCGCCCGGCGGCCGTTGCCCTGGCCGCCTCGGTGGACGGCCTGCTTGAGCTTTTGCTTCTGGCGTCGCACGTCGACCAACTCCTCTTCGATGGACTCGGCGTCGTCGAGGTAGCCGCGCAGGGTGTCGCGCGCCTCCTCGGCCAGATCCTCTTCGTTCCACTCGCGGGCGAGCTCGAGGCGATTGCGCCAGCGCTCCTGCTGGCGCTCGCATTCGGAGAGCTTCCGCTCCAGCTCGCGCTCGAGCAAGATGAGCTCGGCGAGTTGGTCCTTGGCCTCGGCGGCCGACAGCCCGGCGTAGCTTCGCTCGGGCCGGCCGCCCTCCTCTGTCGGGGCTCTTCCGGTCTCAGCCGCGCCACCGCCGACTTTGCCGGTGCCGATGGTCTCGAAAGGGCCGCGGGCCTCGAAGCCCTCTTCCTCTGCTTCGCCCTCCTCGCCGGCTTTCGCGCCGCCGCCGTCCTCTTCTTCAGGGCCGGTCTCGGCCGCCCCGGGCGCGCTGAGCCACTCCTCGGCGTGCTCGACGGCGACCGACAGCGCCCGGGCGACTTGCTCGTTTCCATCGCGCGCGCCGAGCGCCTCGGCGGCCGCGGTGGCCTCTTCGAGCGCCTCGTCTTCGAGGGCGCGCTCGACCTCACTGCCCAGTCGCAACACGTCGACGACGTGGCGGGCAGCGCCGGCTTCGCCCAGAAGCTCGGCCTGAGCCGCGCCGCGCTCCTCGGCGCCGAGCAATAATAAGGGACGCCCCTGGGCGAGGATTTCAGCGACATAGGGCTCGGCGTTGGGCGCGATCACCAGGTCACTGGCGGCCACGAAGCGCTCGAGATCCGGGACCTTGCCGAACATCGCCGAGCGAAGCCCGTATTGGTCGGCGGCGCGGCGCAGAGCGGCCGCACACGCGCTGTCGCCGTTGTGGTGATAGATAAACCGCGCGTCAGTGTCGACCAATGTAGCCTGAAAGACCATCTTTTCGAGGATATGCGGCGCAAAGCCGTCTGCGCGCACCAAGACGACCTTCTCATCGCCGAAGCCGAGCTCTTTGCGCTCGGCCTCGCGGTCGACCTCGCGGGCGAAATTGGGCTGGATCGCCGGCTTGGCCACCAGCACCCGGTCGCCCAGAAATCCGCTGGCGACCAGTCGCCCGCGGTGCTCCTCGGTGGGCACCACGAACGCCTGAAGCGAGCTGCTGATCCAATCGGCCGACAGATCAAAATCGGGCAGGATGCCCACCTGGAGGGTGCGAATGCCGGTAAACGACTCCAGCATGCCCAGCGCTCGGCCGTAGCGCGGGTTAGTCACCGCGAGCACGTCCGGCCGCGCCCGGCGCACCGCCCCGAGCAAGTCTTCTTCGGAGCTTCGCCCCTTGAACGCCACACGCAACCCGCGCAGCAGCCTCTCGGCGCCGCCGGCCAGCGCGTCGCGGGCCACCGAGCCGAT
>JBKGZI010000488.1:0-4254 GCA_046545675.1 Persicimonas sp.
GAGCAATATTGGGGCGTGTTCACGATGGACGCGACCGACCTATTTTGCCTGCCCGTCGTCCTGCTCGCGCGCTAGTTCATGCTGGCGCGTCTATCGAGCCGGCGCGCGCCTACCGGAGCGCTTCGTTGGCCCCAATGGGCGGCGCTGGTCTTCGCCATCGTGGTGAGCGTGGCGACATCGCCACCGGTCACCATGACGACATCGAGCTTTCCGTCCTGGGAAATTTCGGAGCGCACCGTCGTGTGTCTGGCCGGCATGGAGGTGCGGCCCTGGTTTGCTAAGTCCGGGGAGGTGGGCGCCGGCCTCGTTCTGCGTTTCGATGTGGTCGATGGTCAGCCGCGTGAGATCGCCGTCGGGCGCGCGCAGCTGCAACTGTCGGAGCACGATGATGCGGGCGCGTCGGCGAAGGCGGTTGTCGGCGCGGAGCCCGTGTCGTCGATTTTGGTCGAAGAGAGCCGGTCGCTCTACGTGCCGTTCTTATTCGACAACGAAGATGCCTGGAACGAGGGGTTGCGAGACGCGACGGTGACCATTGACCTGCGAATCGACGACGAGCCCGCCCAACTCGAGTACCGCGCGCAGCACCGTTCTGTTCCCTGGGGCGAACGCTACACAAGGTACGGGCATTGGTCTGAGGGAGTCTCATATGACTATCAGGCGTGGGGGCCCGACCCGGATGCCGCGGACTTAGAGCGGACAGGCCCTCACGAGAATCGTGAGGGTGAGTATTTGAGACGCGATCCTGCCCTCCCCGACGAGCACCGCGTTCGCCTCGATTACGGCCGGGCTGTCCGTGCCGTTTTCGGGGGTCTTCTATGTGCGCAGCCGGTAGGGTGTGAGTGCGCCTTGCAAGGGCTGGGCGCCATCTACTCGGCCGGCGTAATGCCGGCGCACGTTTGGTCGGAATTGGTCGGATAGTAACATAAGTAGCCACACTGCTGGGCGCTGACGTCGACTTCGAAGGCCATGCTCTCTCCCGAAGGTTCGCAGCACGGGTCGTCACCGTCCTTGCGCGTGCACGTCGACTCGTTCCCTTCGGCGTCCTCACAGGTGCAGACTTCTTGGTAGCCTCCGTCCACGGGCATGTCACCGTCACAACCCACTAGACGTATCGGTTCTTCGGGGAATTCGGCCTCGATACGCGCCTGGAACTGCACGCCTGCGTCCCAGTCATCGTGATCAGCGGGAGCCTCGGTGACGGTGATGGTGCCGCCGGTGGCGTGGACGGAGGTGTTCGACATAGAGCCTTCGGCCACCTCCATTACGCTGAGCCCGGCGGTATTCGGCTCGTATTCGTCGAAATCTTCTGTGATTTCATATTGGCCGGGCTCGGTGCTGCTGGTGTCGAAGTTGACGATCCAGAGGTCCTCGGGCGGTCCGTCCTGGACCCAATCAACAAAGGTCTCGCAGGGTTGGTCGCCGGCTTCCGGCAGCAAGCTTCCGGTCAAAAGTGGAGTTTGCGAATCCATAAACGCCAACGAGAAGATCGCGTCGGCCTCTTGGAGATCATCGAGCGCTCGGCGCCAGTCGGGGACGTCGCCATCGTCGTTGGAAGTGCATCGCTCATCGATGCACTGCTGGTCGCTGGGGCAGTCGGAGTCAGTCTCGCAGGATATCCAGTGGGTCTCACTGCCCGTATCGGGGTCAGAGGAGTTGTCCGAACATCCAAATACACAGACACAGATCACGGTGCTCAAAAAGGCCAGTTTCTTCATCATCTCCATTCCTCCGTCATTCATTCAAAGCAGGAAGTTCGTCGGCGTCATCCTCATCGATGACCGATTGGCCGAAGTAAAAGGTCACCTTCGAGGTGAGGGTATCCGAAGGCTTATGCTCCTGGTTGTATTGGTCGACATCTTCTCGAAGTGCTGACATCTCCTCGCGGGTCTCGCGCAGCAGTCCGAGCACGCGTTCGGCGAAGGGATGTCCCTCCCAGATATCAAAGGAGTAGGTGCTGCCGCCGACGGCGTCCGAGGGTAACGAGCGTAGCCGGGCGTTGCGAAGTTTGACGCATGCGGCGGTGACCACTGCGTTGAAGTGGTCGAAGAAGGCCGTCTCCCAGCCGGCGGGATCATCCATTGGAACCACGCACACTTCGGAGGTGAAGACGGCCTCCGCGTCGGACTCCTCGCGACAGATCCGCCCGTCGTCGACCAGAGCCGTCAGCGTCTGAGAGATGAGCTGTGGATCGAGGTCCACCAGCTCACCGAGTTCGGCCTGGCTGACGGGCCCGTGCAGGTAGACGTTGAGCCAGACCATGGGCACGGCAGCCGTTTGTGCGTCACGTCCGGCGACCTTCTTCATATCGGCGTCGCTCGCCAGTCGATAAACGGTTCCCACTCCGCGGCCCTTCTGGAAGACGAGGCCCGACTCGACCAGATCCCACAGGATGCCACGCACCACGCTCTCGTCCTCAGCGTAAAACTCGCGGAGCACCTCGGCGCGGGGTACGACCTCTTCGGCCCGAATATACTCGAATACAGCCTTCCAAACGGACTCGTGTTCGTCGTCCTGGCTGGCCGACAGCCGCCGTATCTTGGACTGGTAGGTGCGAAGCGCCATGCCGAACATATCGGCCTGGACCTTCCGGCTGACCCCCTGAGACGACAGCTCCTCGGCGAGTTCGAGGAAGACCGAGTTGGCAATATGAGCCAGCGGCGCGCGCAGGCCCGCCGACGTGGCCAGATGGGCGACCAATACGGTCGTCTGTCTGACGACGGCGTCGATGAGTAGCTTTGCGTTCATATGCGAATCCTGGGCTGATCGCTTGTCGACAATTGGTATTATGCAGACCGGCCGATGCTCGACATAGTGCAAGATCCTGCATCCCCTTAATCAGAGATGTTCGAAACTCGGCCTGCCTCTCGAAACGTAGCCTAATTTCGTGTTAAAACGTCGCGTTCTATTTTGTGCGGAGCGGACAGGGCAGTCATGCGGATCAGGGGAATGGGCCTCGAGCTTCCCTCGCGGAAGCTGGGCAACGACGATGTACTGGCGGAGATCGCGGGCTCCGGGCACGAGCTCGGGCCGAAGGCGGAGAAGAGCTATTTGCAGGTCGCACGCAAACTCCTCGAGTTCAGCGGCGCCCAGACACGCTATTGGCTCGCCGACGACGAGCGGCCCGTCGACCTGCTGCAAGGCGCCATCGACGAGGCCCTGGCCGACGCCGACCTCGCCCGCGACGAGGTCGACCTCTTCATCTATGCGGCGGTGAGTCGTGGGTTCTTGGAGCCCGCTGAGTCCTTCACGTTGGCCAAGTCCACCGGGCTCGACCCCAAGCTGTGGGAGCAATTCGGCTCGGACGCCCCCGATAGGCGAGCGCGCACGTCGATCCTCTTCCCGCACGCCCCTTCCCGGACTCTTTGCGAGCGGTTTAGCGAGGAATCGGGCTTTCCCTTCGAGAAGATCTTTCAGCTCTATACACGTCTGGGCAATATCGGCAGCGGATCGGTGCCCATGGGCCTCTACCTGGCCCGCCAGGAGGGCCGACTGAAGCGCGGCGACCAGGTCGCCTGCCTGGTCGGCGCCGCCGGCATGAGCTTTATGCTATACGACTTCGTCTTTTGAGGTGCCCATCACCGCGCGCCCGATGGCGCTGCTCCCACTCGAGTTTTACGACCCCGTACAGAACTTTATGTGCCTCGCCGCGCCCGCCCGGCGAGTAGGCGTCGATGACCGCGCCGGCCTCTTCGGTCGCTTGGAGGGCGAGGGCGATCAGGGCGCGCTCGCGCTCCTCGAGGGGCAGGTTGTCGAGGTGCAGCCAGCGCTCGAGCGTGCCCGTCGACCACTTCTCTGCCCACGTCTGCAGCGGCGCGGCCATATGCTCGAAGCGGCAGCGCTGCTCGAGGATCTCGTCGATGCGCCGCTCCAGGTGCTCCAGCGGAAAGCGATGGCGATGGGGTCTGTGTTGGCTGGTCATGACTATGTCTCCGCGTTGGTCTTTGGTTGGTCGGTCGTCTTGGTCTCCTCATTATGGTTATCGGCAAAAGAGGGCGGATCGTTGCGTGTTTTTTTTGCAGAGGTGTGCCTCGATCTGGTTGGTGGGTTCGTCTAAGTTGTTGATTTGGTTGTCGGAAGTGGTGGGTCGAAGCTCGAGAATCTCGCTCGAGATAGTGCGGGTTTTTTGTTCGGGAGTTGGGGGCCCCGCATCGAAGGCAGCCCCTAAATGGCCGCGCGCAGTTCGCGCCCTAAATAGCAGGCGCCGCGAACCCGAATGCCTTTCCCCAAGCCAACCAGACCTAGAAGGTCTGGCAC
>JBKGZI010000489.1:0-4253 GCA_046545675.1 Persicimonas sp.
GCAAAATCAGCCGGCCAAGCGATGTGGAGACTTTTTACACACGAATCAATCTTAAATCCTTTAATAGGCCGGCTCCCACGCCGGTGGGCCATGCTTCGGTCCCTGGACCCTGGTCGACATATCGCTCATTTAGATCTTTTCGGTCGCAGACCCGTTTTACCCAGAGTGCGCATGAACCTGTCCACCAACCGGGAAAACGCTCCATGCTCGCTCCAAGAACATCCTGCATGCTGCTGGCCTTGCTGACCCTCATACTCGCCGCGAGTTGCGCGAACCCGCGTGCTCGCAGCGAGCCGGCCGAAGATCAGCCGCATCTGCGGGTGATGACCTATAACGTCAACTACGGGCTGGCCGGTGACGCGGAGACGGTCGAGGCGATTCGGCAGGGCGGCGCGGGGGTGGTGTTTTTGCAGGAGACGACGCCGGCCTGGGAGCAGGTGCTTCGCGAGCAGCTCGGCGGCGACTATCCGCATATGGTCTTTCGTCACTGCTGCGGCGCCGGAGGGCTGGCGGTGTTGTCGAAGTTTCCGTTGCAGGCTGCCGAATATATGCAGGCGCCCGAAGGGGGCTGGTTTCCCGGCTGGCGCGTGCTCGTCGACTCGCCCATTGGGCAGCTCCAGGCGCTCAACGTCCACCTTCGGCCGCCGGTCAGCGACAGCGGTAGCGTCGTGTTGGGCTACTTCTCCACCGGCGAGGTTCGCCGCCGCCAGATCGAGGGCTTCTGGCGGAAGATCGACCCCGGCCTGCCCACGCTGGTCGTCGGCGACTTCAATGAGGATACCGGCGGTGACGCCGTGGAGTTCTTGGCCACCCGCGGCCTCCAAAGCGTGCTGCCCGAGTTCGAACCCGCGGCCGACACCTGGCGATGGCAGACCAGCCTCGGCCAGCTCGACAGCCGCCTCGACCACGTCACCTACGACCGCCGGCTGCGCGCTTTGGACGCTCGCGCCCTCCAGGCCGGCCGCTCCGACCACCTACCGGTGGTGGCGACGTTTGTGGCGAGCGAGGCTGAGGAGCCGCGAAACGACTCTTCGCGCTGAATATCCACATGGCCCACGGGGGCGTCACCCCGCGTATTAATACTACAACGTCACTTCGGCGTGAGTAGCTCTCGGCGAGGCCAGATGGCCAATGGCAAGGCGGCGGCTGGCTTTTTCGAGGACTGCCGGGAGGAGGAGTGGTGGCCTTTGTCACGACACCGGTCCGAGGGCCAGAATGTCTCCGTTGTACCAGGAATCCAGATGCTGGAGCCACAGATTGTCCACGGGTGGAATGCTCATGGGCACCAGGTCCTCGACCACGCTCCAGTAAAAGCGAAAGTGCTCGCCGCTTGCGCCGCCGTATCGAAGGCAGCCACAGGCCGTAAAGTGCCAGAAAAACTCGGCCAGACTGTCGGCGACCGGCTCGGCCGGTCCGGCCTCTCCGTCGTGACGCCCCACTGTTCCGTCTCGACTATCAATGACGATCGTGTTCTCGATGACCCACAGCGGAATCCCGTAGCGCTGTTGTTGGTAGGCCAGGCGGCGCCCCGGATGTTCGTGGAATTCATCCTCGGCGATTGGCTCGTAATCGCCCCACCATTCCAAGGTGGACGGAAGCTGCTGTGGCGTAGAGAACTCGATATAAGCGAAGTCGGACTCCCGAGCCTTCGGGCTGAAGATCGCGCCGTTGCTGACGCCGCGGCGGTACATCGCTCGCAACTCAGACGGGAACGTGCGCCCGCACGCGTCCTCGATGTCGTTCAATTCGGCTTGCCCTACGGACTTCACTCCTGGATCTCGTTCAAAAAAGGCTAGTTCGGAGTCCCCTCCGAAGGCAGACAGATCGAGCCCCTCTAATCGCCGCAAGAATGTTTCGTACGCTTCCAGACTCTCTTCGATACTCACCACGGCTTACCTCTCTCGGGTCGGGACGGGATGCTTTCCGTTTCTGAGGAATGCTGAGGCCGCCGATGACCTCCAACAAGCGCAATGCTCACTCGATCTTGGCGAGGGCCTCGTCGATGCGCTCGCCGGCCTCGTCTCGGTCGATGCCAAAGGCCTCGGCCAGGTATAATTCGAGCGTCTTTCGACCCTTCTCCATATCGGTGCGTGAGCCGTAGCCAGGTGTCTCGACGCGCGCCTTGAGCGCCAGCTTTTTGTATTACATGGCGATGTGGATGTGGGCCGTGGAGCGCTTGACGTCTTCGGGTTCATCGCCGATCTCGGGCACGGAGAGGTACTCGAGCAGCGCCTCGCCGTCCTCTCGCGCCGGCGGCAGACGCAGGTCGGCGGGATTGGTGTCGCGGAAGCTCGCTGGCGGACCATATCAGCGCGAACTGGCAGGCGAGGTTGAACGTACCAAGCTTAAATGCGGCACACAAATTTCGACTCCTGGACCATGGTCGGCCCCTCGACCATCCCCGCTCGACTATATGGGCGCCGGCGTCGATGCCGATGATCTCGAGCTCCTCGAGCCTATCGGCGATGCGACTCTTTACCTGCCCTCGCACCTTTCTATACCCCGACCACCGCCGCCCAACACGCGGCAGCGCCCACCTGAGAAATGAGACAATATCATCGTCGCGAATCATCTGGACCCTCGCATACCTGCTTCCCCGTGGTCGTGGTCGTGGTCGTGGTCGTGGTCGTGGTCGTAGGCCGCGAATCGACCTTTCGCGCTGAATATCCACATGGCCCACGGGGGCGTCACCCCGCCTATTAAGGCAGTTAAGATTGACGGTTGCTGATCGGCTGCATCCTCGCTTGTCGAGGCCGCGAGTCGGCGCGCATCGCTATTTAAGCCTCCTTTATTTAGCTAGCGCATTAATTAAAGAACCTTTATTATCAACACGAGTTCTTTAAGCCCCCTTTATCGTCACGTCCGAGAACATTGCCGTGAAGCGAAAGACAGGACACTACGACCACACCACTGTAGCCGGCGAGGAGGTCGCGGCTTTCGTGCCCGAGCCGCTGCCGCCGTCCAACCCTGCCCTGAACATAGACGAAGAGCTGCACGCGCGGCTCGACGAGGCTCGCCGCGAATTATCGCACCTCGAATTAGCCGGCGAGATGGTGCCCTCCATCGAGTGGTTCATCTATGCTTTCGTACGCAAGGAGGCGGTTCTCTCCAGCCAAATCGAGGGTACCCAGGCCACTTTGGTCAATTTGCTCGAATTCGAGGCCGAGTCGAATAAAGGACCTGTGGATGCCGATGTCGAGGAGGTGTGCAACTACCTCGATGCCCTGCAATTTGCGCGCGACCAACTCAGCCGGCCCGACGGCCTGCCGATTTCGCGGCGGCTGCTCGACGAGACTCACCGACGACTCATGCAGGGAGTGCGCGGGGCAAATAAAAGGCCGGGCGAAGTGCGCAAAAGCCAGAATTGGATCGGCGGGACGCGCCCGGGCAACGCTCAATATGTGCCGCCTCCACCTCATCTGCTCGCCGAGGCGCTGAGTGACTTCGAGCGATATATTCATGCCGATGAGGACTTGCCATCCCTGATTCGCATCGGTTTGCTACACGTCCAATTCGAGAGCCTCCATCCTTATCTCGACGGGAACGGACGCATCGGACGTCTGCTCATCGCGCTGTTGCTCGAGAAATGGGGACTTCTTTCAAAGCCGCTGCTATACCTGAGTCTTTTCCTCAAGCAGCACCGAAAAGAGTATTACCGACTGCTCGATACGGTGCGAACCGAGGGAGATTGGGAGGGTTGGCTACATTTTTTCTTGGAGGGGGTCGCGCAAGTGGCGAGGGAGGCGGTCTCGACGTCGCGCACTTTATTCGACCTGGTCAATTCGGACCGGCAAAAGGTTCTGTCTCTCGACTCCGCCACGTTGATGAGTGTACGACTCTTCGAGCAACTCCCCGAACATCCGGTCGTCACAACGACTCATGCGACCGAGCTGCTCGATACCAGCCCACCCACCGCAGGCAAGGCGATTTCCATACTCGAGGAGGCCGGAGTCCTCGTCGAAGTCACCGGTCGAAAGCGCGACCGCGTTTTTCACTATGAGCGCTACTTGGATCGGCTACGAGAGGGGACCGAATTGTGATGATCGAGCGGTGCCGAAGCGCCTCAGCCCTCATTATTGTAGTAGCTTGGAGGTACTGCCCAGCCCTTTCGCTGCAATTCCGCTAGCGACGGGCGCTCTTCAAAAAAGTAGTCCCAATGTCGCAAGATGAAACGCTGCCCTTCATCACGGATTTCCCTAGGAGATACTTCTGCGAGCGTATAGGCAGCCGTCTCTCGGACGTTTAAACTCTCC
>JBKGZI010000490.1:0-4243 GCA_046545675.1 Persicimonas sp.
GGATTTCGGCTGGCGCGTCAGCAACGAATCGAAGAGATGTGATCTATCATGAGGGCAGGACCCCCTATCTGAAAGTTGTCGCGATGTTGCTCGGTGTCTGGATCGGAGGGTGTTTCAACTCCCAATCAACTCCGAATCCGTCGACGGAGTCTGTCCAAGAGAAGAGCGTCGAAGAGGAAGCCGTCGACCCTGAGGCCGAGCAGGACTCCGGGCCGACCCAGACCAGACGCGAGGCGCGGACGAACCTGACCTCCAGTTATCGAGAGCCTCAGGGTAGCGTTCGCCTGGAGGAAACGGAGGACGGCGTGCTCGTCGAGGCGAGCTTAGAAAACCTCGATCCGGGCACTTACCACTTGTACGTCCACGACGGTGGGGACTGCGAGCCGCCCAATTTCAACCCGGCCGACGGCCCGCTGGCCAAGATCGACCACGACTGGAAGAGCCACGCCGGAGACCTCGGTGAGATTGTCGTCGGTAGTGACGGGAAGGGAGGGTCGGCTCATACCGACGAAGTGATCTCCCTGGAAGACGGCGAATATGACGTGTTTGGTGAGGCGGTGTTTCTGCACGAAGGCGCTGTGGACACACAAGAGAAAAACGCCCGGTTTCCGATCGCTTGCGGGGTGATTTGGCACCCGGAAGAGAGCGCACCCGGGGCGTTGTCGTCGGTGCCCGTGGCGGTTGATGAGAGCGCGATTAAACCGGGCGCCACCCCCGAGCAGGCCCTCGAACAGATGATCCCGGAAGGGTGGAGCCTCTTCGAGAGCGCCACGGCCGATCTAGACGCCGATGGCGACGACGATCTCATCGCGTTCATTGAAAACGACAAAGCCAAGGATGGGGCGCCTGGCGACGCGTACCCGCAACATCGCGACGTCCTGATCGTATTGGACGATTCTCCCACCCCTCAACTCGCCGTGCGCTCCAAGAGACTGCTTCGAGAGCGAGGCGAGTTCGGCAGGTCCTTTCCCCAGGTAGGACTCGAGACAAAGAAAGGCGAGTTTTCAATCAGCGAAAGCGGAGGCGGCGGGTCGAATCGATGGACTATCGAGTACGCGTTCGAGTATCAGCCCGAGGTCTCCAAGTGGACGCTCGGCCGGTGTTCCGCCAAGTACATTAACGCTGGAGAGAAGAACTCGCCTCGCACGAAGACCACCGAGTATCCGGTCGCAGAGGAATTCTTTCTGGACAACCTCAACCGTCGCACGTTCGAAGGCGACTGCCCCAAACCGTGACGCAGACATATTGGCCCAGGGGTTGATGATCCCTTGTGGGGGCGTCAGTACACGATGCCGCGCAATAAGTGCGGCTAAGTAGTGAGTGGGCGCAAAAAATGCGCTAGAGGGGCTGCCTTCGAGGCCGGCGGCCGGCCGGCGCAGCACGAGGATGCGCACCTGGGCCGAGTGGCACCTTTCTTGCGAGGAGTAATGACAGGATCAGATTGTTACTCGAGCCAGGAGAGGCCAATGAGCACCCCGGAAAAAACAACGAAAGATGTCATGACGATCGCACACGCCACCGACCTTCACCCCGACGGAGGCATCGCCTTTCGTCACGGTGTGGCGATGGCCCGCGACGGCGCAGCCAGGTTGTGCTCGATGCACGCCAACCCGGTGACCGATAATCCGACCGCCAAGATGCACGACGCCCAGCAGCTTTTGAAGAGCTGGCATGGGACGGACGCGCCCGAGATCGATTTTTATAAAATGGTGCATACCTGCTGCGACGACCCGGTCGACGCGCTGCTCGACGCGATGCGCCAGATCGAGCCGGACCTTCTGATCGTCGGCAAGCACCAGGTCAAAGGCTTCTTTCGGTTCTTGCGCGAGAGCGTCTCGGAGTCGCTGGCGCTGAACACCCGCGTGCCCACGCTCTTCGTGCCCATCGGCAAGCGGGGATTCGTCGATGAGGCGAGCGGTCGCGTGCAGCTCGACAGGCTGCTGCTGCCGGTCAAGGACGAACGGTCCTTCCAAAGATCCTTCGAGATGGCCAACAAGCTGCTGAAGACGTTGGGCAAGGAGGACGTGGAGATCGTGCTATTGCACGTCTCGGACGACTCCGTGTCTGCCGAAGACGCCGAGGTCGGCGGCAAGATACTGCTCGACAAGATGGTCAACTCGGTCAGCGAAGACGGCCTGCGGTGGCGACGCGTTCAGCGCCAGGGCGACCTGGCCGACGAGATCGTCGATAGTGTCGAGGAGTTCGACATCGATATGGTCGTCATGGCCACTCAGGGCCACGACAGCCTCGGCGACGTGCTCGGCGGCAGCCGCACCGAGCGGGTCATCCGACGCGGCTCGTGTCCGCTTTTGTCGGTCCCGCTGGAGCAATAGCCTATCGAGGAGGCCTGCCGTGAGGCGAGGCCTCGGTGAAATGAGGCCCTGAAGTGGTACCAGGGGCGATGTTGGCCAATATTTATGGGCTCGACATCGCCCCTTGTGTCGTCTGGAGGTGTGGTCCTGTGGCTACCAAAGGTCTAGACATGTACTATGGGGTCATTCACGTCATCGAGGCTCTAGAAGGGACACGCCATGGAACAAATTGCGTCCCACGAAGATCAGATCATCGGCCGGACCTTCTTCGGCGAGTATCGGGTCGTTGATAAGCTGGGGGAGGGCGGCAACGGAGTCGTCTACCTGGCCCGGCAGCGCTCCATCGAGCAATATATCGCGCTGAAGGTGCTCCACGCCGAGGCAGCCGCCGAGTCGGAGGTCGTCGCCCGCTTCCACCGCGAGGCCCGGGCGATCAGCATGCTCACTCACCCCAATATCGTGCGGGTGCTCATCTTCGGGCGCACCGACGATGATCTGCTATGCTTGGCCATGGAGCACGTCGACGGGCGCAATCTGCGCGCGGCGATGGCCGAAGCCGACTTCGACGAGCTGCGGGTCATCAAGGTCATGAAGCAGGTCTGCAGCGCGGTCTTCGAGGCCCACGAGCTCGGGATTATCCACCGCGACCTCAACCCCCAGAATATCTTGTTATGCGAATTTCGCGGTGAGCCCGACTTCGTCAAAATCCTGGACTTCGGGCTCGCCAAGATCCAGCATCCCGACGAGGCCGACCCCGGCCTGACTCGCCAGGGCATCGTCTACGGCACGCCGATGTACCTTTCTCCAGAGCAGGCTCGCGCCGACGATATCGACTGGCGCGCCGACATCTACAGTCTGGGCTGCATCCTCTACGAGTTGATGGTCGGCGTCCCGCCCTTCGACGGGACGACTCCGCGCGAGATCATCGAAAAGCACGTCCACGAGGAGCCCGCGCCGCTGGCCGACTTCGTCCCCGACCGGGCCTCGCCGGCCATGCAGCGCATCGTCGACCGGGCGATGGCCAAGAGGCGCGAAGACCGCTTCCAATCGGGCCTGGAGATGTTCGAGGCGCTGGTCCAGCGCGAGCGTGAACTCCTGGCCGAGCGCGGCCTCGATCCGAAGTCGTCTTATTATCCGGGCGCCGAGGTCAGCGCAGCCGGCTCGGGAGGCTACGAGGAGACCCACCAAGATGAGGCGAACCAGCAGGACCCAGCCCGACCTGCCGGCCCACCCGAGCAGCGGCCTGCAGAGCAATCGTTCGTGGTGGTGATCATCGCCGGTCTGGTCTTTTTGGTGATGATCTTGCTGGGCATCATCGGATGGCTCGTCGTTGGGTGAGGTGTCTTGAATAAACGGAGTCAGATAACACTCGACGAGGGGCTATTCGTCCTCACGCTGCTGACCCCGGCGATATACCTACTGTTGCACGAGCTCGACGAGGTCCCCATCTAGGGGTTCGTCGACCGGGCTCCCGGCGAGGTGCGCGAGCGTCTGGTGCGCTTTTATCGGGACAGCATCCAGCGCAGCTTCGAGGCCGAGGGCTACGATGTGATCCTCGACGCCAACGGCGTGGCGACGCTCTCCGACAGCTACGACCACCTGCGCCGGGCCGGCAAATTGGTCATCTACGGTTTCCACACGATGATGCCCAAGGAAGGGGGCAAGCCCAACTGGTTCAAGCTCGTCTCGGGGTGGCTGCGCACGCCGCGATTCAACCCGATCAACATGACCAACGAGTCCAAGAGCGTGCTCGCCTTCAACTTGAGCTATCTATTCGACCGCACCGATATGCTGGCCCTGGCCGTCGAGGACTTGGAGCGGTGGATCGCCGAGGGCTCCATCAAACCGGCCCCGGTGAGCACCTATCCGCTGAGCGAGGTCGGCCGCGCCCACGCCGACATCGAGTCCGGCCAAACCGTCGGCAAGCTGAT
>JBKGZI010000491.1:0-4242 GCA_046545675.1 Persicimonas sp.
CGTCTGCGCTGGGCCGAAATCACCGACTGCGCCGACACCCAAGACGACGAAGAGGAGAACATGGAAGACGAAAAGACCGAAGACGCTGACACACCTGACGAGGCCGACATCGACATCGAGCCGGACTTCGACGCCGTGCCGGACACTATGCCGGAGCCCAAGCCCACCCTGGAAGACCGCGTTCAGTGGTTTGTGGAGGGCATAGAAGAGTGGGACGCGATGGCCTACGACACCGACCTGCACGGCCGCCGCCTGTGGGATGGCGATAAGTTCGGGCTCGATCTGGAGATCAAGGACGGCACGACCATCGATGCGCGCTTCCGCGACGAGCTGGTTGCGACGATTACCGTGACGCCGGGCGAAGATGGCCCGGCCGCTTCGGTACGACCGGCTGACTCGACTTACATCACCGACGCGCAAGGCCTGCTCGGATGGCTGCCCGATGAGTGGACGGCAGCACTCGAAGGAGAGGCGACCGGCGAGCAGCTTAGACGGCTGCGCAAAGAGGCGGGCTTGCTGCAGTCGGCCGTGGCGGACGAGGTGGGTATCACGCAGGGGCGTCTGAGCGAATACGAGTCTGGCGAGCGTAGCCCGACCGCCGATATGCTCGAGCGTCTGGCGAAGGTGCTCGGGCCGATCACGATTTACTAAAGCGCCGCACACGCGGCGATCTATTGGGATGGATTGAGACGGAGAGATATGATGAAGAGACGGCACTACAAATCAAAAAACGGAGCCGCTAAGACCGCCATCGACATCGGGTGCAGTTATGTCGTCGTCGTAGATGACGCTACGTTCACCTGCCACCGGAATGAGTTCGCCGCATGGGAGCAGGCCAAAAGAGATACCGGACGCATTTGTCAGGCGCGTGTTTACCGCGTCGTGGTCGAGTCGGAAGACCTGGAGGGTATCGGACGCCCTTACAGTGGCGGGCTAAGCGGCCGGTTTTAATCCAAATGCGGAGGCCCTAAAACACCAACACCCCAACCAACCACCAGTGCCCCAACGCCAACGCCGACCACAGTCAACCACTGCGGTCGGCGTTCGGCATCCCGCGCCCGATCCCGCCACTCGTCACGCTCCACGCTCATGGCTTTGACGCGCAGCCTGAGCTCGTCGGCGCGCCCACGCTCCATGTTGACCATCGCCTCGGCCTCACGCGCGCGTTCCTCGAGTCCGGGCTCCCCGTCCGCCCCGTCGAGTTTCAGTTTGCACACGTTGCACGCCCGCAGTTTCTCGACGGTCGCGCACTCCTTGCCTTCGGGGCACTGCGCCCAGCTCGCGTTGATGTCGAAGAGGGTGAAGCCCAGCGCGATCGTCAGCGCCATCGCCCACCGGATGATCGCTCGGTTATTCATCGTCGCCCCCGTACATCCGCTCACACGTCGCAAGATATGCCTCCCGGTAGACAGGCCAATCGCAGCCCTTCACATACTTTGGTTTTTGCGGGTCGTCTTTGTGTTCAGGGCCGCCGATGCACGAATACGGGACGCCTTCCATCTCGTCCTGCATCGCGTTGCCTCGCGCGTGCTTCCGCACGAGGTCGTCAAGCCAGTCTGCCGTATTGTGCAGCAGCCGCTTGATTTCGTCGCCGTATCCGAACCGCTCGGCGTTGACCTTAATGGACCGGCGCAGGTCGCCATCATCGTGGCGAAGCGTTGCCGCCTTCCAGTCGATGAGCATCTCCAGCAAGTCGATCAGGTGCATCCCGTGAATGCCTTCGTCGAAGTGCTCGGGGTGGTGGCGGTTGTTCGCGTAGTGGTGATCAAGCGCCACCTTCATCTCGTCGAGATATTCGCGGTACTCGTCCGAGCCGTAGGTCGACCCGCGCAACTTCGGGGTGTACTCGTCGAAGATCGCCTTCTCAGGGTCTTCGAGTTTCGACTGGTCATGCCGGTCTGCGCGGATGCGGAGCTCGCGTCGGGCCTTTCCGATGTACTCGCGAACGGTCTCGATATGGTCGAGTGTATCTTGCGTCGAATCGTAGTCATTCATCGTATAGCTCGTTGAAAAGGTCGAAGGCTTCATCGTCGGTCAGCCCGTCCGTTTCATTCTCGGCGTCGTCCATGCGCTCAGAGACGTCCGTGTAGGTCGTCGGCTCGCCTGAGTCCACGGCGTCGTCACTGCCCCCGCTGGGTGTGCGACGGTCGTCGGCCGGATGGCCTCGCAGGGCGCGCCACAGCGTCACCCCGGCAGCCACGACCGTCGCAATCAGCCCCGCGTCGGTGGCGTCTACGTACCCGCGACGGACCAGCAGGGCGAGCACAGCGATGGTGGCGAGGACGGCGGCGGCGATGATGAGCAGGTCGGTGGGTGTGAGGGTGTCAATCATCGGCGCTCTCCGCATTCGCATTGGTAGCACGCCAGCCCATTCGGCCAGACGACGAGCGCGAATCTGCGCACGCGCTGGCAGGTGGTGCATCGCAGGTAGGTGGCTTGGGGTGGGTCAATCACGCCCGTACCTCCATCCGCATTCGCACGACGGCTGGCTATCCCACCACGCGGTTTCGTCGTCGGGCTCGTGGTACACGTCGACATGCTCGCCGCAATCAGGGCAGTCAAGCGGAGCCATCGGCACGGTCCTGCCTGCCAGTTCGTGGTCGCAGTCGCCGCAGTATTGAATCTCACCGCCGCGCACAAACAGGTGACAGCGCCCGGTGGGCTTGTCTGCGTAGAGCAATGACGGCGAGAACGTCGGGTTGCCTTCGGTGCCGCTGAACTTCCACCCGCGCCCGTCCGATCTTTCGAGGGTGAACTGGTGCCACTCCTCGCAGCCCAGACACCAGAAATGATATGCGAAAAGTTCGCCGGACTGGTCGAGAGCGCGGGCTATCTTTCGGGCTGTGTCACTCATACCACCACCGTCACGACCAGCGAGACCACCGTCGACAAAAGCACCGCACCGATCGCAGTGATGATGCCCCACTTGACGCGGCTCGCCTCGTCACGCGCGAGCAGTTTGGTCAACTTTTCATCCATCTCGGAGATCTGCTTGGATTGCTCCTTGATGGTCTGCACCACGTGGATGCGCCACGAGCTCCAACTGTTTTCGTCGTCGCCCATCGGACCTACTCCAGTCGCTCAGGTCGCTGTGAGAAGTGCTCGCCGACGTTCCCGCCGAAGTACGCGCCCAGCACGCCGCCGACGACCAAGCCCCACTCCTGCAGGGTCGTGCCGTCGAGGTAAAGCGCCAGCACCGTGGCAGTCACGCAGAACGCGACGGTCAGCCACAGCTTGCGGCTGAGCCACTTGTTGCCGGTGGCGGTGAGGAGTTCGCCTTCTGCGAGTTCGTAGTCTTCGGGGTGTTCGTCAGTCATAGTTCGTCCTTGTAAGTTCCAGTCATCCAACTCAACGGAACGCGCAGCACGCGCGCGATCTCGTCGATGCTTTGGCTCGTCTCGACCACGCCCTTCATGCGCGCGCCGTCAGGCCCCTTGCCCTGTGCGTTGCCCTCGATGGTCGGGATGACGTTCGTTGCATCGTCGTGAGGCCCACGCGCAAGCGCCACGTGGTCACCCTCCAGCCGGTCAGTGCGCCCGGTGTAGATGAGCAGCACGTCCCCCGCTCGCACGTCTGCGGGGTCGACCTCGATGGGCGGCTCGACGCCTTGGCTCTCGTATGTGCGCGTGCCCTTGCCGACCAGCCGCGAGGTAGACGCCCAGAAATACTTGGCGATCATCGGGTCGAGCGTCAGGTCGACGCACTGCCCATCGACGAGGTGCTCGCCGACGTGCGCATACGCCCACGCCGCTGCGGTGGCGCACCAGAGATCCCAGTACTCGAACCCCTGCGCGCGCCACGGAATGACGTCCAGCGTCAACCACTTGAGCGCGGGCTTGTTGTCGTCCTGTAGACCGTGAAGGCTGCACAGCGCGTCCACGGCGGCTTGGGCTACGTCTGTCGGTACGGCTTTGATCATGATGCCTCCCACTGCCGCCAATCCTCGTCGTCGCCAATCTCCGGCCCCAACTCATCGTCGAGCGCAGCGTTGTGCTCGTCCGTCCACGCATCTTCGTCGTCAAGCCACGGCTCAGCTTCTTTGAGCGCGTCGAGGTCGGCGGTCATGTAGGGTGCGAGCGCGTCCTTGAGGGTCTGCGGTGCGCGGTCGAAGACGGACTCGGGCAGCTTGATGTACATCTTGCGATCGGCGCCCGAGCCTGTGGATACGGGCAGCGTGAATCTGCGAAGAAACGATCGCACCCGCGCGTTCAGCGGCCCGAGGTCGGGGCGCATATCGCGGAC
>JBKGZI010000492.1:0-4234 GCA_046545675.1 Persicimonas sp.
CGGCCAAACTACGATTTGGGTTGGGGTGTTTGGGGCGTGTGGGTTGTTGGGGCGTAGAGGGTCGTGCAAGCCGGCGAGGGCGCCTCGGGTTGGCGTAGCGGGTCGTGCAAGCCGGCGAGGGCGGTTTGCAATGGTGTTTTCGGCGTTCGAAGGGTTTGCAGACTCTTCGGTGGGTTTGCGAGTTCGTCTCGGGGGGGCTTGTATGATCGTCAAGAGGGCGCTAACTGCGAAAAAGTTCGCGGCATCAAGCGTTGATCGAACCTGCGGCTGCTACTCCTCGCCCAGCACTCGGACCACGTCTCCACGTATCTCCAGCGCCTGCGGGCTTCCGCCGTAGTGGGCGGACATGCCCACGTCGATGCGCCAGACCTGCTGTTCGCAGGCCGAGGCGATGCCGCTTGGTTGAGGGGTGTGTCCGACGACCATGCGCTCGGCGCCGAGCTGCTCGAGGGTGTCGGCCAGAGTCTGGCAGGCGGCTTGGTCGGGCTGCTGTGAGTACAGGCGCACCCAGTTGGGCGGCTTGGTCTGGCGGTCTTGCATGAACGCCGGCGTGGGTGCATCGCCGCGCATCCACCCGCGGGTCTCGTCATTGATGCGATCGAGGCCGTAGTCGACGTGGGCGGGGAGCACGCCGCCGTGGACGAAGACCGAGTCGCCGATCATCGCGACCATATTGTGGTGTGCCAGGAGCTTGGCGACCGGGCCGCCCGGCAAGAATGCGGCCAGCCGCGCGCGCTTGCCCTCGGGTACCCGGTCGAAGCCCGGCCGGTCGAGGTCGAGCCCCTCCATCGCCTGGAAATCCGAAAATCCCTCGTCGGTGACGTAGCGCAGATCCCCGCGCACGTTCATGGTCTCGTGGTTGCCGTTGAGCACGATGACCTGCCCGCCGGCGGCCTTCGCCTGGTCTTCGAGGCGCTCGAGCAGGGCGAGGATCTCGGGCTCGTCGTCTCCGCGGTCGAGCAGGTCGCCGGTCTGGACCAGCACGGTCTCGCCGCCGCTCCAACCGCCGCGATCGTCAGTCACATCGGCAATCGCGAGGGCCTCGCGGAAGGCGGCGAGGTCGCCGTGGATATCGCCGATGGCCACGACACGCTCGGCTGCAGGCGCCTTTGTCGGAGCAGGAGGACCGGGCTTGTCGAACTCCAAGGCCGGCTCTTTGGGCGTCGGCGGCTCGGGCTGGTGTCGCGCCCCTTGTCGCTCGTTAGGGGCCGTCGCTTCCGGCGCCTCGGTCTTGGCCGTACGGTCGCACCCGGCGGCGCTGGAGACGGCAAAGACCAGCGCGAGGCAAACGCAGATATTGGGCAGGGTCGGTTTCATAGGGGTTGGTGGATGCACAAGTGGGCTACTGATTCGACTCACGAAGCTGGGCCTTGAGCTGCTTTGCGGCCATGGCGTAGCCGCCGTCGGAGCCGTCGACGAAGTGGACGTGGCGGCCGTTGAAGTCGAAGACCAGGCAGGTCATCAGCGCGCTGTCGGACTCGTGGGTGCCGTAGGCGATGGCGCCTTCGGCGCGCTCGGCGGCCAGGCAGTCCTCGATTGCCCGGTGCTGGGTGTCGTCGACGTCGAGGACCATGCGCAGGGCGTCGTCGAATTTGCGGAAGTCGGCGTTGGCGATGAGCTCGGTGGGGTAGACGCTGCCGTCAAAGCCGCCGAGGCTCGCTCCCCGCTCCATCAGACGGCGGCCGACTCGGCTCTGCGCGGAGGCTTTGGCTCGATGGAGCTGGTAACCGGCGCCGCGGGTCTTGCCGGTGCGAAGCCGCGCCTCGGTATCGAAGGACTTCAGATCGGTGGCCAAGTCGAGGGTGTCGACCGCCAGCGGGTGGAGCTTGTCGACCTCGCCGATCTGATTGAGCTGCTCGAGGATGCGAGCGTAGGTGTCGTGGCGAGCCTGTGGTGTGTCGTCCAGGGCGGCCACGAGCATGGCCATTGTCTTGCCGTTGCGGTTTTTGATGGGGTTCCACCGACATTGAAACCCCTCGAGCGGCGGCTCGTCGGCGTCGTCGGACGCGGTTGGTTCGACGCGGTAGGGTGCGCCGAGGGCCTCGTCTTTGACGAGCTTCTCGGCCACCTCGAGGCCTCCGCCACTGAGCATCGCCAGCGAGACATCTTTGGACGCCTCATAGCGCGCCACCAGCACGTCTGCGTCGCTCGATCGCACCTCGGCCACCGGCACCAGCCCGATGCGCAACTCCAGGCCAAAGCAGCGTTCGGCCAGCCGGGCCAGACCGGCGAGCTCTCGGCCCATGGGCTCCTCGAGGGTCGGCGGGATGAGCAAGGTCGCTCCGTCGCCGCCGAAGACATACGGGATGTCGACCCCGTCGGCGGTGTTCAGGGCGGTGACGATGCAGCACGCCCCCAATGCGTTGACCTCCTTATAACGCCCGTCTTGGATGGCGTCGGTCGAACCTTTGACATCTGTGATGACCACCAGCCACGACTCGGGCGCCGGCTCGTACCGGCGCAGATCGGCGACGTCCTCGAAGCTACGAAACGCGGGCAGCGACGAAAAGAACTCTATCTGTGGGTCGGGCTTGGTCATGGCTACAGATTATTGCTCGGGAGTTCTGGATGCGAAATCGTGCGTTGCCAGCCACGTGACGACAGTATCCAGCAATTCGGGCGCCAGTGTCGTCGAGATGGTCGCATACTCGCCGGGCATGCCAGTGTCGGCGGGCTGGAAGAGGTGGTTGAGCCCGTCGAGCACCTCGATGGTGGCGTCGGGATGGTCAGCGAGCAGTGTTCGTAGAACCGGCGCATTCTGCTCGGAGGCCACTTGGACGTCTTTGGCTCCGAAGACCGCGAGAAGGGGCGCGTCGACCTGCTCGAAGGTCTCGGCGGGCTTCATGGCCAGAAACGAGCGCATCCAGGCCATCGACAATTGGTCGACGAGGCTGTCGAGGACCTTCTCGAAGGCGGCTGTTTCGTTGGGGCCATAGATCTTGCGATCGTCGGGGCTCATGGCATCGGCGGCGGCCTCGAAATCGGCGCGGAGTTGGCCGCGAAGTTCCTCGGAGACCGGCTCGTCCAGCGGCGCCTCGACGAGGCGAGAGATGCTCTCGAGCATTCGCTTTTCGTAGGCTTTGGCTCCCTCGGGGCTCATCCCCATGCCCTCGAAGATCAGGGCGTTTTGCCGCGCGAGGAGCTCGGCTCCCGGCACGGCCGTCGGAGCCAGCAAAACCACGAAGGCGACCGTGTCGGACTGCAGCGAGGCTCTGGGGGCGACGTTGGCGCCTTCGCTGTGGCCGACGATTCCGACCGAGTCCGCGTCGATCTCCGAGCGGGCGGCGAGGAAGTCGACCGCGGCGGCGGTGTCGGCGGTGAAGTCAGCGATCGTTGCCCCTTCGAAGGTTCCGGTCGACTCACCCACGCCGCGGTCATCGTAGCGCAGCACGGCGACGCCGTGGCGGGTCAGGTGGTCGGCGAGCACCAGAAACGGCTTGTGGCCGGCCAAAGTTTCATCGCGGTCCTGGGGACCCGAGCCGGAGACCAGCACGACTGCAGGATGGGGGCCTTCGGAATCGGGGAGGGTTAGCGTGCCGGCGAGTGTCACGGAGCCTTCGGTGCCCGCAGTGGGCTCGCCGCCGGCAAACTCGACCTCTTCGGACTCGTAGGGGTAGGGCGGCTCGGGCATCTGCGGCCGGTCGGGGGAATTAGCCTCTCCGTCGGCCTGAGGCTCGAGGTTCAGCGGGTAGGACTGGCCCTGCTGGGACCACGTGCCGTCGATCTGTGAGGCGTCTTCGGCGACCGCGCCCTCGTAGGTACCGCCGATGCTGGGAATCGCCAGGCGAATCTTCTCACCATCGAGGTTGACTTCGGAAACCGGAATGCCGGTCGCTCCCTGAGCGGGGCTGTCGATCGTTGCCTCCCACTCGTCGCCGTCGTTCTTTGCCAGGTGAAAGACGAGGGGCAACTCAGTGCCGGGCACCTCTAATACCCCGCGCCAGCTGCCTTCGAGTCGATCTTCAAGACCAGACGATTCATCCTCGGCGGGCTGGTCGTCTGGAACGGGCTGGTCGTCTGAAATGGACGGGTCGGAGGTCTCGGCCACGGGTTCGCGCTCCTGGGCGCCGGATGCGCATCCTAACCACAAGGATGCGGCCAGCGACATTAAGATGAGTCCAATATAGCGACGGTTCATCGACGAATATCCTCATTGTATCAAATGCGAGATTTGTGCTGCTTAAGTACAAGCGCGTAAGTCTTGTGGATAACGAGAAGCTCGAGACACTCGATG
>JBKGZI010000493.1:0-4211 GCA_046545675.1 Persicimonas sp.
ACCAAGAACCAAGAACAGCAACATCAGGCAGTAAATTTTCAACCTTCCGACCGCCACAACGACATGACCAAGCCACAAAACTGGAACCTAAGCGACGAGGTCGGCGGACTCGAGCGTCTCGACCAGATGATGCGCGAGTTCTACCGGCGCGTCTTCGACGACGTGATGATCGGCTTTCTATTCGCAGGCAGCGACTTCGACCAGATCGTCGAGGCTCAGGTCCAGTATATGCGCGCCCGGCTGGGCAACGAGAAGGTCGAATACACCGGAAAGCCCATCCGCAGAGCCCACCAAAAACACCCCATCCTCGTCGGCCACTTCGACCGGCGCCACCAGATACTAAAAGACGTGCTCGAGGACTATGAAGTCCCGGAGCACGTCTTCGACGCCTGGGTCGAGCTCGAGCAGGCGCTTCGCGATCTGGTCGTGCGCACCGGTGGCCAGGCGCGCGACGAGATTCTAGGTGGCGAAAGACGTTAAGAGTTCAGCATCTGGCCATCGACAGCCAGGCACGCCTCTTTGACCGCTTCGGCCAGTGTCGGGTGCGCATGCGAGCTGCGGGCGATGTCCTCAGAGCTCGCGTAAAACTCCATGGCCACGGCCAGCTCGGCGATGAGGTCGCCGGCCTGGGGCCCGAGGATATGGGCGCCGAGGATGCGGTCGGTCTCGGCGTCGGCCAGGACTTTGACGAATCCGTCAGTAGAGTTGATCGCCCGGGCGCGTCCGTTTGCGCGGAACAAGAATTTTCCCGTGTTGTAGTCGACACCGGCCTCGTCGAGCTCGGCGGCGGTCTTTCCGACGCTGGCGATCTCGGGATGGGTGTACACCACGTCCGGTACGGCGTCGTACAGCACGTGAGCGCCGATGCCGTTCATGCGCTCGACGCAGACGACGCCCTCTTCCTCGGCGAGGTGGGCGAGCATGGGGCCGGGGATGACGTCGCCGATGGCGTAGACGCCCTCGACGGAGGTCTCGTAGTTCTCGTCGACGTGGATGAACCCGCGATCGTCGGTGGGCAGGCCGATATTGTCGAGGCCAAGCCCGTCGGTATACGGCGCGCGTCCCACGGCGACCAGCAACTTGTCGCCGGTCAGCGTCTTCGCTTCGCCGTCCTCGTCGTCGCGCGGTTCGTAGGTCACGGTGACCTGGCCGTCATCGTCGACCTGGGCGCCGGTGACCATCGAGTTCATCACGAACTCCAAGCCCTGCTTTTTGAAGATCTTCAGGCCCTTCTTCATCACCTCTTTGTCGGCGCGACCGCCCAAAATCTCGGGCAGGTACTCGACGACGGTGACTTTGCCGCCGAGGCGCGACCACACCGAGCCCATCTCCAAGCCGATGACGCCGGCGCCGATGACGATCAGATGCTCGGGCACCTCGGAGAATTCCAGCGCCCAGGTCGAGTCGACGATCGTCTCGTCGTCATATTCGATGCCCGGAAGCGCGGTCGGCTTGGAGCCGGTGGCGATGAGGATCTTGTCGGTCTCCAGGGTGCGCGTCTCTCCGTCGCCGAGCACCACCTCGACGTGACTCTTGTCCTTGATGGAGGCCGTCCCGTGGATGCCCTCGACATTATACTTGCCGAATAAAAATTCGATGCCCTTGGTCGAACCCTCGACGACATTGCGCTTTCGCTGCTGCATTTTGTCGAGGTCGAGCTCGACCTCGCCCACGTTGATGCCGTGGTCGGCAAATTCGTGGGAGACCTCGGCAAATTTCTCGCTCGACTCCAAGAGCGCCTTCGACGGAATGCAACCCACGTTCAGACAGGTCCCTCCGAAGGTGTCGTATTTTTCGACGCAGGCCACGTTCATGCCGAGCTGTCCGGCACGAATGGCGGCGATATAGCCGCCAGGGCCGGATCCGATGACTACGAGATCGTACATTGGATGCCTTTAGATGGTTTGCGGGTAGATCGTGAAGTGGCAGCTAGACGTTCTAAGAAAGTGAGAGAGTAAGAGAGTTAGAAGGGCTGTTGTCGTATCTAACTTTCTAACTTTCTCACTCTCTCAATTTCTGCAGTTCTAGATCTCTAAGAGAATTCGTTCGGGATTCTCGATGAGCTCTTTGAGCCGCTTGAGAAACGACACAGCTTCGCGGCCGTCGATGATGCGGTGGTCGTAGCTCAGCGCCAGATACATGATCGGGCGGATGACGACCTCGCCGTCGACGGCGACCGGGCGCTCGACGATATTATGCATGCCCAAGATCCCGCTCTGGGGCGGGTTGAGGATCGGGGTGGACAGCATCGAGCCGTAGATGCCGCCGTTGGTGATCGAGAAGGTGCCGCCCTGCAGGTCCTCGAGGGTCATGGCGTTATTCATGACCTTGTCGACCAATCCGTTGATGGTCTCTTCGACCTCGGCGAAGCTGAGCTGGTCGGCGTTCCGGACCACCGGCACGACCAGGCCTTTCTCGCCGCCGCCGATGGCGACGCCGATATTATAGTAATTCTTGAAGACGACTTCATTGCCGTCGATCTCGGCGTTGACCGATGGATATTCCTTGAGCGCCTCGACGGCGGCTTTGACGAAGAAGCTCATAAAGCCGAGCTTGACGTCATATTTGTCGATGAACTTATTCTTATACTTCTTGCGAAGCTCCATGACGCCGGACATGTCGGCTTCCTGGAAGGTCGTGAGCATCGCCGCGTTTTGCTGGGCCTCGACCAATCGCTTGGCGATGGTCTGGCGCAACCGGCTCATCTTGACACGCTCTTCGCGCTGCTCGACTTCGACCTGCGGGGCGCGCGCCTTCGCGGGCTTCTTGGCAGCCTTCTTGTCGCCCTCTTCGAGATAGGCGAGCACGTCGCCTTTGAGCAGGCGGCCGCCGGGGCCGGTGCCTGCGATCTTCGAGGCGTCCAGGTCGTGCTCCTCGACAAGGCGGCTGACCGCCGGGCTGAGCCCGGCCGGCTCGGCCTGGGCCGTCTCCGAGGTGGCCGCGCGATCGGCGGCAGCCTCAGCCTCCTGCTCGGCGCCGGCCTCTTCGGCTTCTTCAGCCTCCTGCTCGGCGCCGGCTTCTTCAGCCTCGCCAGCCCCGCCTTCGGGGGCTTCGCCCGGTTCGATCTCGGCGATCACCTCTCCGACGGCGACCGCATCATCGATCTCGGCCTTCAGGGAGGTGATAGTGCCCGAGACCGGGGAGGGCACCGTGACGGTGATCTTGTCGGTCTCCAGCTCGAGGAGAATCTCATCCTCGGCAATAAAGTCGCCTTCCTTCTTCTTCCACTCGGCGACGTAGCCTTCGGTGACCGATTCTCCCAGCGACGGGACCTCGACGGTAACGCTCATGGAGTTGCCTCTTCAGATCGCGGTGCGCGCATTATCCACACCAGCAGTACAGCGATTTTTTACAAACAAACGTCAATTAATGGCTGCGCCAGCGCGCAGACCACCGGCAGTCTACGCGCTTGCAGCTAGGTTTCAAGTGTTATTCGGAACATTGGTGAATGGCCACTTATTGATGAGTCAAGACCGCTGGTCAACGCGAGTTTTCGAAAGAACGCGCGATTACGCGCGACCCCGGCCTGACGGCTGTGGCAGGACGTTTTCGAAAAAAGTACGCAACGATTTTACGATTCTCGCGATAACCATATATGAGGGGCACAGAGAGGTCTTTGGCCTTGCGATCCTTTGGATCGAGCTGCGCAGCTGCTGTGCTTCTCAGGGCGGGTGAATCGGAGGAGCGAGACCATACCGATTCATCACCTGGAGGCCGAGCCGGTCGGGCGAGGCTGCGGCGGAATCGGTAACCGGTCCGCAAACGCGGGTAGTCGGGTAAAGCCATCTCTTTGGCCCAAAGGCTTTGCCGGGCGCCCCAATATGCTCGGTGTGCGTGGTGACGGCGGCGGCGATGTGGAAGAAGTGTCGCCAGAGAGAAGCGCATACCACTGACAATTGCTGCAGAGGCGCCATCGGTTTTCGAGTAGCGGTGGCGTCGGATCAGGCGCGGGCTTGTGGAGACGAGACCTGGTCGGGTGGCTCACAAAACCGGCGGCCTTTTGGCCGTGTGTGGTCGGCGCGCTGGCGAGTGCGGTCGACATGAGAGATGACTATTTGACGTCAGAGAGGAGGATTTACCGCCGGCGAATGCCGGCGTGGCGCACTGGTATGTCTGCGTGGGGCCGGTCCGGAAACGATCCGCATCGGCGGCGCCCAACCGGCGGAGCATTGAACGTCAGGCACCGCTCAAAAAAGAGGGCACAGAGCCGA
>JBKGZI010000494.1:0-4200 GCA_046545675.1 Persicimonas sp.
GACCGACACCGACGGTGCGACCGACACTGCGAGCGTCACGATCACGGTGGAGGCGGCAAATACCGCGCCGACCGCCGACGCGGGAAGCGACCAGACGGTGACCGAGGGAGATACGGTCACGCTGGACGGGTCTGGGAGCAGCGACGCTGAAGACGATTATGCGGATCTGACGTTTAGCTGGGAGTTTACCAGCGACCCGAGCGGCGGAAGCGACACGCTCAGCGACGCGGACACCGACTCGCCGAGCTTCACGCCGAGCACCGACGGAGACTACGTGGTCGAGCTGACGGTGACCGACACCGACGGTGCGACCGACACTGCGAGCGTCACGATCACGGTGGAGGCGCAGTGACCGAATAGGCCCACGATCCCTCCGAAAATATGCCGCCGCTCGATTCTTCGGGCGGCGGCATATTTGCGTTTTTGGCCTTGGTCGATTTGACCGGGCAGGTGCAGTGCCTAACTTGGTGCGCGAATAAGACCGTTGTGTCGGAGAGGCTCGACGTGCGTGCGCTGCACGCGCTGGGCGGATCGGGCACCTGTCAGCCAAACTAAGCAGTATAGGATAGGTTATGAGAAGTGAAAAATTTACGATCAAGTCGCGCGAGGCGATCGCCGACGCTCAAGACCTCGCCGGCGATCGAAAGCACGCCGAGGTGCGCCCAGTGCATCTATTGCACGCGTTGATGGACCAGCGTGAGGGTATCGTGGTGCCGATCATCGAGAAGCTGGGGGTGGGCACCGACCGATTGCGCACGGCGGTCGAATCGGAGCTCGACCGCCTGGGCCGGGTCGAAGGCGGCCAGTTGGGGGTGTCGCGGGCGCTCTCCGACGCGCTCGACGCAGCGCAGAGTGAGGCCGACGATCTGGGCGACGAGTACGTGTCGACCGAGCACCTTTTGCTGGCGCTCAGCGAGAGCAAGGATTCGACCGGTAAGTTGCTGCGCGAGCACGGCGTCGAGCGCGACAACGTGCTCCAGGCGATGGAGGAGGTCCGCGGCTCGCAGCGGGTCACCGACGTCGATCCGGAGGGCAAATACCAGTCGCTGGAGAAATATACCCGCGACCTGACCGACCTGGCCCGGCGCGGCAAGCTCGACCCGGTGATCGGCCGAGACGCCGAGATCCGCCGGTCGCTGCAGGTGCTCAGCCGGCGCACCAAGAATAACCCGGTGCTCATCGGTGAGCCCGGCGTGGGGAAGACCGCGATCGTCGAGGGGATCGCCCAACGCATCGCCTCGGGTGATGTGCCCGAGTCGATCAAGAATAAGCGGGTCCACGCGCTCGACCTGGGCTCGCTGGTGGCCGGGGCGAAGTTCCGCGGCGAGTTCGAGGACCGCCTCAAGGCGGTGCTGCGCGAGATCGACGCCGCCGAGGGTCAGATCATCGTCTTTATCGACGAGTTGCACACTCTGGTCGGCGCCGGAGCGGCGGAGGGCTCGATGGACGCCTCCAATATGCTCAAGCCGGCCCTGGCACGCGGCGAGCTGCACGCCATCGGCGCGACCACCGTCAACGAGTACCGCAAGTATATCGAGAAGGACGCCGCGCTCGAGCGGCGCTTCCAGCCGATCACGGTCGAGGAGCCGTCGGTCGAGGATACGATCACGATCCTGCGCGGCCTCAAGGAGCGCTACGAGGTCCACCACGGCATTCGGATCTCGGACGCCTCGATCATCGCCGCCTCGAAGCTGTCGGACCGCTACGTCGCCGATCGCTTCCTGCCCGACAAGGCCATCGACCTCATCGACGAGGCGGCCGCCGGCGTCAAGATGGAGCTGGAGAGCCTGCCCCAGGATATCGACACCATCGAGCGTCAGATCACCTCCCTGGAGATCGAGAAGCAGGCCCTCAAAAAGGAGACCGACCAGGCCAGCCAAAAGCGGCTCGAGGAGCTCGAGGAGGAGATCGCCGAGCTTCGCGAGGAGGCCAGCGGCATGAAGGCGCAGTGGATGCGCGAGCGCGAGGTCATCGCCACGCTGCGCGAGCAAAAGCAGAAGATCGAGGACTTGCGCATCGAGTACGAGCAGTCCGAGCGCCGCGGCGAGCTCGACCGCGCCGCCGAGATCCGCTTCGGTAAGCTGCCCGAGGCCGAAAAAGAGCTCGCCCGTCGCCAGGACGAGCTCGAGAAGCTCCAGGAGAAGGGCAGCTTCCTCCGAGAAGAGGTCACCGACGAGGATATCGCCTCTATCGTCAGCCGCTGGACGGGCATTCCGGTCAATAAGATGCTCGAGAGCGAGCAGAAGAAGCTGTTGCATATGGAGGATCGCCTCCACCAGCGCGTCGTCGGCCAAGACGAGGCGATCGTGGCCGTCTCCGACGCGGTGCGCCGGGCGCGCAGCGGCCTGCAGGATCCTCGCCGGCCCATCGGAAGCTTCATCTTCCTGGGGCCCACCGGCGTCGGAAAGACCGAGCTGGCCAAGTCTCTGGCCGAGTTCCTCTTCGACGACGAGCAAAATATGGTGCGCTTGGACATGAGCGAATTCATGGAAAAGCACGCCGTCGCCCGGCTCATCGGCGCCCCTCCCGGCTACGTCGGCTATGAGGAGGGTGGCTATCTGACCGAGCACGTCAGGCGGCGGCCGTATACGGTGGTGCTCTTCGACGAGATCGAAAAGGCCCACCAGGACGTGTTCAATATTCTGCTGCAGATCTTGGACGACGGCCGACTCACCGACGGCAAGGGGCGCACCGTCGACTTCACCAACGCGGTGATCATCATGACCTCCAATGTGGGCAGCCACCATATCCAGGAGTACGGTCTCGATGATCCCGAGCGGGCCAACGAGTTGGTCGAGGAGGAGCTGCGTGCGACCTTCCGCCCGGAGTTTTTGAACCGTCTCGACGACACGATCATCTTCCACGGGCTCACCCGCGGCCATATGGATCGCATCGTCGAGATCCAACTCGGAGATGTCGAGGAACTGCTGGCCGAGCGGGGCTTCTCCCTGGAGTTGACCGAGCAGGCCAAAGGCTGGTTGGCGGATCGAGGCTACGATCCGGTCTACGGCGCCCGCCCGCTCAAGCGGGTCCTGCAGCGTGAGGTCCAAAACCAGCTCGCCAAAAACCTTCTGCGCGGCGACTTCGAGCCCGGCTCGACGATCTTCGCGAAGGTCGACGAGACCGGCGACGCGCTGGAGTTTAGCGCCTCGTTGCCCCCCTCGGACCAAGACAACGTCGACGTGGCCCAATAAACCTGTATCGCCTTCGAGCGTCGAGCTATCACTGGCTCGGCAAGCGCCCCCGGCGGCAACCATGCTGCCGGGGGCGCTTTTTTATGGGCCGGTTGCCAACTCAGGTCCGCCTCTCTATAGTGCCGCCGACCCGCACTGCGGATCTCGAGTATTGCTCGCTAATACCCACCAATCAATTGATAAACCACTGGAATCGGTGCTGTTTTGGCGCCGGCTCTGGTATACGTTTAATATATCTTGTTGGACCGATGAGAGGCGCGAAATGTCCGGGTGGGATCGCGCGTTTGGCCAGCGTAGGATGATTGCGAGCGCTGCTATAATTTTGCGCGCCACGGCGCGCCCTCACAACTCCCACTGACGTAGTAGAGATCATGTCGAGGAATCAGACAAAATATGTGTTCGTCACCGGTGGTGTTATGTCGAGCCTGGGCAAGGGGATTGCTGCCTCGGCGCTCGGTGCTCTGCTGGAAAACCGCGGGCTGAAGGTCACCTTCGTCAAGCTCGACCCCTATGTGAACGTCGATCCCGGGACGATGAACCCGCTGCAGCACGGCGAGGTCTTCGTGACCGACGACGGAGCCGAGGCCGACCTGGATCTGGGCCACTACGAGCGGTTTACCACCGCGCGTATGCGCAAAGACAATAACTTTACGACCGGCCAGATCTACGATTCGGTGATCAGCAAGGAGCGCCGAGGTGAGTACCTCGGGCGCACCGTCCAGGTCATCCCGCATATCACCGACGAGATCAAAGAATCGGTCTACCGCGCCTGCGAGGGCGTCGACGTGGGGATCGTCGAGGTCGGCGGCACGGTCGGTGATATCGAGTCGCTGCCGTTTTTGGAGGCGATCAGGCAGATGCGCCTGGATCTCGGCCCGCAAAACTCAGTGTCGATGCACGTCACGCCGGTGCCGTATATCGCGGCCGCCGACGAGATGAAGACCAAGCCGACCCAGCACTCGGTCAAGGCGCTTCGCGAGATCGGCATCCAGCCCGAGATGCTGGT
>JBKGZI010000495.1:0-4176 GCA_046545675.1 Persicimonas sp.
GGCCCGCGCTGACGACCGTCCGCCTGACCGCGACCCACTGGCAGAAGCCGGCCGAGCGCGCACGCACGAAATCGGCGTCGGCCTTGACCGCCGTGGCGGCGTTGATGACGTCATGCAACAAAAAGTTCGTCAGAACTTGCCGGCGCACGCCCACCCGCTGGCTGGCCGCGATCTCGGCGGCCAGGCCCGATTGCTCCAGGGTGGCGTCTTGACGGGCGATATACTCGAGTTGCAGCTCAATTTGACGGGCTAGGCGGGTGAGCATGCCGCGCTCCTGGACAGACAACCGACGCGCCACGAAGTCGGTCACCGACAACACCCCCACCGGGATGGAGTTGTCGATCATCAGCGGCTGGCCAAAATAAAAGCACACCTCCCGGCCGTCGATGGTCGGGATATGGTCGGCGAAGCGAGGATCCTTGGAGACGTCCTCGACCATCAATGTATGGCCGCGCCTGACGACCTCCATGCCCAACGTCTCCTGATGAGGCCGGCTGCGCGGCTCGACGCCCACCGTGGAGATGGTGTGAGTATGGGTCGAGCCAATCAATGCCACGACAGCCACCGGCGCACGCGCGACTGACGCGGCGGTGGCGACCAACTGCCCGAAGACGTCCTGGCGACGAAGTCGCTCGAGATCGAAAGAGTCGACCAAGCACACGCGCGCCTGCTGGTCATCGTCCATGCTCACCGATGTTTCATCTAAGCTCACTCGTCTCCGACAGCCGATGAGGTCGAAAGGGGGCCACGGCCCGACATGCGGATTAGGCTGCAAATGTAGACGTTTTGGGATGTTTTTTCAACAACAAGAAGGGCGCCCGACGCGGGGGGAATCGAGCTCGCGCTTCGGCGTGACGACGGTCAAGGCTCGGAGATATACCGGCGGACCATCTCCACCAGATCGCTCTCTTGGAAGTTGAGCTTGACCAGATAACCGTCGGCGCCCAGATCCATGGCGCGCTCCTTGTCTTCCGGGTCGCCCAGCGTGGTCAGGATGACCACCGGGAGATCGGCGAAGGCCTCAGAGGCTCGAATACGCTGGAGCATCTCCAGGCCGTCCATACGGGGCATCTGCACGTCAGTGACCACCATATCGACCGGGTATTCGTGGAGCATCTCCCAGCCCTGCAGGCCGTCTTCGGCGACCAGAAATTCGTGACCGTGGCTGCGCAGGATGCCGGTGACCAGGTCGCGGGTGATCTCGCTGTCCTCGACGACCAGGATCTTCTGGCCGGCACCTGTGCTCGCCGGGTCCACGCGGCCATCTTGGGGTGAGCGGCGCACCGACGTCGGGCGCAGCCCACGATCGCGCTGGGCGCGGGCGAAGAGCTCGGAGATATTCAACAGCGGCACGACCTCGCCGGCGTCGGTCAACGCGACCCCGCGACACAACCTGACGCCGCTCAAGAAGTCGCCGAACGGCCGGCTCATCGCCTCGCGCTCGCCGAGCACCGAGTCAACCCATACGGCCACTCGCTGGCTGCCGCGACGCAAGATGAGCACGGTCATCTTACCGTCGGCTCGGCGCTCGCCGTTGGCCCCGAGGATCTGCGCCCAATCGTGCAGCGCGACCACCTCGTCCTCGAAACGCAAGAAGATCCCGCCGTGGCCCTCCATGAGCCCGTCGCGGCCGATGGCGTCGACGCGCACGACCTCTTTGGCCGCCAGCGCGAAGGTTCGCCCGCCGATATCGACCATCAGGACCTCGCTGACCGCGCTGGACACCGGCAAGATCAGCGTCAGGGCGGTGCCCTCGCCGACCTCGCTTTCGACCTCGATATACCCGCCCAGCTCGGTGATCTGGCGGCGCACCACGTCCATACCGATGCCGCGGCCGCTGACGTCGCTGACCTGCTCGCGCGTGCTAAAACCCGGCTCGAAGATCAGCGCCAGCGCCTCCTGATCGCTCAGCGCCGCGGCGCGCTCGGCGCTCATCACACCACGACTGGCGGCCTTCTGGCGAATATCCTGCAGGTCGATGCCGCGCCCGTCGTCTTCGATGACCACTCGGATGCTGTCGCCGGCGTATTCGGCCAGCAGCCGGATCTCGGCCTCGGGCTCCTTGGACTGCGCCATGCGCTCCTCGGGCGACTCGATGCCGTGGTCGACGGCGTTTCGAATCATATGCAGCATCGGCTCGGACAGCGCCGACAACAGCAGCCGGTCGACCTCGACGTTGCCAAAGGAATGGACCAGGCGCACCCGCTTGCCCTGCTCGCGGGCCAGGTCGCGCACCGCCCGCGGATAATGGCTCATGACCTGGGCGAGCGGCACGTGGCGCAGGGTGCGCACCTCTTCGTCGAGTTGAGAGGTGCGCGAGCTGATTCGGTAGGTCTCGTCGCGGCTGCTGGTGGCGAAATCATCGAAGCGATGCGCCAGGTTGCGAAGCGCCGAGATCGTCTTCAAGGGCAGGTCGCTCTCGACGCGCTCGATCCAGCGGCGCAGCTCGTCGCGAAGCTCCTCGAGGTCGCCGAGCTCGTAGTTGAGCCGACGGCTCATCAGCATGACCTCGCCGGCGATATCGCCCAGGCGCTCGAGCTTTTGCAGGTCGACGCGAAGCGTGCCGCCGGCCTGCAGCCTGAGCAGGCGGTCCGAAGAGCGCTGGCCGGCCGACTCCTCGCCGGCCTCGGCGGCCTCGGACGACTCGCCGGCGCCCTGGGCCGCGTCGATGCGCGTGCGCGTCGAGCGGCCGGTGCTCGCGCGCCGCCAATTGCCCGAATCCCGCATCGGATCGCCGGGCTCGCTGGTCGCCAAAGCCGGGCTCCCCGAACGCGCATCGCGGTCCACCCAGCTCGGCTCCGCCAATGGTTGGTCGGGCCGGGCGCGCTCTTCTTCGACACCGTCTTTGTCGGCCTCGGCCGGCTCACTCTGGCCAGCGCCGACCTCGGAGCCTGTACCAGAGCCCGTTTCAGCGCCCGTTTCGAGCTCGGCGGGGGGCGCCGGCGGCTTCTCGGCGTCGGCCTCGTGAGCTCGGCGCACCTGGTTGACTCGCTCGACGAAGCCGGCCAGATCCACCGGCGCGTCCGACGAGCCGGCCGCCTTCGTCAACAACTGACGGATGATGTCGAGCCCCTCGAAGGCCACGTCGACCGCCTGGCCGTCGACGTCGAAGGAGCGCTCGGTGATCAGAATCAGCAGATGCTCGGTCTGGTGGGACACCAGGTTGACGTCGGCAAAGCCCATCATCTTGGCCTCGCCTTTGAGCGTGTGGATCTCGCGCAGCAACTCCTCGGTCGCCTCAGAGTCCGACGGCTCGCGCTCGAGTCCCACCAGGAGCACGTTCATCTGCTCGATGCGATCGAGCGCCACCGAGCGAAACTTTTCGATGAGAGACCCAAAGCTCATCAGCTTTTTTCTTCGTCGAGGGAAGACATAATCGAGTCGTCGCCGGATGCGTCATCGTCGGAGGAATCACCGGAGGAATCGTCGAGCTCGCGCTCGATCGCCTCGATCTGCTCGTCGATGCTCGACGCGTCGGAGGCCTCCTCAGGCTCCGAGTCGAGCGCCTCGTCGAAGGCGAAGTCCTCGAGGGCGCCGAGATCGTCGACCTCGTCGACATCGGCGAGCCCGGCGACCTCTCCGGTGTCCTCGTCGTCGGTCTTTTTCGCCTCGTGCCTGGCGAGCATCTCGCGCATCGCCTCGCGCTGGTCGTCCTCGGGCATCGAGCTGGCAAATTCGATGGTCGGCTGGTCGGCCCCGGAGTCTATGGGAATACTCGAGCTCTCGTCGGGCTTGGACTCCTCGCTCTGCGAGTCCAGCGGCGACAACTTGGCGGTCTTACGGGAGGCTCGCACAGCCTGCGACTGCGACGACTCGCGCAGGCTCGCCGACTCGTCGGCTCCGGTACGCCTGCGGGTATAATCCCCGGATTGGTCGACCGACGGCGAGCTCGACGCAGCCAGCCCGGTGGGCATCTCCATCGACTGGCTGCTCTTGCGATAGCCGACGCCGCTGTTCTTTCGCCGCCGCTTGGCGGCCTTATACTCCCCCGAAGTCGCCGGGTTCTGCGAGATGCGAAATTCGTCGACGAGGTTGCGCAAATTCTCGGCCAGATCCACCAGCTCCGAGGCGGCCATGGTCACCTGCTGAGTGCCGGCGACGTCCTGGTTGATGAGCTCGCTCAGATCGTCCATCGACTGGGTGACCTGCTCGGTGCCCGACTTTTGCTGCTGGGTG
>JBKGZI010000496.1:0-4171 GCA_046545675.1 Persicimonas sp.
GCGACTCGTTTTTGCCGATGACGCTTATCGGCCACGAGGTCAAGCTGTTCAGCGAAGACCCCGAAAAGCCCGGCTCCTATCGCACCATCGAGGGCGGCACCGTCGAAGCCCTCGGCGCCATTCACTTCGCCGACAGCGCGCTTCGCAGCGGCGACAAGGGCATCAAAAAAGAGCAGCTGTACCTCGAGCTGCAGATCCACGGCGAAAATAAGAAGCAACAGATCGAGAACCTGGGCGTGCGCCCGGGCGACTCGCTCATCTTGGACCGGCCGATCAAGCGCGGCTTCAGCCCGGACACCTTCTACGGGGCGTATCTGGACAACGGCCTGGGCTGCTTCGTGGCGGCCGAGGTCGCTCGGCTGGTCGCCGAGGCCGGCGGCACCGACAACGTGCGCTGCATGTTCACCATCGCCAGCTACGAGGAGATCGGCCGGTTCGGCAGCCGCGTGATGGCCGGTGAGATGAAACCCGACGCGATCATCGCCGTCGACGTCAACCACGACTATGTGGCCGCTCCGGGTATCGGTGACAAGCGCTTCAACCCGCTGGAGATGGGCAAGGGCTTTACGATGTCGGTGGGCTCGATCGCCAGCGAGCAGCTCAACCAGATCATCGAGACGACCGCCAACGACCAGGAGATCCCGATCCAGCGCGACGTCAACGGTCGCGACACCGGCACCGACGGCATGGCCGGCGTGCTGGCCGCGGTCGACTGCGTGGCGACCTCGATCGGCTTCCCGATCCGCAATATGCATACCATCTCGGAGGCCGGAAATACCTCCGATGTGCTCGCCGCGGTGCACGCCATCGCCGGTTCGCTGCAGGCGATCGATGAGATCGGCGACGGCGACGCGATTCGCCGCCACTTCGAATCGAACCACCCGCGCCTGGACCACGCCGAGCCGCTGGGCCACCAGGGCAGCGACAAGCCCGAAGGCGAAGACGAAGAATAAGCCCACAACTTCAAAGGGCTCACCACAGAGCGCGCAGAGGGCACAGAGGAAGATATTTCTTAACCTCTGTGCCCTCTGTGCGCTCTGTGGTGAGGATGTTTTTCGATGAGTGACGTGACGCCAAAAATGTTGGAGGGAGTCGGCAGGTTGGCGTTGGTGGGCGTGGCCAAGAACTGCGGCAAGACGACCACGCTGAATTATCTGCTGGGCTCGCCGGCGACCGACGGGCGCACCGTAGGGCTGGTGTCGATCGGCATCGATGGGGAGGCCTCCGATCTGTTGATCGGCACCAAAAAGCCGCCGATCCACGTCGAGGCGGGCCACTGGTTGGTGACCGCGCGCGACGCGCTGACTCGCTCTTCGGCGCGCGTCGAATACGTCGACTCGCTGGGGTTTTCGACGCCGCTCGGTGAGGTCGTCCTCGTCCGGGTCCTCGAGCCGGGCACGGTCGTGCTCGCCGGGGTGCGCCACCGCGGCGATCTGGAGGCCGCCCTCGAGTTGCTCGAGGTGCACGGCGTCGATCTGGCGCTCATCGACGGCGCGTACGGACGCACGCTGGCCGCGCGAGGCGATGTGAGCGATGCGGTCATCGTGTCGACGGGGGCGATCTTGTCCGAGGACGTCGAGGTCATCTGCGAGCGAACCGCCGAGCTCGTCGATCGGTTGGCGCTCGAGCCGGTCGAGGCCGACTGGCAGGAGCGGCTGCTGCGCCGAGCGATCACCCAAGGGCGGTGCCTTTTGGGCGGCCCGCAGACCGCACCGGTCGAGCTTCCCGCCCAAAGCGCGCTCTTGGGGTTGCGACAAGCCGTCGATCTGTGGCGCGACGAGATCCGCGCGGTGGCCGTGCCCGGCTTGGTCAGCGACAGCGTCGTGGAGCAATTGCTCGGGGCACCCGTGGGCCAAATACAAAGTGGCGATCCAAAACCGGTGCGCACGCTGCTCGTGCCCGACGGTACGGTTCTGCACGCCGACAGCCGGCTCCTCCGGCGCTTGCTCGCACACGCCGGTCGAGGCTGGCAAATCCGGGCGATCGAGCCCGCCAATGTGGTGGCCATCAGCATCAATCCGACGGGCGTCCAGGGCCACCGCGTCGAGCCGGGAGCGCTGGGCCGAGCGCTGGCCGAGCGGTGGCCGTCGATCTGTATCTTCAATCCCCTTCACTCAAACGCCGCTCCGGCGTAAGATGGGGCAGAACTATTGCTAGTCCTCAAATACCGCCGGGTTTGCGCGTTTTTGAGCGCGGCTATCAACTGCCGTCACCGCCATGCCCCACCTGTAGGAGTGCTTTGTGAGCGAATCGACCGAGCTGCGAATCCGTCGCCTGGTTCGAGAAATTCTCACCGTTCATCTCGACGCATTCTTGACGCTGTTGGCCGAAGAGGAGTCGTCGCTGGGGGCTCAGCGCGAGCGCATGGACAAGCTGGTGCGCGCGCTCGGCGCGGCCAGCGTCAATGACACGGTCACCAACGGCGGGAGGCAGGTACCGATCAAGGTCGATATGTCGGCCGACCCGCCGACCATCGAGCTGCACCGAAAGCTCATCGATAGCGTCGGCGACGACGAAATTTTGGTGGCCTTCCAGAAGCCGGTCTCCCAGATCTTGCAGATCTCGCCGGTCGGGGTCGGGCTCGTCTTGCAGTGCCGCGACGACCGCCAACTCAAGAGCTTGGCCAACAAGGCTGCGCGCGAGCTCGACGGCCAGCGCGCGCTGCTCACTCAGGTCCCGGCGGTCGTCGAGCAGCGCATGAGCCTATTCGAAGAGCGGCTGAGCGACTTCGCCGAGCAATTCGGCGACACCGTCTTTTTGCTGCTCAGCGGCATGGAGAATTTCGCCAGCAAGCTCACCCGCGCCAAGCGTGGGTGGCCCGACTGGTCGACGGTGGAGAAGTCGTCGTTCATGAAGGGAGCCGTCGAAGAGATCGGCGTCGCCCTCGAGGATATCGAGGGCGCCCCGGAGGCGTCGCTCCTGGTCGAATTGTGCTGGGAGAGCCTGGATTTGTCGCCGCAGTCTTTTCTGCGTCATACCGCCCAGAAGCTTCGCGCCGAGCAGACCGGCATGGACATCGAGCCGGCGCTGCGAAAGCTGGCGCGCATCGTCGACGAGGATAGCGGCAACTTGTCGCAATACCTCGACCAGTGGGCAGCCTACGGCGAGCTCGCCGAGGCGTGGACCGGATTGCTGCGCGAGGAGCAGAGTGTGCTGTCTTGGACGCCTCGCCGGCGCAGCGTCCCGGACGTGTCCGTGTTCGGCACGCCCCAAAATACGATGCGTCTGTGCGAGCCGGACAGTCTGCCGTGGACCTCGCCGCTGTTGTCTTGGAGTATGCGCGAGCGCACCGCCCTCAGAGACCTGCTCGTCGGCCTTCGGCGCACCCTCGAGGAGAAGCATACCAACAACGACGTGCCCGTGGTGGATCTACCGGTCGACAGCGACGAGCCCCCGCTCGAGACCAACGTCGGCGAGGTCGAGCTGAAGTTGCAGATCGCCACCGGCGACAAGCCAGTCCCGTCGGATTATCCGAGAATGCTCGAGCGCGCCCTGAATGCGTGTCATCAGTCGATGCTCGGCCAATTCGAACGGCTGCCGAGCTCTCAAAGGACACGCGCCCTGCAGACGCTCCGATCGGCCTATGACGGCTATTTCGGTGAGGCTAAGGATGTCTGGGCGCGACGATTTCAGGCGTGGAAGAAGTGGGACGAGCGCGAGGCGTTCAGCATCCTGTGCACCGAGCTTCGCCACGTGCTCGGCCCGGCGATCATCTTCGATCCCTTCGAGGACCCCAGGGAGTCGCAACTGCGTATGGTGCCCACGTTCACTTCTGTGGTGCCACGGCCGGAGGATATGGATCGCGTCACTACGCATATCCCGCTGGCCGCGCTTCGCAACACCTTCCAGGACACCCCCGTGCGTCTTCGCATCGTGGAGGTCTTCGACGAGGACACCAAATGCATCTGGGGCGGCGACCTGGAGGCGACCCTGGAGACGGTCGAGGACCATCCCACCGAGGCGGTGCTCAAGGCGATCGAGAATGATTCGGTCAGGCTACTCGTTTACGAATCGCTGCATTCGACCGGCCGAATCGGTTGAGGGTGTCCGGGGATCTTCAGCGATCGGCGAAGATTTACTTTATATAGGATCTCGGGCGTCTTGCGGCAGTTCTTGGTTCTTGGTTCTTGGTAAAGCAGAGGCGATCCTTGCCGTACCAAGAACCAAGAAC
>JBKGZI010000497.1:0-4170 GCA_046545675.1 Persicimonas sp.
GGCCTCGGTTTCATGGCCTCGCCGAAGGCGCTCACGTCGAAAGTGACGTTGTAGTCTTATGCGCAGACCCGGGGACGGGTGGGGTGACAAGGGGCCCAACGGTGCAGGCCTTGCTGGTCAGTTACGCCTGCTATTTGAGGCGCCCTGGACAGCGGGCGCGAACTACGATTTGAGGGTCGCGTATTTTTGAGGCGCCCTGGACAGCGGGCGCGAACTACGATTTGAGGGTCGCGTATTTGAGGCGGTCGGTTGGTCGGGAGGTGCGCTCGCGCGATCGTCGTCAGCCCGAAAACTCCAAGATGTCGACCCTCAAATTGTAGTTCCGCGAGGGCGCAGTCTGACCTCGCCTCAAATAGAAAGCGTGGCTGGGCGGCAGGGCCTGCATTTCGGCTGTAGGGAGGCCGGCACCTCTTTGCTGCGGCACCTCTTTGCTGCGCCACCGGCTCCAGCCGCCCTGGTGGGCGCCGATCACCTCTTCGACCAACTCCTCGGGCGGTTCGACAGCGGGACGCACGTGTACCACGCGGTTGTAGCCGACCGACGGTTGTGGTGAATGCGAGTACTTGATCGCTGCGCGTTCGACGACCTGTACGTGAGGCGGTACCCAAAAGCAGTCCGAGGTGGCGGCTTCGAGCGTTTTGTCGAGGCTTGTTGGCTTCATGATGGCTGCCGTTTCGGTCGGTGTCGCATCCTCTCTTCGCGTTTTGGCTCCATGTGCAGCTTATCAGTTGCAGGATGCGCTGAGTATTGTGGAAGACGCGCAGAAACGGGATCCGCATGCGATGAGAAACGAGGAACTCCTTGACGAGCTCCGAGCACGCATTGCAGATCAGACTCCCAGTGAGTGAGCCGGGCCAGTGTCAATCGGGGCGTACATGATCTCCTTCGACATCGACGACGTGCGTTTTAACTACCGCTGCGCCGCCATTTGCCGCAGCGAGGGCCGGATCCTTTTGCACCGACCCCACCAAGACGACTTTTGGGCGCTTCCAGGCGGTCGTTGCGAACCCGGCGAGACTGCACGGCAGGCGGTCGTGCGCGAGATGCGCGAGGAGCTGGACGTATCGGTGTCGGCAGGACGGCTGGTGTTCGTCGTCGAGAACTTCTTCACCTACGACGACTGGAACGGGCACGAACTCGGCATGTACTTTGAGGTCGAGCTTCCCGACGACTCGCCCATCGCCGAAAAGCGCGAGGCGTGGACGCCGGTCGTCGAACCTGGGGCAGTGTTCCGGTGGTTTAGGAAGGGCGAGCTCGGCGAGGTCGATGTAAAGCCGAGATTCCTAGCCGACAGGCTTTTTGATCTGCCTGACGAAACCGAGCACCTTGTTGTGCGGGACTAGACAAGGCGAGCGTGTGCGGAAGGATCCAGTGAGTCCGACCTTCAAACAACGATGGCTCGACCACTTTCGAGCATGTGGATACCCCGACGCGACCGGGATCGCCACGGGCATGGAAGGGGCCGTCTACTCGCTCGTTCCCGGCGAGCTGGTGGCGAAAGTGTGGTCGCGCCGGGGCATCGACAGCCTTCGGCGCCTCGAGGCATTCTACGAGCGGCTCGCGTCCACGAATGGGCGGCTTCGCACGCCCCGGATCCTCGATGTCGACCTTGTTGATGGCGTCGCCGTCTCCAAGGAGATGTTTCTCCCTGGCGTTCCACTCGAAAGACACCTGACACAGACAGCCAAGAGTGCGGATCTGCGGACCGTCGACGCGACCGCCGAGGTGCTCCAGTTCCTTCGGGACATTGGTGAGGCCGACGAGTTTCGCGACGTCCTCGTGCTCGACGAGACGCGGTCAGCCTGGAAGAGCGCAGCGTGCTGGAGCGACGCCATCGGCCAACTCCTGCATCGACGACTCGCACGCTTCGGCGAGCAACTCGATCCCGTGGTGCCCCACCTCGACGACCTGGTAGAGGCGATGCTTGCCTTTTTGCGAACTCGCGACGACGTCGAGATGAGCGTCATTCACGGCGATCTGTGCCCTGCCAACGTCATGGTCGATGATACCCTCGAGCCTGTGGCAGTGCTCGACTTCGGTTTCTTGTCGACCTTTGGAGATCCCGCCTTCGATGTGAGCATCGCCAGCGCCATCTTCAACATGTACGGTCCCAACGCCCGTGTGATCGACGAGCAGGTCGTCTTGGCCATGCAAGAGGCACTCGGCTACGGTGATGAGGTGCTGTTGGCGTACCGCGCCGTCTATGCGCTTTTGACGAGCAACGCGTATGCATCCGATGGTGACGATGGTCACTTTCGTTGGTGTGTCGAGATGTTGGGCCGCCGCGATGTGCGCGGTGCTCTGAACATGTGAGGACTAGGTAATGACGACGTATCGCGCTCTTTCCATCGTGGCTCCCTCAGGCTCTAAAATAGCCCGGGGCGACAAGACGTTGGAGGTTCGACGCTGGACGCCGGACGAGTTGCCCCTGCGCGATCTCCTAATCATCGAAAACGACCGCTACCTCACAGAGCCGGGGGCGACGGATCCCGCTGGTCGTGCTGTCGCGCTTGTCGATGTCGTCGAGGTCTCCGGCTGGCGTCCAGACCAGGTCGACGAGGCGTGTGCTTCATACTGGGAAGATGGCTGGATGGCCTGGCGACTCGAAAACGTGCGTTCGGTAGCGCACCAGGGGCCGGTGGTCGCAGCTCGAAAGCTCTACGAGGTCGACGTGCATCTGGAGTTCTCAAGATGACCGCGCAGGCGATCAACGGCTACATCATCGAAGGCGTCAGCGGCGTCGGCAAGACCCGGCTGTTGGGGGCTTTGCAGGCCGAACTGGTGCGGCGACGGCCCGCCTGCACTAAGCTCGTGCTGTCGGAGCACTACACCGAGCGTGTCTTCGAGGACGCTCGCGCTCGGGGTGTGGTCGAACTCGGCGAGGTGCTCGCCCACACCAAACGGGTGGTAGAGCAGATCGACGCGTTGTTCGACCTTGAGGCTCGCTCGAAGTTCCATGGGCGCCGCGGCAACGCTGGGATTTACGTGCTCGTCGAGCGATTTCTCGGCAGCCACGCAGCGCACCTGTGGATGTCGGAGAGGCGCGACCTGAGAAACGACGAAGCTGCCGCAATCCAATGCCCGTACGTCACGCTCGCCAAGTATGGCGTCGTTCCGCTGGTGCTACACATGGCTCCGGGGGCGCTCACTGAGTCGATTTCGGAGACCCGGCGACTGCGAAACGAGGCGTGGTCGGCCCACCTCGACCGCCTCGGCGATGACGCGCAGATCCGCGCGCACTTCCAGAGTTGGCAGGAGCACCTGCTGCGCTTCTATGCGGACTACGTCGACGTGCCGATCGTTCACCGACGGATCGACCGCGCCGCCTGCGACTTCGCGGAGATGGCTGCCGAACTCGTAGACGAGATGAACCCATGAAACGTTCGCCCTAAGATGGACGAGACGATGTTTGATGAGACCATGCATACCGAGCCGCTGCTGCTTCGCCCACCGACGGTCCAGGATGCCCAGTCCATCTTCACTCAGTGGACCAGCGATCCCGATGTCACGCGGTTTCTGCTGTGGCCGACGGGACATCGAGGATACGTGCGGCTTCTTGCGCGACTGCGAGCAGGCTTGGACGGATCGGACCGGACGGTTCCCATGGGTGCTCACTCACATCGACGACTCCACGCCCGTAGGCATGCTCGAGCTCAACGTCGACGGCCATGCGGTATCGGTGGGCTACGTCATCTCGCCGTGGTTTCAGGGCAGGAGCTTTGCCACCGAGGCGCTCACCCACGTCATCGAGGTGGCGCTGGCAGAGCCCTCCATCTGGCGCGTGTGGGCGACCACCGATGTCGACAACACCGCCTCGGTGCGGGTGATGGAGAAGGCAGACATGCAGCGTGAAGGTCGCCTCCGACGCTATGCGGTGCGACCCCAACTCGGCGAGGAGCCGAGGGATGCATACGTCTATTCGGCCGTGCGGGATAGACCTTAGTAGGGCTTCCACCATGCACATCGTCTACGGAATGGTCTTCGACGACCGAAAAAAGCGCATCCTCATGGTGCGAAACGACGACGATCGCGGCTGGAGCCTTCCCGGAGGCGGCCAAGACCCTGGCGAGAATAGGCGAGAATAGGTGCCGGACATCCTACAATCCAGTAGTCACGCGGCTTGCGAGGGTTAGGGTACCATGAGGGTACCAACGGTGCAGGCCTTGCTGG
>JBKGZI010000498.1:0-4161 GCA_046545675.1 Persicimonas sp.
AGATGCCCTTGCACCGAAAGAATCGCCGTCAAAAATGGCGAATGTCTAGACTAGCCCAGCTCCAGAAAATCCTCGCCGCTCTCCGGGCGCCAGAACGGAGGCTGGGTCTCGTAGTCCTCGGGTGAGACGCCGGCGACGATGTTGAGCACGTCGCTGAACTCGTCGAGCCAGGCGGTGGGCAGGAGCATGATGCGGTAGCTGCAGCCGAGCCCCGAGCAGCACTCCTTCACACAGACGAAGCGCACCGGGGTCATCGAGCGCCGAAGGCCGGAGTTGACCCCGTCGAGCACGGCGCGCACGGCGCCGAGCAGGTTGGCGGTGAAGGTCTGCGTATACTTCAGCCGGAATTGGGAACGCTGGCCGTCGATCTCGAAGCTATAGACCTCGCCGTCGGCGGTGGCGCTGTGTTGGGGGTTGTGGATGTCGATGAAGTGGGAGCCGAGCTCGACCATCTGGCCGAGCATCCAGGCGCCCAGGCCGTTGGCCCCCATGATGCGGGACCACTCGAGCTCGTCGAGGGTGAGATCGGTTTCAAAGACAAAGCTATTCAACTTCAACTGCTCGATTCTCGCGTCTTGGTCCACGATAATTCTCCAGCAACTGGCCTTGGAATCGGAGCTCTTGAAGCCACCGCTCCAGACTACTCCGTCGAGGTCGTCGGAATGAACCCCAGACTCATCCTAAGAAATAGACACGATTGTAAAGGGGCCAACCCCCGCGCTGTGGCGGCTCTTAGCCCGGACTCGATGAATTTCTTTGGCTCTCGACCAGTCTTGGTAAATGAGCCAAGGTAGATGGAGAATCGAAAATTGGTTGGAGCATTCGTTCGCAGAGGGATGAGAATGAAGATGTATTCGTGCCGAGTCTCGCTCGTCGTGGCGGCCGCGTTGGCGGTCACATTTTTGGGTCTGGGGGCGGCGTCGGCGCAGTCCGGGCCGGTGGCCGATGAGCTGTCGTCGGGGCGTGCCGGGGCGCAGCCTGGAGAAGCCGGGGGGAGCAGGCGCCGACGAAGGTCGTCGAGCTCGGCGGCGGACTCCAAGTCGAGTTCGCGGCGAACGAGCAGCTCGCGGCGCAGGCGCAGCGGCGATACGCGGACGACGAAGCGTACGACCAAGAAGAGCACGTCGACCCGAAAGAAGCGCTCCCGCGAGATCACCGTGCCGGTGGACATCGGCGCCGGCCCGGCGTTCTTCGCCTTCGGCAATCCCCTGGTCGGCGACGGCTTGCTCTCCGGGCCGGTGGTCGAAGACCAGACCGTCCACTACGGGCTGCGCTTTAATATGGCGGCGATCATCGACCGCGACTTCGTGCGCAAATACCCGCATACGGTGCCGCGCAAATACCGCGGGATGTTCAAAGAAGACACCGTCGTGCGCTTCAAGCCGGCGGCGCTGGGGCTGATCCCGCGCAATCTGTACCTGTCGCCGAAGACCAAGAATACCGGCATCTACGGGGCGACCTGGGAGCTGTTGCATGTGGGCATGGCGTTGATGCAATCCGGCGATAGCCGGCTGAGCGTCGGCGCAGGCCTGCTGGCCACCTATGCGTATATCGACTCGGACGCCTTCGAGTCTCCGACCCATTTTTTGCGCCCCGGAGCCAGCGTCGGCCTCAAATTCGGCACGATGCTCAGCGACTCCTTCGGGCTCAGCGCCGGGGCGAATTCGAATTTCTATCTGCCGCAGGATATCGGCGGCGGGATCTTCGACGGCAGCGACGAGGACGCGCTATGGCATATCGGTGAGGCGTTCTTGATGCTGCACTATCGCTTCCCGTTTACGACCGAGATGTGAGCGGGCCTCAGCGAAAATCCCGGCTCTTCGCCCCGCGCGGGCTCTGCTCGAGGCGCGGGCGCCACAGGGTCTCGGCGATCAGGTGCACCACGCCGGCCTCGGATTGGAGCTGACCGCTTATGCCCAAAAAATCCTGCGTCTTGCACAGGAGCTTGAAGTCCTCGTAGACGCTGGGCCACACGATCAAATTGAGGAAGCCGGTCTCGTCCTCGAGCGTCATGAAGATCGTGCCCGAGGCGGTCGACGGCCGCTGCCGGCAGATGACCAGGCCGGCGTAGTTGACGAATCGGTCGTGGCGCATCTGGCGCACGGTCTTGGCGTCGGGCAGGCCCATGTCGGTCAACCGCTCGCGCAGGTGAGCCAGCGGGTGGCCGCGGGTGCTGTGCGAGGTCGTGCGATAGTCCCACGAGATCGTCTCGAAGCTCTCCAACTCATCAAAATCGGGGGTCTTTTCCTGCTCGGGCAAATCGAGCGGCAGTTGAGGCGTGCGCGCCAGGCCCTTGGCCTGCCACAGGGCTTTGCGGCGGTCGGACTCCAGCGGGTCGAGCGCGCCGGATTCGGCGAGTTTTTCGAGGGTCTGCTCGCGAAGCCCGGTGCGGCGGACGAGGTCGTCGATGCTGTGGAAAGCCCGGTCGCTGCGGGCGCGCTCGATGCGTTCCCATTCGTCTTCGCGCAGGCCCTTTAAAAACCGAAAGCCCATGCGGAGAGCGAATCGTTTTTCCCTGGACCCCCGGACCCCTGGACCCCTGAACCCCTGATCCAGACCCCTGGACCCCTGCTGTTCCAGCGTGCAGTCCCAGGCGCTCCAGTGGATGTTGAGCGGGCGGATCTCGAGGCCGTGGCGTTTGGCGTCTTCGACGATGGTGGCCGGGCGGTAGAAGCCCATGGGTTGGGCGTTGAGCAGCGAGCAGGTAAATTCGGCCAGATAGTGGCAGCGCAGGTAGCTGGTCGCGTAGCTGATCAGGGCGAAGCTGGCGGCGTGGCTCTCGGGGAAGCCGTAGGAGGCAAAGCCCTTGATCTGGTGGAAGATGCGCTCGGCGAACTCCTCGCTGATGCCCTTTTGGAGCATGCGCGCCCGCAGGCGTTCTTTGTGGCGCTCCATCTTGCCGGTCTGCCGCCACATCCCCATATCGCGCCTGAGCTGGTCGGCCTCGCCCGGGGTATAATCGGCGGCGACGACGGCCAGCTTCATGACTTGTTCTTGAAAGAGCGGGATGCCGAGCGTGCGCTCTAAGACCGGTTCGAGCGACGGGTGCGGGTAGGTCACCGGCTCGATGCCCTCGCGGCGGCGCAGGTAGGGATGGACCATATCTCCGGTGATCGGCCCCGGGCGGATCAGCGAGATCTCGACGACCAGGTCGTAGTATTTGCGCGGCCTCATGCGCGGCAGCATATTCATCTGTGCGCGGCTCTCGATCTGGAAGACCCCGACGGTGTCGGCCTCGCAGATCTTATCGTAGGTGGGCTGGTCGTCGGGCGGGATGGTCGCCATCGACAGCTCGAGCCCGCGGTGCTTTTCGAGCAGGTCGAAGCATTTATGCAGGTGGGTCAGCGCGCCAAGGCCCAGCAGGTCGACCTTGAAGAGCCCGAGGTCCTCGACGGCATATTTATCCCATTGGATGACGGTGCGGTCAGCCATCGAGCCGTTTTCGATGGGAACGATATCGTGGACCGGCTCGTGGCCGAGCAAAAACCCGCCCGGGTGGATGGACAGATGCCGCGGAAACTCCACGATCTGCCGGGCGTACTCCATCAGCAGCTTGTGGGCGCGCGTGTCGGGGTCGAGGCCGGCCTGGCTCAGGACCTCGTCGTCGGGCGCGCCGCCGCGGCTGATGACCTTGGCCAACCGGTCGAGCGAGGTCGCCGGCAGTCCCAACGCCTTGCCGACATCGCGCACCGCCGACTTGGCTCGGTAGCGGATGATGTTGGCGACCATCGCCGCGTGCGAGCGGCCGTATTTATCGTAGACGTGCTGGATGACCTCCTCGCGGCGCTCGTGCTCGATGTCCAGGTCGATATCGGGCGGCTCGTCGCGCTCCCGCGAGATGAAGCGCGCGAAGAATAGTTTCATGCGCACCGGGTCGACCGCGGTGATCCCCAGGCAATAACACACCGCCGAGTTGGCCGCCGAGCCGCGGCCCTGGCACAAAATGCCCTGCTCGTCGCAGAAGTCGACGATCTCCTTCATCGTCAAAAAATACCCGCAATAATCGAGCTCCTCGATGAGCGCGAGCTCGCGCTCGAGCTGCTTCTGCACGTCGTCGGGGACACCTCCAACCGGAGCGACGCCGTCCCTGGCGTCGTAGCGTGTTTCAACCGGAGCGACGCCGTCCCTGGCGTCGTAGCGTGTTTCAACCGGAGCGACGCC
>JBKGZI010000499.1:0-4138 GCA_046545675.1 Persicimonas sp.
ACGCCACCGGTGCCAGAGCTTCCAAGTCTGGAGATAGGGCTGGAAGCCCTGGCACCGAAGGCTTAGTTCTGCGCGGCCTCGCCTTCCTCGGCTTCCTCGTCCTCGGGCGTCGACCCAAATTGATTCATCAAGAAGTCGTCGGCCTCGCCGTCCTCGTTGACGGGGGCGTAGGAGGTCGGGGCGGTGCCGGCCAAGAAGACCTCTTCGAAGCCGTCTTCTCGGGCGAGTTTGCCGGTGGCGGGGTCGATGACGGCGGTGGTGATGCCGGTGGCCGGCGGCTCGAATTCGGCCTCCTCGACGTCCTCGTGGGTCACCTTCATATACTCCTGCCAGATCGGGCCGGCGACGCGGCCGCCGTATTCTTTGTGGCCCAGCCGGCGGTTGTCGTCGAAGCCGACCCAGGCGCCGGTGACGTTCTGAGGGGTGAAGCCGATAAACCAGGCGTCGCGGCTCTCGTTGGTGGTGCCTGTTTTTCCGGCGAACGGTCGATCGAAGCCGCGGCGAAGGGAGCCGGCCGTGCCGCCGCGTCGCACGCCCTTGCTGTCAACGTAGCCCATCGTCACGCTCGTCATTAGATCGCTGATCAGATAGGCGACCTCGGGGGCGATGACCCGCTCGAGCCGGTTTTTGAAGGTGTCCGACTCGCCGCTGGCCGTCTCCACACGCGTGATGAAGCGCGGCTCGCCGTACAGTCCGCCGCTGGCAAACGTCGCGTAGGCGTTGGTGATCTCGAGCGGGGTCAGCTCGCTGGAGCCCATGACCATCGTGTAGTTTTGGACGATCGGGCTGTGGATGCCGACTTTTTTGGCAAATTCGGTAGCCGCGTCGATCCCGATGTCGCGCAACACGCGCACTGCGATGACGTTTCGACTGGCGCCGAGGCCCTCGCGCACCCGGATCGGGCCGCGCCAACTGCCGTCGGAGTTCTTCGGCGACCAATTCTTGCCCCCGTCCAATTTAAAGACCGCCGGGCTGTCGTGATAGACCGTCGCCGGGGTGATGCCCTTGGTCTCGATGGCGGCGCCGTATACCAACGGCTTGAAGGTCGAGCCGGTCTGCCTGCGCGCCTGGGTGGCGTGGTCGTATTCGTTGTAGTCGAAGGAGTAGCCGCCGACGATCGCCTCGACATCGCGGGTCTTCGGGTCGATGGAGACCACCGCCGACTCCGGGCCGCGGCGGAACTCTACCGGCACGCTGCCCTGGTCGTCGGGCTCGCCGGCCCGCGGGATGACCTCGAGGACATCGCCCCGCTCGAACGCCTCGTCGACGCTCTGGGCGTCGTCACCCTCGCCGAGGATGCGCGTGCGCGGCTCGAGTAAGAGCCTGGCGGGCACGTCGCCCAGGCTCAGCTTGACCAGCTCTTTATCGGCATCGATCGACGTGACCACCGCCTCGTAGACCTTCTTGGTGCTCACGCCGGTCTTGGCGATCTGCTCGGTCTGCTTGGCGATGAAGTCGTCGACCTGTTTGTCGCCCAGCTTGCGCACCGGCTTATAATAATTGCGCCGCTCGTCATACACGCGCAGCCCGTTGCGCACCGCCCGCTGGGCGGCGCGCTGCTTGTCCAGATCGAGGGTCGTGTGGATGCGCATCCCGCCGGCGTAGACCTTCTCGGAGCCGTATTTTTCGATCAGCCGCTTGCGGACGTGCTCGACGAAGAACGGCGTGCTGCCCACGTGTGGAAAGCTCTTGTTATAAGGTACTGTCTCGACGGGGGTGTCGTCGGCTTCGCGGTAGGTCGCCTCCTCGATAAAGCCCTTCTCCCACAACTGGCGCAGCACATAGCTGCGCCGTTTCTTGGCTTTGTCGGGGTGCTTGGCCGGCGAGAGCCGCTCGGGCGACTGTGTGATCCCACCGAGGACCGCGGCCTCCTCGATGTCGAGATCGCGCGCCGACTTACCGAAGTAAAAGCGCGAGGCTTCCTCGACGCCATAATTGCCGTGGCCCATATAAATCGTGTTCAGGTACAGAAAGAGGATATCCTCTTTGGTGAGGTTCTTCTCGAGCTCGCGTGCCAGGATAATCTCTTTGATCTTGCGCTCGATTTTCCTCTCGGGGGTCAGCACCAGGTTCTTGATGACCTGCTGGGTGATCGTCGAGGTGCCCTTCAAACCTGCGTCGTAGCGAAGCGCATAATAAAACGCGCGGGTCATGCCCACATAGTCGATCCCCTCGTGGGTCATGAAGTCGGCGTCCTCGGCGGCCATAAACGAGTAGCGCACATAATCGGGCATCTGGTCCATGGGCAGCACGGTGCGTCGGCCGTCCTGGGCCACAAACTCCCCGATCAGCTCGCCATCGGACGCATACACCCGTGAGATCTGCTTGGGCTGATAGTCCTCCCGCTGGAGCAACTCGGGCAGGTCTCGCCCATAATAATAGAACAGCCCGGCCACGGTGCCCCCGCCGAGGACCGCACCGATGAGCCCGAGCAAAAATACCCGCTTGATGAGCTTCTTGATCCAGCCCCCTCGCGCTTTTTTGGCGCGGCTTTTCCCTGAACGACGTCGGTTTCGAGCCATCTCGTCTATCCGTCAAGCGTTTGCAGCTACTTGGTTGGTTGGAACTCCAAATTCGCCGGAGACATTCCGGTCCGGCGAATTTGAACACGGATCGGCCGTGATGTGAAGGAGGGAGGCGGGGTGTTAACTGCCGGCTGGCGCTGAACTCCCTCCCCGCTCGGAGCGCAGCGGAGAGACGGGGAGGATCAAGGTGGGGGCCTTTCGCACGTAGCCGGAGCCAAAGTGAAGTGAACCAGGTCCGGTTGCACCCAAACCACCATCGTCGTACCCTCTACACAACACGCTTCCGAAAAGAATACGGGGAAGCACGCGCACACTCTGGTCGTCGTCGAGCAGTGGCCTCATGCCTCAGACCTCCCACAAGTCCAACTTCGCGTTCCTCGCCGACCACGACGAGCGACTCGCCAAGATCGGCTACGAGGCCGAGCAGCTCGCCAGCATCAGCCCGACTGCGTGCATGATGCAGGTGCGCATGCTCGCCGAATTGCTCGCCAAGGAGACCGCGGCCTACGTCGGCATTTATGTCGACGAGGGCGCCTCTTTCTTCCAGGTGCTGTCGCGCCTCGAGCGGGACTCGGCGTTCCACGACGATATCAAGGACCTCTTCCACGAGGTCCGCATGAACGCCAACGATGTGGTCCACGGCGAGGTCTACCTGGGCAATGCGAAGGGCGTGGCGACCAATTATCTGCGGCTGACCCGCAAGATTGCGATCTGGTTTCACCAATCGTTCGGACGCGACCGTGACTTTAGCGCCGGCCCGTTCATCGACCCGCCGGATCTGACCTCGCAGCGCCAACAAGTCCTCAGCGAGAATCGCAACCTGCAGGCCGCCGTCGACGACGCTCAAAAGGCGGTCGCCGACGCCAATGAGCGCGCGATGCGCGAAAAGCACCGCCGCGCCGAGGCCGAAGAGCTCCTCGCGCAAATCCGCGAGGAGCGAAACGTCTTCCGGTCGCTCGCCGAGGAGTACGAGGAGCACCTGGCCGAGCTGCGAGTGCAGACCGAAGCCGCCGCCGACGAAGAGCGCGTCGAGCGCCAGGTTCGGATGCGCGAGGCGACCGACAAATTCGAGCTCGACGAGCGTGAGACCCGCGGCATCATCGACGCGCAGCTTCGCCAACGCGGCTGGCGCGCCGACACCGAGGAGCTCCGCTGGGCCACCGGCACTCGCCCCGAAGAGGGCAAATGCCTGGCGATCTCCGAAGTTCCCACCGCGGCAGGCCCCGCCGACTACGTCCTCTTCGACGGGCTGACCGCCGTCGCCGTCATCGAGGCCAAGCGCTGGGACCAGCCCGTCCAGGGCGGCATCGAACAAGCCAAGCGTTACAGCCGGGCCTGGGACCTCGCCGATTATGCGCCGCCCGCGGGCAGCCCGTGGGCCATCGACGGCGTCGAATACGAGGTGCCGTTTGCCTTCGCATCGAACGGCCGCGAGTACCTCCACCAGCTCAAGACTCACCGCGGCATCTGGTTCCAGGACCTGCGCCGCGACACCAATCGGTCGAGACCGCTGGCCGGCTGGTACACTCCGGACAGCCTGCGGCGCCTGATCGACAAGGACGTCGACGACGCGCTGGCCAAGCTCGACGACGAGCCCTTCGATTATCTGGGGC
>JBKGZI010000500.1:0-4134 GCA_046545675.1 Persicimonas sp.
GAGGTGTCCTTTTTTGTCTATAGCTGTAACTGGTTCTTGGTTCTTGGTTCTTGGTAAAGACGTCGCAGATCGAGGCAAGAACCAAGAACCAACCACCAAGAACAGGTGCGTTTGCTCGAGACGATACGAAAAGCCTGGCACGGTTCGTAAACCACAAGATTTCCGTGATTGCACTATTGAGAAACGCATAAGCTCCTAGACCCGTTTGGGGTCGTTGACTGGCGCATCTCGACCGTCGATTTCGCTCGACGATACGCCGGGGCACCCCAGGAGTATTCGGTCGCTTCGCTCCCAGCACATCGCCTCGCTGCATCAAACGGTCAATCTAGATCCAATCAACTGCGCCATTTCCGGGTTTAGCAACTTACGCATTGCTCAGTAATAGGTGCAGCTCACCGGGCGTGGTCCTGCCATAATTGGCGGGCGCGGCGCACCGCAGCGGTGTCGGGGGCGCGCTCGAGGTAGGATTCGGCCTCGTCGAAGCGCTCCATCTCGACGGCGGTGATCGCCAAGATCTCCCAGACGCGAGCGAGCATTTTCTGTGGGATCTCGCCGGTGGAGCGAATCTGGTGGCACAGTCGGTAGGCCTCGCGGTGATCGCCCTCGTCGAGAGCCTGCTCGGCGGAGTCGAAGAGCTCCTTTTGGAAGTCGCTGGCGCGCGTCTTCGCCTTGCGGCCGACCAATTGGCCGCCCGAGCGCAGCGCGCTGACGTTATTCATCAGCAAGAAGAAGCACAGCAGCCCGATAAAGAACTGCTTCAGATACAGCAGGCTGATAATGCCCGCCGGGATCAGAAAGAAGATGCTGACCTTCAGCGCCAGGTCCTGCGCGCGTGACTCTTCCATAAAACGGCGCAGCCCGAGGTGGAAGAGCTGGCCGCCGTCGAGCGGCCAGATCGGCAGCAAGAGGTTGACCAGGCTCCAGACGATATTGACCCACAGCAAATACATCGCGAACTCGCCGATGACCGGCCCGGCCGACCCCAGCGGGAGCATCGGCAGCACGAAGATCTGGGCGAGGAAGACCCCCGCCCCGAGGGCCAGTCCAGCGGCGGGGCCGGCGCCCAAGATCAGCGCGTCTTTGGCGTCGGTCTCCGCCGGCCGGTGCATGCAAAGCCCTCCGAAGGCGTGCAAGAGCACCGACGGCGACAGCGAATAATGCTTGCTGACGAAGGCATGGCCGAATTCGTGGACCAGCAGCGAGACGGTCACCGCGACCGCAAATAGGATGCCGCTGGCCATCCCGCTGGCCTGCATTCCGCCGCCGGCCCTGAGCAGCGGGCCGAAGACGATAAACGCCATCAGCAGCAGATACCACGGGGAGACCGCGACATCGACGTTGCGATAGGTGAAGAAGTGATAGCCTTGGCGCTCGAACATGGCGGTACTGCTAGGGGTTCAGGGGTTCGGGGGTCCGGGGGTCCAGGGGTCCAGGTGCTGCGACTGCAGGGGTTCGGGGGTTCGGGGGTCCGGGGGTTCAGGGACTGCAACGGCAACTGCTAGGGGGCCAGGGACTGCTAGGGTTTGGTGCGTTGGAGTTGGATGCCGACGGTTTCGGGGCTGCCAGGGACGCCGGTGGCGTATTTTCGGATGGTCAGCTCGGCGCTGTCGACCGAGGGAAATCGCTCGAAGAGCCGCGACAGAATCTCGTCGCCCATGCGCTCGATGAGCCGGTAGCTCTCGTCGACGCCCACCGACAGGACGACTTCGGCCAGGCCGCGGTAGTCGACGGTCCCGTCGATCTCGTCGCTGCGGGCGCCGGCGGGCTCGGCGAGCTCGACGCTCAGGTCGACGCGAAAGCGCCGGCCGTCGCGGCGCTCTTCGGCGTAAACGCCGTGGTAGCCGAGGAATTCGAGCTTTTCGACGAAGATCTTCATATCAGGCACTTGCCTTATTAAGCGCTCTCATTAAGCGCTGGCGCGGTCTTTGCGCATGCAGCAGCGCTTGTATTTGCGTCCGCTGCCGCAGTGGCACGGATCGTTTCGGCCGACCTGGGGCAGCTCGCTCTCGTAGGGCTCGTTGGCCTTTTGGGCCGCCTGGGCCGAGCTGCCGCGGTTGAACTCGATGCGCTTGGGCAGTTGAGATTCGGGGCGAGGCTTGAGCGAGGCGGGCGTCTGGATCTCCATCTTGGAGACGAACTCGACGACACGTCGCTTGACGTTCATCATCATGTCCAAAAAGAGGTTGTAGCCCTCTTTTTTATACTCTTGCTTGGGATCCTTTTGGGCGTAGCCGCGCATGCCGATGCCGTCGCGAAGCTGGTCCATCGCCTGCAGGTGCTCGCGCCAGTAGCGGTCGATGGCCTGCAGGTATTGGTTGCGGATCTGCTCGCAGAAGAGCTCCTTGCCGCTGACCTCTTCGGACAGCTCCTCGGGGATCGTCCAGTCGTTGGCATCCTCGTCGTCGGCGTCGTCTTGGGCGGCCTCGAGCTCAGCTTTGCGCTCTTGGCGGCGCTCGTTGATCTTGTCGGCCAGCTCGGTCAGCTCGGCCTCTTTTTGCTTGAAGACCTCGTTGACCCGGTTCCAGACCTCGACCTCGATGGCGTCGCGGCCGCGGGCTGTCGACAGGTCGAAATCGGCGTCGAAGAGGTTCTCGAGGCCGTCCTCCAGACCGGGGATATCCCAGTCTTCCATGCGCACCGCGCGCGATGCGTAGGTCTCGATGGTCGCCAGGCAGACGTCCTCGAATAGATCCAGGGCCATATAGCGAAGGTCGTGGCCGTCTTTGTCCTCGCCGCGCAAGACGTTTTTGCGCAGCTCGTAGACCGTCTTACGCTGCTTGTCGAGCACGTCGTCGTACTCGAGCAGGTTCTTGCGGATATCGAAGTTCTTGGCCTCGACCTTGCTCTGGGCGTTTTCGATGCTGCGGCTGACCATCTTATGCTCGATGGGCTCGCCTTTGGGCATGCGAAGGGTGTCCATGATCTTGGCGACGCGGTCGGCGCCGAAGAGTCGGAGCAGGTCGTCTTCGAGTGACAAGAAGAATTTGCTGGCGCCCGGGTCGCCCTGACGGCCGGAGCGGCCGCGGAGCTGGTTGTCGATGCGGCGCGATTCGTGGCGCTCGGTGCCGATGACATAGAGGCCGCCGGCTTCTTTGACCTTCTCCTTTTCGGCGTCGCACTCGGCTTTGAACTTTTTGAACGCCTCGATGTACTCGTCGGTATAATGCTCATCGCGCTCGTGCTCGGGGGTGCCGATGGGCACGGTCTGCTCGCCGGCGACTTCCTCGGCCAGAAACTCGGGGTTTCCGCCCAGCAGGATGTCGGTGCCACGACCCGCCATGTTGGTGGCGATGGTCACCGCGCCGAGCCGGCCGGCCTGGGCGACGATGGGCGCCTCACGCTCGTGGTGCTTGGCGTTGAGGACCTCGTGGTCGACGTGCTTCTTTTTGAGCACCTGGCTGATCGCCTCGGATTTTTCGACGCTTGTGGTACCGACCAGCACCGGCTGGCCCTTCTGGTGGCACTCGACGATCTGGTCGACGATGGCGTGGAATTTCTCGTTATAGCTCTTGTAGACCAGGTCGTCGTAATCGGCACGGGCGATGGGCTTGTTGGTGGGGATGACCACCGTGTCCAGGTCGTAGATCTCATGGAATTCGGCCGCCTCGGTCTCGGCGGTACCGGTCATGCCCGACAGCGTGTCGTACATGCGGAAGAAGTTCTGGAAGGTGACCGTGGCCAGGGTCTGGTTCTCCTCTTGGATGGCCACGCCCTCTTTGGCCTCGACGGCCTGGTGCAGCCCGTCCGACCAGCGTCGGCCGGGCATGGGGCGACCGGTGAACTCGTCGACGATGATCACCTCGCCGCCGCGCACGATATATTTGTCGTCCTTCTTATACAGCGTGTGCGCCTGCAGGGCTTTGGAGACGTGGTGGACGGTCTCGATATTCTTGGGGTCGTATAGGTTGTCGATGCCCAGCTGGCGCTCGATCTTCTCGACGCCCGCATCCGTCAGCGTCGTCGAGCGGTGCTCCTCGTCGACCAGGTAGTCCTCGTCGCGCTTGAGGTACGGGATGATATTATTGACCTCATAATACATCTCGGTGGAGCGGTCGGCCTTGCCGCTGATGATCAGCGGGGTGCGCGCCTCGTCGATGAGCACCGAGTCGACCTCGTCGATGATCGCATAGTGCA
>JBKGZI010000501.1:0-4127 GCA_046545675.1 Persicimonas sp.
GAGGGCCGCGTGCGCGGCACCGCGCCGCGTACTCTCTCCGACGCCGACTACGTCCCCTGGAATAGCTTTCGGCTCAAGTTCAACTCGAGCACCGAGTGGCGCGCCGAGAATGTTCAATATGTAGCCAACTCCTATGATGCGGTCTATGCCATCGCGCTGGCGGCGGCCGGCTCGGGCTTTACCGGCCCGCAACTGGCGGAGGGGATGAAACAATTATCCGAAGGCGAGCCAATCGCGGCCACCCAAGATGAGGCCCAACGGGGCATGAATCTGCGCGAGCGAGGCAATACGATCGATCTCCGAGGTGCCTCGGGGGAGCTCAACTTCGACGAGAACGGCGACCCCACCGCCGGCCAGATCGCGTTGTGGTGCCTGCAGGACCGTCGTGTGGGCGAAGAAGCGATTATCATCTCCCGCGACGGCAGCTACGAGTCGGCCACCTGCAGCCCGGATGAGTGTGATCGAGACACCGACTGCCCCAGCGACCACCTCTGCGACGAGAGCGAATGTCGGCCGCAGTGCAGCTCCGACGACGGCTGTGGGTCGGCCCACCAATGCCTGGTTCGCCAAGACACCGACGCCGGCGACCAGAAGGTCTGCAAGCCGGCGTAATTTCACCGCAGTGATCCCTTTCGAAAATAAATCGCTCCACTTCGGTGTTGATCTGTCGAATCCCTGTGGCGGCCCCGCATTGCGCTCATTGTCCATGTTGAGCTAACTGCCTAACTACGGTAGGTGTGCCGCATTGATGCGATGGGCGTGTTTGCCCTCTCACATCCCGACCCCGTGAATGCTGGAGTACATAATGAACCTGATCGCCGCATTGCCCTACTGGGAGTTTGGGCCGTGGACGCTGGTAGAGAGTCTGCCGGTATTCAACGCCCCGCTGCAGATCCATTCCTTCGGCCTGCTGACGGCCATCGGGTTGATCACATGCCTGACCGTCGCCAGTTGGCGCGGTGAGAATAGAATGGGAGTCAGCGGTGAGGAGGTTCAGAATTTTGGAATCTTCCTGATCGTATTCGGCTGGATCTTCTCCCATATGTTCAACGTGGTCTTCTACGAGCCGGACAAGCTCGCCGAGAACCCGCTGATCCTCTTCGAGGTCTGGGGCTCGATCTCCAGCTACGGCGGGCTCTTGGGCGGCATCATCGCGCTATTTATCTGGAAGGCGACCCACAAGGACCTCGACCTCCTGGAATGGGCGGATCTGGGCGCCTGGAGCCTGCCGTTTGCGTGGTTCTTCGGGCGCATGGGCTGCGCGTCGGTCCACGACCACCCCGGCGCGATCGCCCCGGAGAGTTGGCCGCTGGCGATTGAATTCCCCGACGGTGCGCTGCGCCACGACCTGGGCTTCTACGAGATGTTCTGGTGGCTGGCGATCATCATCGTGGTCGTCTTGCTCGACCGCAAGGAGCGCCCCAAGGGCTTCTTCCTGGGCGTGGTCTTCATGATGTACGCCCCGATTCGCTTCGTGCTCGACTTTTTGCGGGTCTGGCCGGAGTCGGCCGCAGGTGACATCGACGTCAATCCGTTCGTCGGCTTCTTCCTCGACCTACTGCACGTCCACCCCGAGGCCCTAAACTACGGCGGCGACGCACGCTATTTCGGGCTGACGCCGGCACAATACGTCTCTGTCGCAATCTTCAGTGCGGGTCTGATCATCTTCCTGAAGGTGAAGGATAATCCGCCGATGAAGTGGAAGAAGTTCAAGCGTGAGGATAAAGATGGCGACCACCGCAAGTGATGCAGTTCAATCTCCCGAGCCCGCCGAGTCCAAGCCACCCGAGGTGGGCTCGCCCGAAGCTGGCGCGGAAGTGCGCCTGCGCGTGGGCGGGATGAGCTGCGCGTCGTGCGTCTCGAGCGTCGAATCGGCGCTCGACGATCTGGACGACGTCGCCGAGGTCCGCGTCAACTTCGCCACCGAGCGAGCCTCGGTGCGCCTGCGCGAGGAATTCCCCGACGGTGCCACACTCGGACGGCTGCGCGACGCCGTCGAAGGCGTCGGCTTCGAGGTCCTCGACGTCGACGCCCCCCAAGCAGATCCAGCGACCGAACAACCCGCCGGCCAACGCCCCCGCTCTCCGGCAAAGCGCGAACAATCCAGCATGGGTGAGCGCCGCGCCGAGGAGGCGCGCCGCTGGAAGCTGCGTTGGATCGTCGGCCTGGTGCTGACCGCCCCCATCCTGGTCATGCAGATGGGCCCGATGTGGTTCGGGCTGAGCCTGGACGCCGCGGCCGACGCCGGCCGCCTCGGCATCCTCGCCTACCTGACGACGGTGATCTACGGCTACGTCGGCAAGCCGTATCTGGAAGGCGCCTGGAAGAATCTGAAGCACTTTCGCGCCAATATGGACACCCTGATCGCGCTGGGCTCGACGGCCGCCTGGGGCTTCTCGATGGTCGTCGCCATCGCTGCCCTGCTGGGCACGACGCTGGCCGAAGGCGAGGTCTACTTCGACGGGGCGGCCATGATCCTGACGCTCATCTCGGTGGGCAAATGGCTCGAGGCGCGCGCCATAGGAAAGGCTGGCGAGGCCATCGAGGCCCTGCTCGGCCTGGCCGCGACCAAGGCTACCGTTCGCCGCGGCGACTCGTGGGTCGACGTGCCCACCGACCAACTGCAGCACGGCGACGAGATGCTCGTCAAACCCGGCGAGAAGATCCCCACCGACGGCGTCGTCGTCGAGGGTCAGGCCGACGTCGACGAGGCGATGATCACCGGCGAATCGGTGCCCGTCACCCGCACCGAGGGCGACGAGGTCATCGGCTCGACCATCAATACCGACGGCCGGCTGGTGGTCCGCGCCACCCGCGTGGGCGCCGAGACCGCCCTGGCCCAGATCGTCGAGCTCGTCGAGAGGGCTCAAGAGTCCAAGGCCGACATCCAGCGCCTGGCCGACCGGGTCTCGGGCGTCTTCGTCCCCACGATCATCGTCATCGCGATCATCACCTTCGTCGGCTGGCTGGTCTACGGCGCTGGTGTGCTCGGCCCGGCCGTGCTGGCCTCAGTCGCCGTGCTCATCGTCGCATGTCCATGCGCGCTGGGGCTCGCCACACCCACGGCGATCATGGTCGGCACCGGCAAGGGCGCCCAGATGGGTATCTTGATCCGCGATGCGCAGGCCCTGGAGCGCGCCCGCTCGATGGACGTGGTCGTCTTCGACAAAACCGGCACCCTGACCAGCGGCAAGATGCAGGTCAGCGACGTGCGCGCCCGCATCGTCGAGGAAGAATTCTTGCGCCTATGCGCCTCCCTGGAGGCCTCCAGCGAGCACCCCATCGCCGCGGCCATCGTGCGCCACGCCAAGGAACAAGACGTCGAGCCCGAAGAGCTCGAGGAGTTCCGCTCGGTCGCCGGTGACGGCGTCGAGGGCACCATCGACGGCAAGGAATTGCGTGTCGGCAAGCCCTCCTGGGCGCTCGGCGAGCACATCGACCAGCACTCCGACGAGATCGAGGCGCTTCAAAAGGCCGGAAAGACGGTCGTCGCCCTCGCCGAGAGCGGCAACCTGCTGGGATTGGTCGCCGTACGCGACGAGATCAAAGACCATTCCGCCCCGACGGTCGCCTGGCTTCGCGAGCGTGACGTCGATGTCTGGATGATCACCGGCGATAACGAGGCCACGGCCAAAGCGGTCGCCGCCGAGGTGGGCATCGACCCCGAGCACGTCATGGCCGGCGTGCGCCCCGAGGACAAATCAAACGCGGTCGAGAAGCTCCAGGACGGCGGCAAGCACGTCGTCGCCATGGTCGGCGACGGCATCAACGACGCCCCCGCCCTGGCCCAGGCCGATCTCGGGCTGGCGCTGGGCACCGGAACTGACGTGGCCATCGAGTCCTCCGACATCACGCTCGTCTCCGGCGACATCGTCGGCGTTCGTCGGGCGATCGCGCTTTCACAGAAGACCTATGGGAAGATCCGACAGAACCTTTTCTGGGCCTTCTTCTACAATACGGCGCTGGTGCCGGTCGCCGCGTTTGGCTTCTTGGTGCCCGCGATGGCCGCAGGCGCGATGGCGCTGTCCAGCGTCAGCGTGGTCAGCAACTCGCTGCTGCTCAAACGCGCGAAATTGATAGGGGTAGGAAGGCCGTAAGGCCCTCCCCCCTCCGAACCGTACGTGCGG
>JBKGZI010000502.1:0-4120 GCA_046545675.1 Persicimonas sp.
GATATGCCCCAAGAGGATGACGCCGCCGAATAGGCATAGCCCCCCGGCGCCGGTGATCGCCAGCGCCATGCGCGCGCCGGCCCGAGCGGCCGGTTTGTGGTTCCAGTAGCCGATGAGCAAAAATGAGCTCAGGCTGGTCATCTCCCAGAACAGCGCCATCAACAGCAGGTTTTCGGACAGGACCACCCCGAGCATCGAGCCCATGAACAACATGAGCATCGAGTAAAACCGCCCGATCGGATCGCTGTCATGCAGGTAGGAGTAGGCGTAGGTGATCACGCACAGGCCGATGCCCAGGATCAGCAAGGCGAATAAAAACCCGAGCCCGTCCAGGCGAAACGACAGATTCAGGCCGAGCGTTTCGATCCACGGCCAACCGACGGTGATGACCTCACCGGCGAGAACCTGTGGCGCAAAGCTCAGAAGCAGCAATAGCGCAATGAATGTCGGTATCCCCGCCGCCAGCGCGCAAACCAACCGACCGAAGCGATCGGCCAATAAGGGCAGCAACAATCCTGCGAACGGTACGAGGACGATGAGGAGGAGATTCATGTCACCACTGAGCCAGACTCCAACACATGACGAATACCCGGTGGTCAACGCTTCGACGACACGGCTGGACTTCCAGCGCTCTCATCGATGAGGACCAGGATGGCGGCAACCCTGACATGCAAAAAGCTCCGCGACAAGTAGTTTCGAAGCCCCGGTCGTCTCGTGATGCCATGCCGGCCTCATTTGCCGACCGCTCGGAGCTTCGGCCGCGGTCCAGCGACTTGCGGAATCGTGTCGTTGAGCTCGAGGTAGTGCTGCTTCAGGACGTCTCCGATTTCGAGGAACCGCGCGGCGTTCGGCGATGTGGCTCGCCACTGCAGCGTCAGGGTGCGTCCCGGCGGCGAGTCCCCGAAGCTCCTCGCCACCAGGCCCAGCCCGGAGCGCACCTCGGCGCTGAGCGCGCTCGTCGGCAGAAGGGTCGCGCCCAGCCCGCTCTCTACCATCCGCACCAGTGTGGCGACACTGGCAGCGGTGACCGACGTCGCCGGCGGCGTCCCCGCGACTTTGCACACGTCGATTGCCTGGTCGCGCAAGCAATGCCCGTCCTGCATGAGGATGAGGCTGGCGCCCTCGATATCATGCAGATCAATGGTCTCGGGCTCACCCAGCGGGTGGCCGCTCGGGGCGACGAGCACGAAGGGCTCGACGATGAGATCGGGGCCCGTCAATCCCTGGTCGTCGAACGGGCGCGCGAGCAGGCCCAGATCGATCCCACCGGCGCGCAGTTGCTCGACGAGCACCTCGGTCTGCATCTCGTGGATCGCAAAGGACACCTCGGGGAAGAGCCCGCGCAGCTTCGCCAGAAGCCCGGGCAGCCCATAGGGGGCGATCGTGGGGATCACGCCCAGGCGCACCGTGCCGTGGAGCTCGCCGGCGACCGCGCTCGCAGCGTTTACGAGCTCGCGGGCTTCCAATAGCAGCCGCCGTGCGCGTCGTACGATCTCTTGGCCGCCCGGGGTGACGATCACCTTCGGCCGAGAACGCTCGAAGAGCTCGATCCCCAGCAGTTCTTCTACCTGCTTGACCTGCTTGCTCAGCGCAGGCTGGCTGACGGCACATTTTTTGGCCGCTTCTACAAATTGGCCCGTGTCGGCGAGGACAACGATATATTCGAGTTGACGTAGTGTAGGCATCATAGACACATAACCCTAAGTTATACGAACTATATCCACAATGTCTTTGTGTTATAGGCCCCACTATATTAGAAACTTAATCAGGTAGGACGAGTCGGACGTTTTTTTTGACGAGTAAATCCCAACACTATTTAGGAGAGAATATGACGACCGAAACTGGCAAATGCCCGGTGATGCACGGCTCCAATCCCCACAAGGCCAGCGGTACCTTTGCAAACCAACACTGGTGGCCGAATTCATTGAGCCTGAAGATCCTGGCCCAAAACGGCCCCCAGGTCGATCCGATGGGCGAGGAGTTCAATTATGCCGAGGAATTTCAGAAGCTCGACCTTCACGCCCTCAAGGCCGACATCGAGAAGGTCATGACGACCTCGCAGGACTGGTGGCCGGCAGATTTTGGCCACTACGGCCCGCTGTTCATTCGGATGGCCTGGCACAGCGCGGGCACGTACCGAGTCTCCGACGGCCGCGGCGGCGCGTCCACCGGTACTCAGCGCTTTGCGCCGCTCAATAGCTGGCCGGACAACGTCAACCTCGACAAGGCTCGTCGCATTCTCTGGTCGGTCAAGAAGAAATACGGCCGCAAGATCTCGTGGGCGGACCTGTTGGTCCTGGCCGGCAACGTCGCCCTGGAGTCGATGGGGTTCGAGACCTTCGGTTTCGCCGGCGGCCGCGAGGACGCCTGGGAGCCCGAAGAGGACGTCTACTGGGGCCCGGAGAGCGTCTGGCTGGGCAGCGAGCGTCACAACGCGGAGGACGAGCTCGAGGGTCCACTGGCCGCCGACCATATGGGTCTGATCTACGTCAACCCGGAGGGGCCCAACGGCGACCCCGATCCGCAGAAAGCGGCGCACTTCATTCGCCAGACCTTCAAGCGCATGGCGATGAATGACGTGGAGACCGTCGCGCTGATCGCAGGCGGACACACGTTCGGCAAAGTCCACGGCGCGGCCTCCGACGAGCACGTCGGCCCCGACCCAGAAGGCGCCGGCATCGAGGAGCAAGGCCTCGGCTGGAAGAATAGCTACGGCACCGGCAAGGGTAACGACACGATCTCCAGCGGCCTCGAGGGCATCTGGACCGAGGAGCCGACCAAGTGGGACAACGGCTTTTTCGACGTCCTCTTTAAGTACGAATGGGAGCTCGAGAAGAGCCCGGCCGGTGCGTGGCAATGGCGACCGAAAGGCGACGCCGGAAAAGGCACCGTGCCCGACGCCCACGACCCGTCGAAGAAGCACGCCCCCATGATGCTCACCACCGACCTCGCCCTGCGCGAAGATCCGGAGTATCGCAAGATCTCGAAGCGCTTCCACGAGAACCCCGACGAGTTCCAAGAGGCCTTCGCCAAGGCCTGGTACAAGCTGATTCATCGCGATATGGGCCCGCACTCGCGCTTCCTCGGCCCGGAGGTCCCCGACGAGGAGATGCTGTGGCAAGACCCGGTCCCCGCGGTCGACTACGACCTGATCGAAGACGCCGAGATCGCCGAGCTCAAGGAGACGATCCTCGATTCGGAGCTGTCCATCTCGGAGCTGGTCACGACCGCCTGGGCGTCTGCCTCGACGTTCCGCGGCAGCGACAAGCGCGGCGGAGCCAACGGCGGGCGCATTCGCCTCAAGCCCCAAAATAGCTGGGAGGTCAACCAACCCGAGCGGCTCAACAAGGCCCTGGCGACCTACGAGGCGATCCACGAGGACTTCAACAGCTCGCGCTCCGACGGCAAGCAGGTCTCGATGGCCGACCTGATCGTCCTGGGCGGTTGTGCCGGCGTCGAGGAAGCTGCGAAGGCGGCCGGCCACGACGTGGAAGTCCCGTTTGCACCGGGACGCACCGACGCCTCGCAGGACCAAACCGACGTCGAGTCGTTCGGCTGGCTCGAGCCCAAGGCAGACGGGTTCCGCAACTACCTCAGCGACGGCGTGGAGCGCTCTGCCGAGGAGCTGCTCGTCGACAAGGCCCAGCTACTGACGCTGACCTCGCCGGAGATGACGGTGCTCGTCGGCGGCATGCGCGCCCTCGACGCCAACTACGACGGCTCCGACCACGGCGTGTTCACCGACCGGCCCGAGACGCTGACCAACGACTTCTTCGCGAACCTGCTCGACATGAGCACCGAGTGGAAGAAGTCGGCCAACACCGACGGCCTCTTCGAAGGCTATGATCGCGCGTCGGGCGATCGCAAATGGACCGCCACCCGCGCCGACCTCATCTTCGGCTCGAACTCTCAGCTTCGGGCCATCGCCGAAGTCTATGCCGCTGACGACGCCGAAGAGCAATTCGTGCGTGATTTCGTGGCTGCCTGGGACAAGGTCATGAACCTCGATCGCTTTGATCTTGGCTAAGCTTGGCTGTGACTAAAAAAGACCCCGCCAGCGTTGCTGGCGTACGTATTTAGCGCCCCGAGCCATGTGATTGGCTCGGGGCGCTACTATTTG
>JBKGZI010000503.1:0-4104 GCA_046545675.1 Persicimonas sp.
AGGTAGACCAGCGCGATGTGCAGCGCATCGATGCTGGGCTTGTCGTATAAAAAGCGCGGGATGTCGTGGTTGTCGATGAAGTTGATGAGCAATTGCTGCGAGTTCAGCCCGTTGCCGTCGGCGTCGGTGGGACCGTTTTGGTTGGGCACCGAGGCGTAGTTGTCTTTGCGAGCCTCGAAGAGATTCTCGATGGTCGAGGTCGGCCCGCCGTGGGCGAAGACGCCGTCGATGACCTCGAATTTATGCGAGAAATAAAAGACCGAGTCGACGCCGTCGTTGAAGGTATAGCTGCCGGTGAGCTCGTCATCGCCGTCGAAAGACTCGCCGAACATCAGGAAATTATCCTTGCCGCGCTCCTTGGCGTATTGGCGAATCGCCGGGGCGAACTCCTCCCAGAATCCGTGCTCGACGTGCTTGAGGGTGTCGATGCGAAAGCCGTCGAAGTCGGCCACGCCGATCCAATAGGCGTAGGCGTCGATGAGCGCCTCGCGCACGTCGGGGTGGGTGGTCTTGAGGTCTTTGAGGCCGCCGGGAAAGTCGCCGGTCAACACCTGGTCACGATCGTTCCAATCCCACACGCGGCCCTTGCGATTATACCAATCGGGGTTCTGAAAACCCTCGGGCATCGGCGCCATGCGGTTGATCTCGGGCCGATTCAAAAAGATCACCGGCGCCAGCCCGGCCTCACCGAGCGAGGTCTTCGCCTGGATGCCGCGCGGGTCGTAATCGGGGTCGTATTCGGACACGCGCGTCAGCTCGCTGGTGGTCCCCGAGCCGTACAGAGCCTCGTCGGGCCGGCCGTTGCCGTTGATATCGTAAAAGAAGACCTGGCCGGTGTGATTGGTCACGATATCCAGGATGACCTTCATATCGCGCTCGTGGGCGCGGTCGACCATCTCGCGCAGCTTGGCCAGGTCGCCAAAATGCGGGTTGGGCGCCTTGAAGTCCTGCGCCCAATAGCCGTGGTAGCCGTCGACGCCGGCGTCGGTCTCGACGTTTTTGACCACCGGCGAGATCCACAGCGCGGTCACCCCGAGCTCCTCGAGGTAGTCGAGCTTGTCGATGATCCCCTGCCAATCACCGCCGTGATAGGCGGCCGGGGCGTTGGGGTTGACGCGGTAGTCGTTATTGGGGTCGCCGTTGGCGAAGCGGTCGACCAAGATCTGGTAGATGACCTCGTCGCGCCAGTCGACCACATGCGTGTCGATGTCGGCGCCCTCTTCGATGGGCTCGACGTCGTGGCAGGCGGGCAGGGTGAGGAGGAGGCAGAGGACGACGAACAGCCCTCCCCACGCGCTTTTCAGCGTGGGGAGGATCAAGGTGGGGGCTCTACCTCGGTCCCCTCCTTGATCCTCCCCTTCTCTCCGCTGCGCTCCGAGTGGGGAGGGGGCTTTGCGCTCGTCTGCAACTCCAAGACAATTCATCATTCCCACCTTACCTCAAATACCGCCAACCCATACGCCCCGATATCCACCCCAACCCCATCCACGTCCAACCGCCCACCATCAGCCACCACAGTCTCTGCGCCATCCCCCATTACATCTGTCAAACGCAGCTCGCTAGCCTCATCGAAGCCCGCAAACTGCGCCGCCTCGTCGGGGATCTTCAAGTCGAAGCTATGCTCTTGGTCGCTCAAATTGGCGACCACCAGCCACACCGCCTCGCGGCGGCTATCGTAGCGCAAAAAGCTGTAGATCCACTGGCCCGAGGTGTAGTCGGCGTCGTCCTTATTGGCCGACTGCAGCGAGTAGGTATTGCCCGAGGCGAAGCCGGGCTTTTGGGCGACGTCGATGAGCCGCTTATACCAGCGGCGCAGCGCTTTGCGGTCCTCGTCGAGGCCGCCGCCGTCGTATTGGTGGCCATTAACCCACTGGGCTAGGCGCGGCATCGTCCAATAATCGAAGATCGTGGTGCGGCCGTCGGCGCCGGAGAAGCCCTCTTCGTCGGCTCCCTCCTCGCCGACTTCTTGGCCGTTGAACAGCAAGATGGGGCCGTCGCCGAGCAGGTAGAGCAGGCCGGAGACCGGCTTGCCGGCCTCGAAGCTGCCGAAGCCGCTGTCGTCGGGGTTTCCTCCCTCCACCAGCGGCGAGGCGATGCGTCGCTCGTCGTGGTTTTCGGCGTAGCGCAAATATCGCGAGAACATGAAGTCGCCGGGTAATTGCTCGTCGACGTCGTTCGCCCAATTGCCGCAGCAAAAGATGCCCTTGATCAGGTCGTAGGACTCGTCGTCGTAGACCGAGTCGAAGCCGACCTGGATGAAGTTCGGAAATGAAAAGCCCGGCGGCCCGCCGGCGCCCTCGTAGGCCTCGGCGACGAAGTAGACGTCCGGGTCGCGCTCTCGTGCGTTTTCGATCAGATACTCCCAGGCCTCGATGGGCACCAGGTGGGCGAAATCGCAGCGAAAGCCGTCGACGCCTTTTGTCTGCCAATAGGCGAGCACGGCGTCCATCTTCTGCCAGGTATCGGGCACCTCGCCCGCCCCCTCGTCGAAGTGGGACTCGCCGGTGGTGAAGTCGTAGCCGTAGTTGAGCTTGATGGTCTCGTACCAGTCGGTGACGCTGACCTCGGCCGTGGTCACGTCGTTGCCGGTGACCTTCGGCACGTCGCCCTCGGGCGTGCCGTCGTTGTCCTCTTGCTCGATCGTTCCGTCAGCGCCTTCGGGTCTGGGCCAATGCTCCGGCGCCGGGATGGACAGCTTCTGGCCGGGGGGATCGTTCAAATAAAAGAAGTTATTATCCGGCGCGAAAAACACGCTCGTATCGTCGTCCTTTCCGAAGCTCAGATCCGGGCGGATATCCGATTCGTAGGTGCGCGCCACGTGGTTGGGCACGAAGTCGATGATCACCTTCATATCGGCCGCATGAATCCGCTCGACGAGCGCCTCGAATTCGTCCAGCCGCTTTTCGGGATCGAGCGCATAATCCGGGCTGACGTCGAAATAATCCTTGATCGCGTAGAAGCTGCCCGCCTTGCCCTTGAGGATATCCGGGTCGTCGGCCGGCTGGCCGATATGCGAGTAGTCAGTGTCGGTCGCCTGCTGCAGCACACCCGTCAGCCAGATATGCGTCGCCCCCAGATCTTTGAGCTCCCCGATGGCCGTCCGGTCGATATGGGCAAATTTGCCCACCCCGTTGGTGACCAGATCCCCGTTCCACTCGTTGGTATTTTTGACGTTGCCGAATAGGCGCACGACGAGCTGGTAGATGACGGGGCGCTCTTCGACCTCTTCCATGGGCGTGGGCTCGGAGTCTTCTTCTTCGGGCTGGCCGCAACTCGCGGAAAACAACGCAAGAATTAGGAGACAGACGGTAAGCATCGGTGCCAGGGCATCCCTGCCCTGGAAACCAGACCTGGGAAGGTCTGGCACCGATACGGTCCGTCTTAGTACGTCGACGAGTTGAACGACCACTATTAGCCCATATTCAGATAGTGTAGAGCACAAGCGACTTTCGCCGATTTGCCCCTTGTTTGCAAGGTCTTGGTGCGCCTCGCATAGGTCGGGGCGCGGTCGTTTGTGCGGGTTGACTGTGCTCAGTCGACGCCGAACGTGGTCGAAGTCTCGACCTCACCAACACGCTACGGCGAAGGACAGATCCTTCGCGGCGAGCACGGAGGCTGCGCGCCCCAACCTTGCGTTTGCGCCCGTTTGAATGTTGGGGGCGCGCCCCAACCTCCCCTTCCCTTCGCTATCGCTTCGGGCGGGGAGGGGGGCGTAGCTGCCTCAATACGTCGACGAGTTGAACCACAACTATCAGACTGATTTAGCGATAACATAGAGACCAAGCGGCTTTCACCGATTTCCCCTTCGTTTGCAAGGGCTTGGTGAGAACCGATTGGTTCCGTCTGGTTCCAGGTGGTTCCGGCCAGTGCCAAGGGTTTGGAGCACATGCAGAGCACATCGTTTTGCTCGTGCGGTGCAGCGTGCTCTTTATCTTGGCGTTGCGCGACAAATTGGTTGGGGCGCGCCCGCTCTGCGGCGCCGGCGTCGCCTCCGGCGCGCCGAACGTGGACGACGCACGATTAGGCGGATGCTCCACAGCGAACGATAAGGCGGCACGCGCTGACAAGCGGTGTGGATGAATCTCGCGCACGGTAGTTTCAAAC
>JBKGZI010000504.1:0-4091 GCA_046545675.1 Persicimonas sp.
GAGACCTCGCCGGTGTCCAGGCGCTTGATGAGGTCGATGCGGCCGTTGACGGTGATCTCGGGGTCGACGTGGATTTCGACCTGCTTTTCGGTGTGGACGACCTGGTCGAGGACGTCGTCGTTGCGGACGAGATAGCGGTCGACGGCTTCGACGGCGGCGTCTTGGAGCTCGTCGCGCAGGTCCGGGTAGGCGAACGGGATGTGGAAGTGGCGCGCGACCAGGTCGTCGACCTCGGCGCGGTCGATGTGCTCGCCGTCCTCGGCTCGCTTGTGGATTTCGGCCAGGGCGTCGTGCAGCGACTTGCCGAAGCCGAGCGCCTCGTGAATCGGCGGGTTGAAGCCGTAGAGGAAGCGAAGCTTGAATTGGTACGGGCACATATAGAAGTAGCGAAGCTCGCTGAAGCTGAGCACCACGGCCGGCACCTCGTCGAGGGCGTGGGGCTCGAGCTTTTCGCCGGCGCGACGGCGCGGCTCGGTCGTCAGGACCCGCGGTGAGTCGGTCAGCTCTTTGAAAAATGGCGAGGGCTTTTGGTACCAGCGCTTCTTATCCGGCTCCGGCGCGAAGGAGCCGAAGAAGTACTTTTTGCTGCGGGTGATGGCGACATAGAGCAATCGTCGCTCGTCCTCGGTCGAGCCGTCGTATCGCGACGCGTTTTCGACGGCGTCGCTGGGCATCAGGTGCCACTTGGTCCGCCCGAAGGGGCCGCGCGACGGGAAGTGGTCCTTTTGCAGGGCCGGCGCGAAGACGGCCGGCCACTCGCGTCCCTTGGCCTGGTGGATGGTCGAAATCTGCACGGCGTTGGGCCGCGCGAAGGCGTCGGTGTCCATCCCCTCGTCGTAATAATCCGGGGCCGCGAATTTGAGCCATTTGACGAAGGTCAGGTATTTCTCGGCGGGCTCGGACTGAAAGTGAATCTGCTCGAAGTCCGAGATGACCTGGCTGAACTTGCCGAGGTTGCAGTAGACGATGTCGGCGCGCGCATCATCTGAGGCCGTCGGTGGAATCCGCTCCTCGCGAAGCCGCACCGCCTCCAGGAAGTTCAAGAACGTGCGCTGGATATTGTAGGCCGCCCAGCGGGGGTTCGCGTCCCAGTCGCGGGCGCGGTCGAGCACGTCGATGCCGCGAGCGAAGTCGTCGTCGGTCATGCCAACGCGCGCCGCTCTCCACAGCTCGCGAAGCGCGGTCTCGTCGATGACCTCCTCGTCGTCGCCCGGCTCGTAGATATCCCGGACGACGTAGCGAAATAGCCCTTCGGCCGCCTTGATCTCCTCGGCCTCGAAGAGGCTCGTAAATCCACCGACGATAAACGGGATGTCGCGCGCACGTAGCGCCTCGGCGAGCGGCCCGGCCGTGCGGTCTTTGATGGTGCGCAGCAATATCGCAAAATCCGACCAGTCCAGCCCCCGGTGCGCTCCGTCGCGCTTGTCCTGGAACGGCGTCCCCCGAAGGTCGACAATCTTGTCGGCGATCCATTCGGCCTCGGAGGTCGGGTTGTCGAATCTCAGGGCGAGCAGGTCGCCATAGTCGAAGGGCTGATGTCCGGCAGCCGAGACCGGCTTGTCGAGCCGCTCCTCGTTCCTCTCGGCAATCCTGCGAGCGGTCTCGACCACGCCGAGGCTCGAGCGGAAGTTCTCCCCCATCTTCACGGATACGACGTCCTCGTAACGCTCCGTAAAAGTGATGATATTGCGCACTTCCGAGCCCCGCCATTGATAGATGGTCTGGTCGTCGTCGCCGACCACGCACACGTTGGCGCCGAGCTCATAGAGCCGGCGCACCAGGTCTTCCTGCAGCGGATTGACGTCCTGATACTCGTCGACGATGACGTATTTGATGCGCTCGGCGATCAACTGCTGGGCGTGCAGCCGGCTCTCGTCATCGGGGTCCCGCAGGGCGTCGACCGCCTCCTTTTGGATACGCGAATAATCGAGGTAGCGGTGCTCGTCGAGGAGCTCGGTATAGGCATCGAGCGCCTCACGAAGCGGCTCGGGCACGCGGGAGAGGTCGACATGGTCTTCGCGCAGCACATTGAGCGCCTCGAGGAAAACCCTCACATCATACGTGCGCCGGCTCAGCGTTCGGACGTTCCCCTCCTCGTCGAAGGTCTGATTGCCGTCCTTGTCGTAGACCTCTACTCCGCTCAGCCCGCACTTGGAACTGTTACGAGCGCTCAGCAGCTCGGTTTGCACCTGAGAGAGCACGTTATATTTGAGAAATTCGTAGAGGTAGGTTTGCAGAAAATCGAGGCAGAACCCGTGGATGGTGCCCACGTACATCTCGGCCATGCCGTCCATCGGGCCCAACAAGCTCTCGGTACTCTTGATGATCCGCGAGTTGAGCTCGGCGGCGGCCTTCTCGGTAAACGTGAACGCGAGGATATTTCGCGGGCTCACCTCCGGTAAGGCGAGCAGATGGGCGGTCCGCTCGGCCAACACCTGGGTCTTGCCGGAGCCGGCACAGGCGATGATCTGCAGGTTGGGCTCGACGGATTGAATGGCCTGTTGTTGGGCGTCGGTATATCTCATGGTTCCTCCCGCACGCCATGCGAGAAGTCAGTGCGACCAGGCAAGTCCCGCTTAATCTGGAGAGAGTCGGCGTGCAATCGCCTTCGCAGAGATCGTCAACACGACGAGCGACTCGACGAGCAATTTCACGCGCCATGAGAAGCTGCCGAAGCTGCCAGATTCATCAATCACTGCAACAACTTCTGCTTCTGAACCCGAAACTCCTCCTCAGTCAGCACGCCCGAGCTGCGTAGCTTGCCGAGCTTCTCGAGTTCGTCGGAAACGCTGGCCTGGGGGCCGCCCTGGGCCGGCATGTTGAGGGTGATATTTTGCGCGTTCTGGCTGCCCGCGCCGCCTTGTCCGGAGTGTGCGGGCAAGCGCGGCTGGGAGCCGTATTTTTGCTGGAATGTTGCGTCGTCCATGGTCAGGTAGACGAACGTCTCGAGGAGCGCGACGAACGCCGGGATGAGCGTCCAGGAAAAGAGCAGGTATAAGACGCCCTGGCCGCCCTGGTTGAGGTAGAATTTGTGAATGCCGAGACCGCCCAGAAAAAAGGCGAGGAGGGCTGCGGTTCCTTTCGATTTCATTGTCTGCTCCGTGGGTCAGTTGTGATGTGATGTCGGGCGAATGCTACTCGTCGTCGCTTGTCAGGTACCGGGCGCGCTCCTCGACCGGCATGGCGCGACGGGCCGGCCGGTCCTCGCTCGAGGCGGGGGTGGCGGCGTAGGTCCAGTGGCCGGTGTCGAGGTCGAGGTCTTCTTCGATGAGGCTGCGGTCGACGCCGGCGCTCAGCCCGCGCACGACTGCCTCCTCGCGCCACCCCAGCTCGTCCATGAGTTCTTCGACGCTCGCCGGGGCGCGGCGCCCGCTCAGGTGGCCGGCGAGTGTGTCGCTGCGCCGGCGAGCCAGTGGGTCCATGCTCGGCGAGTCGGCTCGGGGGCGCGCCGCTCGCCATGCCGAGATGCCGGCTGCGAGCAACAATCCGGGGACGGGAATCAACGGCACGATGCGCATCGCCGGATAAGCCTCGGCGAGTCCCGCGGCGACCGCGCCCAGACCGATGGCGCTCGCCGCCGCGACGAGCGCGACGAGCAGGTAGGTCTTTCGCGACCAGTCGGGCAGACGCTCCATGAGCGAGACGTCGTCCGACTCGGGTTTGCTGCCGGCCAGTTGCTCCGCAGGCTGCGCGGGCTGCGCTTGTTCCTGGGTCGCAATCTCCTGGGCCGCATTCTCCTGGACGGCAATGGTCGGGCCGGCGGACTCCCCAAAGGAAATCCCGCTTTCCGAGTCCATCTCGATATCGCCGAGCTTCAGCTTCATCATCATGCCCTTCACAGAGGTCTGCGCCTGCGGACATACCGGTGCCGTTCGCGGTCCGGGCGCCGCTTCGAATCTTCTTCTCCCCCGCCACGCGTTTGTCGCGTTTGGGTTCCGTGACGAGTTGTTGGGACAGTATCGGTGGGGTTCTCGGGCGTCAAACGGACGGGTATCGTATGACGATCAACGAATGAAATTGGGTTGTGTGGTGGGGGGGTTGTTGAGGCCCCCTCAGTCGCATGCTGGACGGCGCATGCGACAGCTCCCCCA
>JBKGZI010000505.1:0-4071 GCA_046545675.1 Persicimonas sp.
CTTGACGGCAACTGCTCAAGTGCTCAAATCTCGCCATCACGCCGCAACTTCCTCAACTCCTCTTGGACTCGGTAGGCGAGTCTTTCGATCTTTTGGACGTGGTCGACGTATTCGGGGGCGCGGCCGGCGAAGAAGGCGTGGTGGTTCAGGTAAAGCAGGTAGCCGGCCATGGCCGGGTCGCCCCGTCGGGCGAAGTCGTGGATGCGCTCGACGGTGGCGTCGATATTGTAGCGGGCGCGGCCGGCCAGCTCGCGGGCGACCTGGCCGGCCTGCTCGGCCAGCGCCTGGGCGCAGTCGGCGAACGGCTCGCCGCTCCAGGGCTTATCCTTGGCGAGCGCGTCGATGCGCCGTGACTCCTCTCGCCAGCGTTTGGCGGTGTCGTAGAGCATGTCGTAGAAGTCGCCGCGGCTGCGCGCTAGGTCTGCATAAAATGCGTAGAACGTCTCGAACTCGTCGTCCAGCTTGGATTTAGCGCCGCGCAGGTGGCGAAACTTCCACCACTTTTGGACCTGCTCGGTCAGGCGGCCGTCGAAGATATTTTTGAGCATCTGCATCGGCTCGAGCTTGACCAACTCGTCGAGGTCGACGGCCTGTTTGGACGAGGACTGACTGGCCGTCGACATCTGCTCGTCGGGCGTGACGGTCATCATCAGCGGGGAGCGCTGCTCGCGGTAGAGGCGCCGGTCCTCGACCGAGTCCTGGGTGACCCGGCCCAGGTCGCGCTCGAGCTCGGCGCGCGCCTCTTTTTCTTCGACCGAGACGGGCGGCTCGTCGGAGCGCCTGTCGAGTTCGGTGGACTCGTCTTCTTGGTCGGTGCCCAATTGGGGGCGCTCGACGGGCAGGAATTTTCGTTGCCGCAGGGTCATCGTCGGGATCTTTCGGCGATGGCCGGTCTGGCGGTGATCGCGGTAGAACTCTTGGATGGCCGCGAGGTTGTCCTCGACAAAGTCGGTGTAGGTGCCGTGGGCCTCGATCAGGTCGTCGAGGCGAGCGTGGGCGCGCTCGAAGTCGTCGGGCCCGTCGAGCAGCAGGCCCTGGTTGTCCATCAGGGCCAGCGCGTAGTCACTCACGCCCAGATCCCAGAAGACGTCGAAGATCGACAGCGGGCGGCCGTGGTGGTCGACCTTGTCGAGGATCGCCGCCCCCACCGCTCTCTTTCGCTGACGCCGGCGAGCCAGCGCCACGGCGCCACCGCCGGCGCCGCCGCCCAGCGCGAGCAACGTGATGAGGACGATGACGAAGGGATCCACGGTTGACTCAGTCGATGGGAGTAAAGCAACATCCCAGAACCCGCACAGTTGGTGTGCGCCCGGGTCTGCCACGCAACGCCGTTTGATGTCTCTACATTCCACCTACAACATCCGCAGTGCCGCCGTGCTACTGGCTGCTTGCTTGCTTTTGGCGAGTTGCTCGGGATTCAGCACCGCGCCGGTGTGCATGTCCGGGGCGAAGCTGAGCACCAATGGGGAATGCCGGTCTCAGAGGGCGCCTGTGCACCATATCCCATTCAGGGAGGGTTTCAAGACCAAGGTCATGCAGGGCTTCCACGGGTATCTCAGCCACAAAGAAGACCTGGCCTTTTCCATCGACTTTCGCTGCGCCGAGGGCACGCCCATCGCCGCCTCCAAGAGCGGCCGGGTGTGGGCGGTCAGAGAAGACTCCAATAAGGGCTGCGCCGACCCGTCGTGCGTCGAGGACGCCAATTACGTGATCATCGATCACGGCGACGGCACCTATTCGGAGTATTATCACCTGAGCCAATTCGGCTCGATCGTCGAACCCGGCGAGCAGGTCTGCCGCGGCCAGGTCATCGGAATGTGCGGCAATACGGGCTTTTCGAGCGGCCCGCACCTGCACTACGCCCTGACCGACACGACCCGCCACACGGTGCCGGTTCGCATGGCCGAAGCCGGCAAGCGAGGATTCGGCTACGTCTCACCGGAGACCGAATACGTCTCCGAGAATGAGCTACCGGCTCAGTGTGAGCCCGCGAGCTTCTCCACCCTGCCCCGCAGCGGATTTGCCCACCAGGGCGTGGTGCTCGACGAGGAACTCCCGGGCGTCATCGACGACCCCGACCAGGCCCATCGCATCGCGGGCACCTACCACGGCGACCACCCCAAGATCGCCATCCACCGCAAGTCGGTCACCGGCGGCAGTTGGATCGACGAATGCGTCGAGGTCGACGAGGACGGCAGCTTCGATGCGCGCATCAAGTGGCCCCGCGAGCGCTTCAAGCCGGACACCTACTGGTTCATGATCACCGGCGCCAGCGAGGACTGCCTGGCGCCCGGCTGGGCGTGGTCGTATAAGGTGCAGGTCTGGGAGTGAATACCGGAATAAGGTGCAGGTCTGGGAGTGAACACTGGACTGACGTCCTCTGGGCGTCAGAAGCGCTGCAAGAACAAGGTTCTGCAGAACTTGAAGCATCCTCTATTTGGGGCGCTGAACTGCGCGCAAAAGCCATTTAAGGGCGGCTTTTGGCGTGCATGTTGGGTTAGTGGGGACTTGGCATCGTGAAGCTTACGGGCGCCCGTTCGTCGCAACGAAGGCAGCCCCCAAATGGCCTCTCGCGCCCGCCGTTCAGGGCGCGCCCCTAGTAGAGGATGCCGCGCGCCTGCAGGGCCTTCGGCTCGATCGTTCTCGAACTCCCCGGCACGGTGCGCCTCTGATATTTATCGATTCTCGAGCCACTCCTGAGGTGGCGGGTCGAAACTCGCGCAGGCGTTCTCCCAATGCTCGCCCTCGTGGAAGTAGTAGCCGAAATTGACGATGCATATACCGCCGTTGGGCTTGTCGAATTGCATATTAGAGAGGGCCTGTCGAAAGCAGGCCTCGACCTCCGGAGTCTCCTCTGGCCCCGCTGTGATACTCACTGCAGGCCGCTCGTGGTCGTCGCGCATGATACTTCCATCCAGCGACACCTTCCATTGCAAGACGTAATTGGCGGTTCGCGCCCCGTCACTAGCCTCTTGGAGACACGCCTCCAACGCAGGGGCTTGGGCGAGGGCGACGTCTCGGATATTGGCTCTGTCACAGAAGTCGCCTATCGGTTTGCCCCCATACATATCCGACCAGTCGAGCTCGACGGACTTGCTGTTGATCTTGGTCAGTCGATCGACCTCCGAGGCGTCTGCTGCGCATAGATCTTGGCCTGGTCGAGTTCGCAGACATGGCCACTCCCTAGCAATGGCGACTTTGCTCTGTACGCCATCAACGCGCCAACGTAAGCGGGGTTTGGAGTTGGAGACGGCATGTTCACACTCGCCCGCACCGGAAAAATCGTAATGGTAGAGTCCTCGCCACTGCAGCTCGCCGTCGTTGACTCCCAGCTGTCTGATGAATCCCCCGCGGCCATTGTTAGTGCCTGCGGGCAGATGACACACCAACCCGATATTGCCGTCTTCGCGTTCGACGTGCTGGCACTCCTGGAGCGTAAACTTGGACTGCCGCCCAAACCTTTTCCAGGTATCGCCACTTCGCTCCATGGCGACCACGTGCGGCCCACCACAGCCGGAAAACTCGACCAACGCCTCGTCGGCGTTTGCTTCCGAGAATCCTCCATAAACGGCTCTCTCCAGCCGCAGCGGGCCGCTTGAATCACTTTCTAAGAAGTCGGGGCAGCGTGTGCAGCCCTTCCGGTCGGCGGTGTCGGGACAAACGCCCTCGAGGAGTTCGGCTCGGTCGCCGGCGGCGAGCTCGTCTGCGCTGCGTGTGTCGGGAGCGGTCGAGCAACCAGCCGCGATGATGGCCAGCATCGAGAAGTACAAGGGTGCTGTATTTCGAATGAAACCGCTCATCTTATCCACTCGCAAAGTGATTAATATTGTGGGACCCGCGATACGCATAGTGCCAATGGCGCCAACGTTAAAGGAGCCCCCGTCAAGGTGCCAGTGACGATGTTGACCAGTGTCGACGCAGGCGAAAGCGTGCCAGGCTCACCTCTCTCCACCTTTTCCCAGTTACTGCCACCCAAGGATGCTGGATGCGCTGATGCTGGATGCGCTGATGTTGGATGCGCTGATGTTGGATGCGCTGATGTTGGATGCGCTGATGCTGGATGCGCTGATG
>JBKGZI010000506.1:0-4059 GCA_046545675.1 Persicimonas sp.
GTTTGGGGCTTGGGGTACGGCGGGCTTGGGGCTTGGGGAAAGGCTAATTTAGACCCATTGTGGCGCTAACGTGAAACTCGCTGTTCGTACGAAATTGGTGTTGGCCTCGGTGGCCTTGGCCGCGGTGGTGGCGGTCGCGGGAGGGTTGTATCTGGAGGACGTGCAGGCGACGGTTTTTGCGACTCTGACCAGCTTGGTCGCGGCCCTGTCGATGAGTTGGCTGGCCAGCTCGCTTCTGAAGCGCCGGCTGGGCAAGCTGGTCAGCCACACCCGAGATATCTCGCGCGGGGAGCATGACGAAAAGCTCTTGGTGGCTCACGACGAGAAGATGCTCAGCGGCGTGGCGGGCTCGATGGTGCAACTCTCCGAGGAGCTCAGTGAGACCGTCGATGCCTTGGCCAAGGAGAGAAACCGCTTCGAGGCGGTGCTCGAGAATATGAGCGAGGCGGTCGTCGCCGTCGACGCCGATCATCGCATCACCCTGGTCAACCGGGCCGCCGTGGAGTTGCTCGAGCTCGACGTCGATCCCGGGGGCCGGCCGGTCGTCGAGGTCTTGCGCGCTCCGGGGCTGCAGACGCTGCTCGACGCCGCCGAGCAAGGTCAACGGTCCAGCCAAGAATTCGACATCAGCGCCACGCCCCCCAAGCGCGTGCTCGCCCAGGCCTCCCCGCCCCAAGAGACGGTCGGTGTGGTCGTAGTCATGCACGACGTGACCGAGCTGCGCCACCTGGAGACGATGCGCCGCGACTTCGTGGCCAACGTCTCCCACGAGCTGCGCACGCCGGTGACGATCATCCGGGCGACCGCCGAGACGCTCCAGGAGGGCGCGATCAATGAGCCCGAGCACGCCGAGCGATTCCTGGACGCGCTGATCCGTAACTCCCAGCGGCTCAGCCGGCTGATCTCCGACTTGCTGGACATCTCGCGCATCGAGGCCGGCGAGTATGCCATCGATCTCATGGATGTGGCGCTACGCGACGCAGTCCTTCGCACCACCGAAACCGTCGAGTCGCAGGCCGATGATCGCCATATCGAAGTGACGGTCGATGTCGACAGCGACCTGTGCGTCCAGGCCGACAAAGGCGCCCTGGAGCAAGTGATGCTCAATCTGATCGGCAACGCGGTCAAATATACCGGCGACGGCGGCCGGGTCGAGGTCCGCGCCCGCGCCGACGACGGGCGAGTGCGCATCGAGGTCGAGGACAACGGACCCGGGATCGCCACGCAGCATCGCGATCGCATCTTCGAGCGATTCTACCGTGTCGACTCCGGCCGCTCCCGCGAGATCGGCGGCACCGGCCTGGGGCTGTCCATCGTCAAACACCTGGTCACCACCATGGGCGGAGAGGTCGGCTACCGACCTGCCAAACCGCGGGGCTCGGTGTTCTGGTTCGAGCTTTCCGGTTGTTAAAGCACACCTGTCTTGCTCAATAGATACGCATTCTATCTTGGGGCGCCTCAACGACGGCGCAAACGGCCCATTTAGGGGCTGACTTCACGAAATCATGGGGTTGTCGAGGCCCGCGCCTCGGCTCCTATGCGCCGATTTTTTCTTTGTTACACGATTGTCACACAACCTCGCTGGGCGATTATACATCAGCGCGGTAACGATCGGGCGTCGTCGAGATGACGTCGGCGCAACTTGACGTGACACTGGCGTAAATACTCCAATGCCTCCGAGGCAATGATGTATTCGAAGCTCGTTTCTATGTGCCCCACGCGCCTGCTCGGCGCTGCACTGGTCGCTTTGCTGGCCGTGCTGGTCCCCGACGACTCCAGCGCTCAACAGCCCGCAGATGATGAGACATCATCGAGCGACGCCCCCATGGCCGGCTACGACGGCGGCTTTTTCATCGACGGCGCCGATGGCGATTTCCGCATCAACATTGGCGGCCGCGTTCAGACTCAGCTTCGAACGCTGGTAGTCGACAACGGCGACGACCACGACCTCGACCAACTTGGCTTTCGCATCCGGCGCGCCCGATTGAAGATCAAAGGGCACGCGTTCTCGCCGCGACTGACCTACCAACTCCAGCCCGAACTCGCCGGCGACAGCCCGTCTCTGCGCGATTATTTCTTCAATTATGAATTCCTCGCCGACACCCTCGAGGGGCGAGTCGGTCAGTGGCGCTACCCGTTTTTGCGCCAGGAGATCACCTCCAGTGGCAGCCTGATGCTCGTCGACCGCTCGCTTGTGGGGAGCACGTTCGGAGACAGCTTCGACACCGGCGTCGCATTGCATAATCGCTACAAGACGGCGCCGGTCTCCTGGGTCGTGGGCGTGTTCAACGGCGCGACCAGCCGTTTGGGCGGGGTGAGCTTTGACAACACCGTCGCGCCGAGCCGCTTCGGGCCGGCGGTGGTCGCCAGAGCGGCCTATAATTACGGGCCGATCAAGGCCTATAGCGAAGGCGACCTCGAGGGCGGCCCGCTTCGGTTCTCGGTCGGCGGCGCTGTCTCCGGCCAGCCCGGCATCGACCGGCCGAACCAATCGGAGTTCAAGGCGACGCTCGATTATATGCTCAAAGTAGAGGGGTTCTCGACCAGCGGCGCCGCCGTACTAGGCACGACCCAAGAGGGCGACGGCCTCGGCGACCAGGAGACCGTGGCGACCGGCTTTTTCGCCCAAGCCGGCTATCTGATCAACGATTTCATCCAGCCTGCCGTCCGCTACAGCCAGGTCCGGCTCACCGGCACAGCCGCGTCGGACGATGAGAGCGACGACTTGCAGCACGAGGCGCTGGGCGGGCTGAACCTGTACTTCTACGGCCACCGCCTCAAGTGGCAGACCGATGCCGGCGCGATCGTCACCGACGTGCGCGACCGCACCAGGACCAATTTCCAGGCGCGCACGCAACTGCAATTGGCGTTTTGACCGATGCGTCTTCTCGAGATGTGTCAGCGCACCGCTCAATCGTAACGACCTTGTCACACGAGCGTCGCAAAGAGTGCTTATCCTGCAGGCTGTCGAGATGTATCCCAGCTAAGGAGTTTTTCTCATGAAGACAAAAATCGCATATTCGCTCGTCACCCTCGCCGCCGCGTTGGCGCTGACCGCCTGCAAGGGCAAAAAAGGCCAGGACGCCCTGACGGTCGACGGCTCGAGCACCGTCTATCCGATCACCGAGGCGGTGGCCGAGGAGTTTCAGGCCGAGACCGGCGCCCGCGTCACCATCGGCGTGTCGGGCACCGGCGGCGGCTTCAAGAAGTTCTGCCGCAAAGAGACCATGCTCACCGGGGCTTCCCGGCCGATCAAACCCAGCGAAGTGGAGACCTGCGGGGAGAATGACGTCGAGTATATCGAGGTTCCGGTGGCCTACGACGGCGTCACCGTCATCATCCACCCGGATAATGATTGGGCCGAAGAAATGACCGTCGCCGATCTCAAGAAGATCTGGGAGCCGGAAGCCCAGAAGAAGATCACCAAGTGGAATCAGGTTCGCGACGAGTGGCCCGACAAGAAGCTCAACCTGTACGGGGCCGGCATCGACTCGGGCACCTATGATTACTTCACGCACGCCACCGTCGGCACACCGCATAGCAGCCGCGGCGATTTCACCTCCAGCGAGGACGACAACATCATCGTCAACGGCGTCTCCAACGACGAGAGCGGGCTGGGCTTTTTGGGGTATGCCTACTACGACGAGAACCGCGAAGTCCTAAAGTCCGTGGCCATCAAGGCCGACCAGGACGCCGAGGCTGTCAAGCCGAGCAAGGAGACGATCTCCTCGGGCACCTATGTCCCGCTGTTCCGCCCGCTATTCGTCTATATTCGAAAAGACGCGCTCGAGCAGAACGAAAAGCTGGCCGAATTCGTCGAGTATATACTCACCGAAGGCGGGCCACTGGTCGACGAGGTCGGCTACGTCGCGCTGCCCGACGAGGGCTATGAGTTGGGCCGCAAGCGTGTAGCCGATCGAGTCACCGGCTCGGTCTTCGGCGGCGAGGGCTCCAAGATCGGCGTGAGCGTCGAGGAGCTACTCGGCGGCGATGAGCCCGATCCCGAGGCGCCCGCAGCCAAGGCCGATGAGGGCGGCGATGAGGGCGGCGATGAGGGCG
>JBKGZI010000507.1:0-4044 GCA_046545675.1 Persicimonas sp.
CTAGTCTCGATATTCCAATAGCTATCATAGACAGAGAATCCCCCTTCGCCGGTCAGACCGCCGACGTTCTCGATGCCGGACGGCCGACCCAACGAGTAAGTTTGTCTGAGGGTACCGTACGTCTCGAGGCTGCCGGTCAGGCCGCCTACCATATTGCGGCCAGAGACATCACCCGTGGCATAGGAATTCATGACACCGCCGCGATGGGCGCCTATGAGTCCGCCCACCTCATCGAGCCCAGAGACGTCGCCGCTCGCAAACGAGGAGTTAACGCCACTGTCCCAGTTGCATCGGCCCACCAACCCGCCGACCATCGAGCCGTCGCTGGAGACATCGACGCTCGCATGTGAGAAACGAATCAATCCGTAAGGATCGTCGCTGCGGAATGTTGGCTCCCCATTGGCGCCGACCAACCCTCCCACTGCGTCGGCAGTTGCGGTGACCTCGCCGGTAGCCGAGCAATTCGTGACGATCCCGATATTCCAACCGACTAATGCACCCACCGCTTCCCCGCCGGCAACACTCACATTGACCAGGTCGAGGTCTTTGATGGTCGAATTCAACGTGGCGCCGAATAGCCCCTGGTCGGTTCGGTTCGGCGCGTCGATTGTCAGGTTGGAGATCGTCTTGTGGTTGCCGTCGAAGGTGCCGGTAAACGGGGACATGATATCGCCGATGGGCTTGTATTCAGCCGGGGCGATCTCGTCCATGTCGATGTCAGCACTGAGTCGAAAGGCATCGTCGAGATATTGTGAATGGTCGGCCTCGGCGAGTTGAGCGGCTGTACAGATTAACCAGGGATGCTCGTCGGTGCCGCACCCGCCGCCGAAGGGCGCACCGCCGGGATCGCAGTCTGTCGAGCAGGAGGCCGTGTCGGGCGCAGCGTCGGCGCCGGTGTCCGGGCCCGGTGCATCCGGTCCATCGCTCGAATGTGAGACGGTGTCGACGGCGTCGACGGCGTCGACGGCGTCTGCGTCCCCCTCTTGCCCTGGAACTTCGACATAAACGCGATCGTTATCCTCTCCGGTACCGCAACCAGCGAGCGCAAGTGAAAGGAGCAGGCCACAGGCTCTCAGCGCCACAGGATTGCCTGGCCGGCTCGTTTCAGCTCTCCGGGTTGCGCCATCTGATTTTATGACCATCTTCTTTCCCCTCAGGTGAAATTGGAAGGCACTCTACACGACCGCAATATCGGCGCAAAGCGCCGCGCGGGAGCATTCGACCGAAAAGCGCAGGTTCCCTTCGAGGCTCGAGACGAAGGCATACCGACCATAGCGGAACAAAACCGTGCCGGGGACGATGTTGTCCAGCATTTATGCGTCCGAGCGCATTGGCTTTCGACAAATACAGAGAATGGATAGTCCGTGTGGACTAGCTCCCTCGGCAAGCCACTGATGAGCGTTTAGATGAAATCCTCAACTAACTGGAAATACGTGAGCGTCGGCCTTCTGACGACCGCGCTCAAGCGGAGGGGGCGAAGATCTCCACGCCTGCCTTCGCCAGGAGCAACAGCCAGGGCGCGCCGTGGAAGAATAAGTCGAAGATGTCGATCGGCCGGGTGAGCTCGCCGTTGGCGAGCATGCCGATCTTCTCGACGATATGCGGCGGGACGAAGGGGGCCAGCCCCAGGGTCAGGCAGGCGATGATCACGTAGATCCACGGCAGGTCTTGAAGCCAAGAAATCATGGCGTTTGCTCTCTAGCGACGGTTACTCTTTTAGCATATTTACCCCCCGCTCATAAGATAACCAACGCCTATGCGCCGGGCCGGTCGCTGGCCTCTTATTGCTCTGGGCGGTTCGTCGGCGAAGGGTCGCCCGGTCGTGGCGCCAATTTTCGGTGCCACCCACCTGAAAGTATCCCGCTCGTCAGATGGGCCAAATATCAGTCGTCGCGGTAATATTGTATCAGCCGGCATGGTGTCGCACTCTCCCGCTGAATCATGAGAAAGGGGTTGCCCGACGAAGCCCGAGTGCGGCGCCGACTACCACAACCTGCCCGAAAACGACTTGTTAGGTCGTCCAGAGGGGGGGTAGTGTGATCGAAATTTCTCGGCTGTTCGCGATGGTAGGCCGTAGGGGAAAACACGGCTCCAGACTACTCTTTCTTGTCGATTCGCCGACACTCCGTCGGGTGGTTGCACAACGTTGCTTCCAGCCCCCGTCAAAACCGGTGAAACGGAAATATCGCGGACGGAAGTCGACAAACCGAGGATGATGACCGAGCAGATAGGAGACTTCGAGGCATCGGCGTCGAGCGAATCCGACGAACACGGTCCGACGAATCGAGAACTATCCGGCCAAGCAAGGAGCGTGGAGCGCACCTACCAGCGCTGTGTGCAGCGTGTCGAGGTCCAGGTCGATGAGAAGTGGAGACAAGAGTACAGCGCGTTCGGCTACGCTCTCGACGGCACTGGAGCCGTCGGCTTTGGTCTCATCGGGGCCGGTGGTGTTACTGCGGGTATTGTCAACTCAGAAGACGACGGCGCGACGGCCAATCTTGTCGTCGGAAGCGTCTTCTCTAAGGCGGCACCTAATACTTCAACCTCACTTCCTCGCGGCGCTTCGTCGGTCCAGATGTCCACTGGCTGCGTTGCCGTCTCTCGACGATACTACCCGCATCGCCTTTATGCGGTTTAACCGTATGCGAGCCGTCGCCTTGCCATTGGACATCTGTCCTCGCCGAGAGCTACTCACGCCGAAGTGACGTTGTAGTACTAAGCAATTGCGTCAATCGATCGCCTCGAGCCGCTTTTTTACCTCATCGTCGGGTCGTTTTTGGAGCGAGCGCTCGTACATCTCTTTGGCCCCTTCGCCGTCGTTCTGCGCCTCGGCCAGGCGCCCGAGGTTGTGTAGGAGGCGCCCCTGAAAATCTTTGATCCCTGTGCGGTTCTCCGTGAAGTCGTAGGCGGCGACGAGCGCGTGTTGGGCGGCGGCGAGGTGTCCGTCTTCGAGAGCGAGCGTTCCAAACTCGAATAGGACCTCGATGTTGTCTCCGTCGGTGAGCAGGGCCTCGGAGAGCAGCTCTCGCGCCCGTTCGGTTTTGCCGTCGTCGGCGGCCTCTCGCGCCTCGGCCAGGAGGGAGTCGCTCTTGGCTTGCCTGGCGTTGGTAGCCTCTTCCATCTCTTCGAGCGGGGGTTCGACGCCGTCTGGGAGCCACTGAACGGCGATCAATTCGTTGATCGGGTCGGATGAGCCCAGCCGCTCGATCGATACGGCCTCCTCCGAGTCGCCGCTATGTGCGTGTATCTGGCCGTCGATGACTCTGACTTCACCACATTCGTCCGGAGCCGCGGCTACGTCGACGGGAGGCGTGACGTCTTCCCAACTGGGGGCTTTCTGGTCGGCTACTTCGACCGCATTCCCCTCGAAGTTGAACACAGCGCGTTCGGCATCTTCGATTTTATTGCCGTCGTATAGGTATAGGTCGACGCGGCGATCGTTGATGGAGACGACCTCGAAGCGCGGTCCTCGATACCAATATGTCGGAGAGTACGTTTCCCTGTGATTCTTGGTCGCCCAGCCGGCGGCGGTTCTCTTGTCCCCGTAGCCGTCCTCTTTGACAGGCTCGTCGTATAAGACGGTCGATTCGCCCTCGAGGGGCGTATGCACGAGACGGTGGCTGCGCTCGTGCGAACCGTCTTCCTCGATTACCCGGCGAGTGACGTAGTCGAGGTGCTCGATGCGGTCACCTCGCCAAAACCACAGTCCCTCGCCGGGGCGCGACGTCACCTCGTCGCCGATCTGAATCTCCACCCAACCGTATTCTGGCGGCACGAGCGAGTCGCGCAAATTCTGTCCGTCGTAGCCATAGAGCACCCAGGCCCGGCATGCTTGCTTTGCTCCACCGTCGTCCGGTTCGGCCTCGGATGTCTGTTCGTCTTCTGGAGCCGGCTCGGCCTCGGAGGCCGGTTCGTCCTCGGTAGCCGCAGCCTCATCGCTCGAGACTTGCCGGGTATCTGCCGGCCGTTGGGTCTTTTGAGTCGAACTGCATGCGGACACGCAAAACGCGAGTACGGCGAGCGTGCCGAGCAGGGCAGGACGAG
>JBKGZI010000508.1:0-4043 GCA_046545675.1 Persicimonas sp.
GCTCGAGGGTGCCCGGCTTGGCGGTCACGGGGCGGCCGCCGTGCGCGGTGAGATCGCCCACGCGCCGTTCGAGCACGTCGAGGGTCTGCTTGTCGTCCATGTCCTGGACTTTGATCTGGCGAAACAGACGCAAAAAGCCCGGGTCCCGGCTCAGCCCGCCTTTGAGGGCCTCCTCGGTGCACTCGGCGATCATGTGAAGCTGACCGCGGTGCAAATACGGCTTGAAGAAGTCGGCGAAGTTCTCGTCGCTCTTGGAGTGGGCGCCGGCGCCGAGCAGATCATTGGGGTTGGTCAGATACACGATCACCCGGCTGTCCGACTCGAGGATCGCCTCGGTCATCTCCTTGAGCTTGGTCTCCCAGTCGCCCAGGTAGCGCGTCCCGCTGATGAGCTCGCTGGTGTTGGTCTCCAGAATCTGCCACTCATCGTCGCCCTGCTCCATGAGCCGCAGGGCGAACTCGTGGATGATGGCCGTCTTGCCGACCCCGGCGTCGCCGACCAAGAGGATGCTGCGCTCGACCTGCTCGTGATTGAAGTGGTCGAGGAGCGATTCGACCTCGTCGTCGCGGCCGTAGGCGTGGGTCAAAAATTCGCGCTCGTCCTCGTCGTTGAGGATGCGCCCGTACTTGTCGAGGCCGCGGCTCGAGGTCGACTTGTCGGAGCGAAGCTGGAGGGTCTTCCAGAGGGTGCCGTAGACCTCCTGGAGGTTGCGCGCCTCCAGGTAGTTCAAGATCAGACGGCGCTCGCGTGGGCGAAGCTCCTCGGTCAAACGCTTGTAATCCTCGCGCGTCATGCGGGGGATGAGGCGGTCGAGGGCCTCCTCGGCCATCTGCTGCATCTCGCGCTCGCGCTCCAAAAGAGCGCGCAAGACGACCGGCGCCGAGCGCACTGTGCCGACGGTGCGAAGGCGGCTCAACGCCTGCTCGCGCACCCCGAAGGCCTCATCTTCCATGCACTGGATGAGGACCTCTTCGAGGTCGCCATAGCCGAGATCGCTCAGCGCGATGACAGCCCGGTAGCGCACGTCCGCGTCGTAATCGTTGAGGGATTTCAAGATGGCAGACGCCGCGCTCGGGTCGCCGAGGATACCGAGCGCAAAGAGCGCCATCTCGCGCACGGTGGCCTGCGGGTCGTTGAGCAACCCGATCAGTTTGGGGACCGACTTGACGTCGCCCAGGCGGCCCAGGTTGGTCGCCGCGGCCATGCGCCGGCGAAAGTGAGGGCTCTGTAGCTCCTCTCTCAAGAGCGGGGCGATCGTCGGCCCGAGACCGTAGAGTTGATCGCGATAGGTGCGGTAGCGCTCTTCGTCGTCGGTTTGTTCGATCTTGTCGAGCAGGCGCCGGGCCTCTTGCCGTGCGTCTTCCATCTGACTCCCCGGCGATCGGTGGCGCCCGCCGGTCCGGGCGACCAGGGCGCACGCGACCACCTGACTGACTGACATGTCGGGATCGGCCTCTTCCAGTCACGAGTGTAACCGGCTCGTCGACCGATCACAACGTTTTCAGCAGCCGGGGGTGCAGGATCGGAGTCAGTGGGGACTGGTCTCATCTTTCCTCACCACTTAAGAACCCGCCTCGCAACGTCTTGTCGAAAGGGCGAACATTCACGAGCACAATGTCCCTACCACTGTCAGAAGAGCGCCAAAGTAGCGCTGGTTGAGATTCTGGGTAAGGATGAAGGCTCGCCCACCGGGCCGGTCCAGGTGTATCAGCACACCAGATCAGCCGTTCAGTCTGATTCACCCGCCAGGCGAGCTGGCGGGGGCCTGGGGTGGTAGGTCGAGCCAGATCAGCTGTCCAGTCTGGTGCACCCGCCAGGCGAGCTGGCGGGGGCTGAGGGCGACCCCGGTGGGCTCGCCCACCGGTGAAGTACGCTCGAACAAAATGTGAAGTCAGGAGGTGTAAGTCCTCTCAGATTGAATGGATCTGTAGTCGAAGGCAACTGCGTCGTCGCGAGGCGGGGTGGGTAGTAGGCTGGAGACGAAAGACCAGTCCGCAGGAAACAAACTCGATTCGGCCGGGTATGCTGGCGAGCCTGCTTCACCATGGCGAAGCCACAGCCCATCTGTCGATACCCGACACGAGGGATGGGGAAAACCCGTACAAAACCCCATGGCGCTGGACACAACTGGCTCGGTCCAGCGGGCGAAACAGGAGCCAGCGGCAGACAAGGAAACCCCCAGCGCATCGAAGGCAAATCGGTGCGGCTGATGGGGAGCGTATCAGGTGGTTGGAGGCGGAATGGTCCAAAGGCAACACATTTGAAGCGAGGATATCTGACGGTCGACCTGTGTAGAGGCCGTCAGAAGTCAGATGGTCCATAGTAGCGATGAAGCCACTGAAAAAAAAAATGGTCGAGCGAAGGGACTTCAAGGAAGGCAGAAATCGTAAGGAACCAGACCGATGGACGACAAACCAACCAAAGTGCCCTCACGGGCTAAAACCGTTGGACAGACCCCACCGACAAAATGGCAGTGGGTCGAACCTGGAGTCTGGACCGAGCGAATGCTGGAGGCCCTCGAAAGAGGAGTCAAAGGAGGAAAATGGTTCAGCCTCATCGACAAGGTGTATCGAGAGGAAAATCTACAGAGCGCGTGGCGCAAAGTAGAGCAAAACCAGGGAGCAGCGGGGGTAGACCAGCAGTCCCTCGAGGACTACAGCCGGCACCTCGAAAGCAACCTCAAACGCCTCTCAAAGAAGCTTAAGGACAAAAACTACCGCCCGCAGGAGGTTCGACGCACGTGGATTCCAAAGCCGGGGCGAGCCGAAAAGCGACCCCTGGGGATCCCAACAGTTGAAGACCGCATCGTCCAAACTGCTATCAAGCAGGTCATCGAGCCTATATTCGAGCATGACTTCGCCCAGCACAGCTACGGGTTTCGGCCCGAGCGAGGGTGCAAGGACGCGCTCAGACAGGTGGATCGGCTGATCAGACAGGACTACGAGTGGGTGGTCGACGCGGACATCAAAAGCTACTTCGACCAGATCGACCATGGAAAACTCATGGAACTGGTCTGCGAGAAGATCAGTGATGGTCGCGTGCTCGACCTTATCGAGCAATTCCTAAAGCAACCGATTGTCGAGGATGGTGACACCAGGCAGCCCGAAAGGGGCACGCCCCAAGGCGGCGTCATCAGCCCGCTGCTGGCAAACATCTACCTCAATCCGCTCGACCACCTGATGGCCGAGCAGGGATTCGAGATGGTCCGATATGCCGATGACTTCGTCATTGTGTGCAAGGACCGAAAAGACGCCAGAAGAGCACTACAGCAAGTCGAGAGGTGGGTCGAGCAGATGGGGCTTACGCTCCATCCGGATAAGACCCACATCGTCAAGGCCCACAGCGACGAAGGCTTCGAGTTTCTGGGCTATCACTTTCGCAAGGGATACCGATTCCCGCGCGACAAAGCGATCAAAGCTCTCAAAGAGAAACTGCGCCGGAAGACCCGCAGGGTCGATGGACGAAGCCTGCAGACCATCATCGAAGACGTCAATTTGAGCACCCAGGGCTGGTTTGAGTACTTCAAGCACAGCACGTGGTCGCCACTGAGACGTCTCGACCAGTGGTTACGCCAACGTCTGCGTGCCATATTGCGCCGACGAAGCGGTCGCCGGGGCATTCCGACGAAGCTCGACAATAAGCGCTGGACCAACGACTTCTTTAGGAACGCCGGGCTGTTCTCTATGGTCGCAGCCCGACGCGCCATTATCCAGTCCCTGAGAGGAGGCTAACTGCCAACCGGAGAGCCGTATGCGGGAGAACCGCACGTACGGTTCGGAGGGGGGAGGGCCTGAGAGATCAGGCCTTCCTACCCCTATCGAAACTGAACAGCCAGCCACGCGCCTTACACCGTCCCCCGAGGAGCGCGGAGGGTCTCTCCGCCACCGGCCGACGAGCGCGGCCCACGCGCCGCCGAGGAGGCCGGTCCCGGCGGCGCGCAACCTCGAGGCGCAGAACGCGGTACGTGGAGGTGCTGGACGCGGTACGCGAAACGCGAAGAGCACCGAAACGTGGAAGAGCGGGACGCTGGACGCCGCACCGCG
>JBKGZI010000509.1:0-3965 GCA_046545675.1 Persicimonas sp.
TCGTAAACCACAAGATTTCCGTGACTGCACTTAAATAGTGTCTATTCATGATTTTTTGATTTCCAACAAAATCTACCTGCAGGTCTGCACCCATTCAGGGGCCGATGGATACGCATTTTACCTTTCGGTTAAAAGCTTACCAAACCCGCAGCGGCGGCTCAAAGGGAAACCGCTGCTCTTGTATCTGAGAGGAGTTGAGAGAAGAGGGTCGGTGTGCACCTTCGAGGGGACATGCACCGCGAGATCAGGAGGTCGAGATGCTCTATTATCATACCGACGAGGCGATTCGACTCATCATGGAGAACGATGAGCTCGCCGAATTTGCGGGAGGAGTCTCCACCACCGAGGAGATCGCACGGGCGGAGGAGCGTCTGGGGGTCGAGTTTCCGCCGAGTTATCGACGCTTTCTCGAGCAACTGGGTGCCGGCCGCTTTGGAGCGCAGGTCTTCTTCGGTCTGAGCGAGGCGGCCGGCCATAGCGAGTGGGACGTGGTCCACCACACCCTCGACCGGCGAGAGCACAGCAACCTCGGCGGCACCACTGTGGTCGTGGGACCGTATGGAGAGGAGGCGTTCTTTATACTAGACTGCGCGCGCCCCGGCGACGACGACGAATGTCCAGTCGCCGAGGTTCCGGCCGGCTACTCGGATATCGAAGAGCCGAACTACTTCGAAGACAACTTCGGGCGGTTTATCTATGCGCGGGTCTGCGATGTCCTCGGCAAACCCGGGGACTTCTCACACCCCTGATGAGGCTTGCCGTCAGCCACCAGCTTATTGCCGAAAGAACTCGGCGTTGAGCTCGGTAAACTCTTCCCACTCCTCGGGCAGGTCCCACTCCTCGAAGATAGCTTCGACGGGACACTCCGGCTCGCAGGCACCACAGTCGATGCAGATATCCGGATCGATATAGAGCTGGATATCGGCCAGTTGGGCGTCGTCACCGGCGGCCTGAATATCGCGAATCTCATCGACGGTCAGCGGGCCGTGGATACAATCGACGGGGCAAACTTCTACACAAGATGTATCGCAGGTGCCCTGGCAGGGCTCGGTGATGACGAAAGTCATGGGGATGTCTCCATGCCGGCAAACAAGGTGTGCTCATGGCGCAGCGGCGGGCTGCGCGGGGCTTTTCAACACAATGACACTGGTCACGATCGAGTGTGATTCAAGTCGCCTCGACGCGTCCAGTTTGGGACGGCTTCTTACGCCCGGTCGCCCAGTTGCGTCAAGTCTCCTGACTCAGTTCTTCGCCCAACTCATAAGCGCATACCGGACCGCCCTCCAACATATATCCGGTGCGCGTGGCGCGCCGGCCGGTGAGCTTTTCGATGAGCTCGCGCTCGAGCCGACACGGCAGTCGAGTGGCTTCGACCGCGGCACGATACGGGCAATTGCACAGGCGGATGCCGTCTTCTCGGGCGTTGCGGTCGATCTCGGGGACGAAGCCCTGCTCGCTCAAAAACGCTCCCAGCACGTCGATGCGCGCTCGCCAATCACCGCCGGCCGCCTCGATCTGCGCGACGAGCCGTTGCTCATACTGCTCCCAGTGACGCTGGAAGAACTTATCGACCAGAGACAGATGCCCCTGCCGCAACAGGAATCGGACCAACTCGCGCAGAAGCTCACTCTCCAAGCTCGGGTAGAACTGGCGGGCCTTGTCGGTCAGGCTGTACATGATCCGCGGCCGGCCGCGCCCCTGGCGTTGTTGGCGGCGTTGGACGAGCCCGTATTGCTCGAGCAACTGTAAGTGCTGACGGATGGTCGTCTTGGCCAAGTCGAGATCCTCGACAGCATCGTCCACAGAGATCTCCCCCGTGGTCTTCATCATATCAATCAGCGCAGCTTTTGCCTCAGAGAGCAGCGTTCGTTTCATTCGCACATCCCAGCAAATCACTCGCACCGAATATCAAGCAGAGAATCGAGGCCCACGAGCCGGCACGTGCTACTCTCCAGGCCACTCTTACCTTTAACCGGACGGTCAAGGCCCTCTAAATCACGATCATGGGGATAAACTACAACAGACGGTGCAATTGGTGAAGCGTCCATTTAACGAGAGTTAAGTGAATTCTAAGTAACATTTCGCCCGAGCAGGGCTTCGAGCCTACACAGTTCTCGAATAGCTTTGATGCGCCTGTGCGGCTTGAAGGTAGGCGTCGAAGTGCATGGCGATGTTGCGGATGAACAGACGGCCGGTGTTGGTGATCTCGAGGCTGTCGGGGTGGCGCACCACCAGGCCGTCGTCCTCCAGGGGAGCCAGGCTGGCCAGCTCCTGGGCGAAGTACTCGACGAAGTCCACGCCCAGCGACTCGCCGAGGTGGGCGTAGTCGAGCTCGGCGCGGCACATCACCTCCATGATGACCTGGCGCCGAATGAGGTCGTCGGTGTCGAGCACGACCCCGCGAAACGCCGGCCACCCGCCGTCTTCGAGCCCCTCGCGATACAGCGCCAGCTCCTTTTGATTCTGGAAATACATATCCCGTGACTGCGAGATCGCCGACAGCCCGTAGGCCATGATATCGGTGCCGCCCCAGGTGCTATAGCCCTGGAAGTTTCGCTGCAGATTGCCGGTGCGCCGGGCGACGGCCAGCTCGTCGTCGGGCAGCGCGAAATGGTCCATGCCGATATAGACATAGCCCCGGCTGGTGAGGCGTTCGATAGCCAGCTTGAGCAATTGCAGCTTCAGATCCGCCGACGGCAGGCCCTCTCGCTCGAGGTGCTTTTGGGCGGCGTTGACCCAGGGCACGTGCGCGTAGCTGTAGATGGCGAAACGCTGCGGGCGCAGCTCGAGCACCTCGTCGAGGGTCTCCTCGAAGGAGCTCAGCGTCTGGTGGGGCAGCCCGTAGATCAGGTCGACGTTGACCGACTCGATCCCCTCGGCGCGCAGCCACTCGACGGCTTGGACGTTCATCGACATCGGCTGGAGCCGGTTGACGGCGCGCTGGACCTTCTCTTTGGTGTCCTGGATGCCCAGCGACGCCCGGTTGAAGCCGACATCTGCCAGCGCCTTGGCCTTCTCCTTGGTGAACTCGCGCGGGTCGATCTCGACGCTGATCTCAGCATCGTCGTCGAAGTCAAAATGCGAGTGAATCAGCTCGCCGAGTCTGCCGATCTCCTCGACGCTCATATAGGTGGGTGTGCCGCCGCCAAAATGCATCTGCACCACGCGGCGCCCCGAGGTCAACGCACCGCGACGGGTCATCTCGGCGTCGAGCAGCTCGATATACTCCGCGCTCTGGGAGCGGTCGCCGGTGATGATCTTCGTACACGCGCAATACCAGCACAGGCTGCGGCAAAACGGCAGGTGAAAATACAGCGACATCGGCCGGTCGCGCTCATTTTGCTCGGCCAGCCGCCCCTCGATCACCTCTGCGTCGATCTCCTCATCGAAGTGCAGCGCGGTCGGATAGGAGGTATAGCGCGGGCCGGCGACGTTATATTTTCTGAGCAAGTCGATATCGACCTCAACGGATGTGTCCACGAGTGTGGCCTGGTCGAGCCGGGCCTCTTTTTTCGCCTGCATACTCTCTCTCCGTAACGCATTTTGATCTGCGAGAATCGTCGGGTCTTCGAAAAAACGTTTGGCTGGGGTCAACAATCCCGGTGGGCGGCGCTGGTGGCCCCTGGCCCGCTCGTCTCGTGTGCAATGCAAGATCGCCGCCGGGGCGTAAAAAAGACATCTCACATCATCCAAACGCGAGGATTTCGCCCTCTGCCCTACCTCAGCGGCGGACAACGGGCGCATAATTTGCGCAAAAATCGAGCGCTGGCGCATCTTTTTCGCCCCTCGCGAGTCGGCAATTGCCCCTACCGCCCCGCCCCGGGGGGGTCGATTGATCTGGAACATAGCTTGCTACTTAATTGTCCACGGTAAGTGCAGTCACGGAAATCTTGTGGTTTACGAGTCGTGGCAGGCTTTTCGTATCGTCTCGAGCAGACGCACCTGTTCTTGGTGGTTGGTTCTTG
>JBKGZI010000510.1:0-3963 GCA_046545675.1 Persicimonas sp.
GTAGTAGCGGGTCATGAGCTCGTCGACCTCGGGGTCGTAGGCGCTCTCGAGGCCGAAGTGCGGGGACATCAGCAGTTGGTCGACGCGCAGCGCGCCGACGTCGGGCAGGCCGTCCTGGATGACCCGCACGTGCGGGCCCTCCTGGGCATCCGTGCCGGTCCGCTCCATGACCGCGACCTCGCCGCGGTTGAGGCCGCGCAGGCGCTCCAAAAAGGTGCCAACCACTCCTACGAGTCGTACAATGACCACCGAAAAGACACCGTTCATTCAGATGATTGCTGTTTTCGTGACGGCATATAGTAACGATTTGCAGGAACGCAACGCCCTCTATTTAAGGCGAGGTCAAACAGCGACCTCGCGAAACTGCAATTTGGGTTGGGCCCTATAATCTCACACGGTTATTGAGGCTCATTTTTCGCCCCAACTACCCGACAAGCCGCTATCGCCACTCATAGTTTTCGAGGGCCACACACACACGACCCTCAACAAGCCGAACGCCCCTATTTGTCTAACCCAAATTGTAGTCCGCGCCGCAGTTCAGGCGCCCTAAATAGAGGATCCGCGTGTCGCCCAAACGTGGCGACGGGCTGCGGGCCCCTCGGGGGCGTGAGGGAATTCGTAGCTATGGGTGAGCAGCGCGAGACATCGAGCCATGCGTAGCCCATAGCGGGGGTCGAGGTGGCGGTGGTTTTTGTGGCACCCGGCCGATTCGCAGCCTGGGGCGGCCCGTGCCAGAGCTGGAAGCACTGGCACCGAAGGTGGTCGATTCGCAGCCTGGGCGGCGGGAGCAATGGGTGCCGACCATCCGCCGGGCGCTAAGGTGACACGAGCTTCTCGCCGTATGGGCTGGTGGCGACTTTGTGGGCCGAAATGCCGACCCCCCAGGGCACCAGCGCCACCAAGACGTCGACCGTGATGCCGGCCGCTACCGTCGCAGAACTGTCGGTCCCGCCCCCGACGCCGGCGAGGAAGGCGGGCCCCGCCGCGGCCAATGCGCCGAAGCTCACCACCTTCGCCGTGGTCAGGCCGGGCATAAGCATGCGCGTCGAATCGCCGTACATCTGATCGGCAGCAAAGTAGGAAGCGGCGACCAGGCCGGTGGTCAGCGCAAAGGTCAACCCGGCGTTCGTATAGTCGAAGCCGCTGTCTTCATCCTCGATGTCATGGACCTTCAGCCGCAAGTCGACCACCTCTGACTGAAGCCCCTTATTTTCGCGCTCGAGTGCCGCGACCCGTTGGGACATCAGGATCTCTTCGGGGGGCTCGGCCTCGGCCGAGGATGGCTCTTTGGTCTGCGCGTCGGCGAATTGCGGCGCAGATAAGAAAAGCAAGAGAATAAGAGTGAGCGTACTGCGCAGGAAGGTCTTCATCGTCGTACTCCACCACTGCAATGCTTGCGCTCGCTCGTGGGTGTCGAAAGAGCCAGCGAAGCCGTTAACCCGTCGAGCAATCCACCCGTCGAAAAACTCGTGGACCGCTCAGCTATTGCCTCACCCTTGTACTCGCAAGTGCTGGGCTTTTTTGTGCATCGGTGGGACAATTAATGTTGTCGACCCACCTTTTTTTGCCTTCCATGCACAAAAGGTCGCTGTTTCTGCGAGTATATAGATGAAGGGGTGCAACACTTGTTGTGGTGCGCGCTGAGCACTCGAGTGAGTCGAACGGAAAGGCATGAGCCTCAGAGGCGAAAATATAGAGCTTCGCACGGCCCTGGCTTTGGCCGTGGCTGTGGTGGGTGGGCTCGTGTGGCATGGCTCTGCGCGGGCAGAAGACGCAACCGAGGTCGTCGTGGACCGCGATCGGGCGACCTGCTCGGCAGAGCTTAGCGATCAACTCGTCGACGAATTGCGCCTTCGCACATCGGCGCAGGTGCTCTCTTCACCGTCTGATTCGGAACAGCGCGACACGTGGACGATCACTCTGAGCGCTGCCGATGACGAATCGTGTGAGATCAGCCTCGAGCAGGCCGAAGATGCCAATTCGTTCGTCCTGGCTCCGGACGCCGATCAGCTCGAGGTCGCTTCGTTCGCCACTCGCCTGGCCTGGATCATCGACGGCGTTCGCCCGCCGGAGGCGATGCCACAGCCCGAGGCCGAGTCGGAGCCCGTCGAACAGGAGCCCGTCGAACAGGAGCCCGTCGAACAGGAGCCCGTCGAACAGGAGTCGGTCGAACAGGAGTCGGTCGAACAGGAGCCCATCGAGCAGGAGCTCGTCATACAGGAACCCAGCGAGCCGGCCAGCGCCGATATCTCCGGCGAGATATCGGCCGGCGCTGACGCGTCGAGCGCCCCTGTGGTGACCTTGGAGGCGGTAGCCGGCGCGATGTGGATTCCTTCGGCGGACGCGGGCCTGAAGCTCGTTCGGGTGGGGGCTGGTTGGAAGCCGTGGTCGCGGGTCAAGCTCGGGCTGGTCGGTCGTCTGCCGGTCGACGCGGCGCAGTCGGAGGTCCAGGGGGTGCGCTTCAGCTACAGGCCGTGGTCGGCGGAGCTGACGGCCGCCTATGCACGCCGCTTTTCGGCGGGGTGGTCGTTCACCGCCGGCGGGGGCGCTCGATGGACGGTCGCCGAGGTGTGGGCCCAAGAAGTCTCCGGCGGCGTGATCGGCGACCGGCTCCCCGGTGCAGCGGGAACCCTAACCGGTGAGCCCGATACGGCTTCACAGAACGCCCTATCGCCCTGGTCGCTCGTCGCCAGCGCGGGCGCGGGCTACTCGTTCAACCCGATGTTGGCGGTACGCCTCGATGCCACGGCCGCGGCGAGCCTCGCTGACCGCAAGGTACGCGACAGCCGCGAGGTCGTCGGGGACCGAGAGATCGAGCGTATCGTGATGGACCTCGGACGCTTCGAATTCGACATGCTGCTGGGACTGGAGTTAGGGTTTTGAGCCCATGAGTGAAGAAGCCACATTGGTTAAAGCAGCGGCGGCCGGCGACAAGCAGGCGTTTCGCGAGCTCTACAGGCGCTACCTCGACCAGGTGACGCGCACCGTGGGACGCTACCTCGGGCCCTGCCCGGAGGTCGAAGACGTCGTCCAAGAGGCCTTCGTCGCCTTGCATCGCAGCCTCGACGGTGTCTCCGATTACGACGCCTTCGGCGGTTGGGTCTACCGAGTGGCGCGCAACGTCGCCATCTCTCACGTGCGCAAGTCGCCGAATTCGGTGGACTTCGTGACGCTGCAGACCGTCAAAGAGCCGACCAATCAGTGGAATAAGCTCGAGGCTCGCGAGAGAGTGCGCGCGCTTTACGCTGCCATGGATTGCCTGCCGGATCAGCAACGCGAGGCGGTCATCATGTACGAGATCGAGGGCAACACCCTCCAGGAGATTGCCGACCAGACCGACACGTCTATCAACACGATCGCCTCCCGTGTTCGCCGCGGCCGCGAGCAGCTCTTGAAGATCATCAAGAGCGCGCTGGCCACGTCGGACCAAGAGATAGGAGAACGGGTATGAGCAACCAGCTTCCATGCGAAGATGTCCAGGAGTTGCTCTTCGAACTTCAGCGCGACGAACTCTCCGACCTGAAGCGCGCTGAGGTCGACGAGCACCTGGACACCTGCCCGGAGTGCGCCGAGCTGGCCGCCAAGACCGGCGAGATGTTCGAGGCCGCCGCCGAAGGCGACGCTCGGATGTGGGCCGACATCGACCCCGACCCGCTCTTCGAGCGCATCGAAGCCGCGATCGCCGAGGACTCGCAGCCATATGCATCGGACGATCAGGCCAAGCTCGACGAGATGTTCGAGGCGGCTCGCACGGCCGACGCCGACACCTTCGCGAGCTTCAATTCGGACGAGCTCTTCGATCGCATCGCACAGCAGACCCACCCGCCGTCGGACGCCGACGCCGACGATCAGCGCGGGGTTGATGAGCCGCGCTCCAGACCGAGGCGCCGGCGCGTGTGGGCGGCGATCGCCGCGGCCGCGTGTGCCACCCTGATCGCCTGGTGGGGCTTATCGCCCGACGAC
>JBKGZI010000511.1:0-3954 GCA_046545675.1 Persicimonas sp.
ACGCCGACCAGGCGTGCGAACGCCCAGACCGCGGCGCTGCTCGCGTCGGTCTCGGCGGTGATGCTCGCCGGTGGGTCGAGCGCGGCCGTCGGCGAAAATCGCAGCGTGTCGCCGTCTCGGGTGACCTCGACGCCGGCGCTCTCGAGCAGCTCGAGGGTCATGTCGAAGTAGGGCCGGCTGGCGACCTCGCCGCCGTCGGCGAGGACGAGCTCGAAGGCGTGTCCCGCGGCCGACAATAGCGCGAGCGCGGTGGCGTATTGAGATGACAGCGCGGCCGAGACCTCGAAGCGGTCGGGCCAACTCGACCAACCGCGAATCCTCATGCCCGAGCCGTCTTCGAGCTCGACCGACTCGATGGTCGCGCCAGCGTCTCGAAGCGCGTCGATGAGCGCGTCGTGGGGGCGCTCGAGGAGTCGCGGCGCGGCCAAAAGTAGCGTCTCGTCGGGGCGCGCGGCGCAGACGGCGAGCAGAAAGCGAAAGGTCGTGCCGCCTTCGCCTGCGTAGATTTCGGCAGGTCCGTCGGCGCGTGCGAGCGTCTCGAGACACGACGCCAGCCAGGCGACGTCGTCTGCCTTGCTATAACCACTGATGCTCGTTTGACCCTCGCGAAGATGCGCGATGACCAGCGCGCGGTTCATCTCGGACTTGCTCGCCGCGACGTCTAGCGTGGCCGCTCGGGCGCGGCGGCGCTCGGTCTTCGCGGGCGTCTGCTCGAACCACTCGACCGCTCGGCGAAAAGCGACGAACCAGTCGCCGGCCGAGACCTCACGGGTGACGTAGGGCTCGGCAGGGCCGTCGAGCAGGACCGAGCGAAGCTGGCCGTCGATGCGCTTTTTGTCGCGCTCGATGCCCGCGCAAAATAGCTCGCGATCTTCGAAGGAGGTCACCGGCTGCGACGGGGTCAGAAGCGCGTAGACGTGGCGTCGAAGCCGCGGCAAATCGCATAAAAAGCTCGCCGACAAGAGCCCCCAACAGACGGCTTGGCCGTGAGAGACGCCGGTGTGCAGCTCCAGGGTATGCGCGACGGTGTGGCCGAGGTTCAAGAACGTGCGGATCTCCTTGGTCTCGAAGATGTCCCGGTCGACGATGTCCAGCTTGACGTCGATGGCGCGCTCGAGCAGTGCCATCATGCGCTCGGCGATCTCCTCGAAGGGGGCCGCGGCGAGTTCGTCGACGCCTCCGTCGGCCTCGAGCAGGTCGAGCGCGTCTTTGTCGCCGAGCCACAGGCCTTTGACGAGCTCGGCGAGTCCGTCGCGGCGCTGCTCGAGCGGCAGCGTGGCGAGCGCCTGGTCGACCAGGACGACCCTCTCGGCCAAATAAAACGTGCCGAGCTGGTTTTTGGCTTCCCCCAGATTCACAGCGGTCTTGCCACCGTGAGCCGAGTCGACCATCGCCAGGAGCGTGGTCGGCACATGCCACAGATCGACGCCGCGCCACAGCGTGCTGGCCAAAAAGCCGACCGCGTCGCCGACCGAGCCGCCGCCGACTCCGACGATCGTCAGCGGGCGCGTCGAGCGGCGCTCGAGCACCTGCTCGGCGAGCGCCTCGATGGAAGCGAGGCGCTTGAGGGACTCGCCGGCGTCGACGACGATGGGATCGTCGAAGGTGTCGAGCCACGCCTGAGGCAGCGCCCGGTCGATGATGACGACCGCGTCGTCGGGCAGGTCGAGGGCCTGGAAGCTCTCGGCGCGTGCGATCATCGGGGAGTGCTCGGTCTGAGTCGGTCTATTGGGCGTCTCGGAGTCGCTCATACCAGTTTCCGGCCGACAGCCTCGACGACGGGGCGAAGAGCTCGCATCAGCTCGGTGAATTGCTCGGGGTAGAGCGATTGCTGACCGTCGCTCAGGGCCTCTTCGGGCTTATTATGCACCTCGACGATGATGCCGTCGGCGCCGACGGCGGCTGCGGCGAGCGACAAGGGCTTGACGTAGCTTCGCACGCCGGTGCCGTGAGACGGGTCGACGACGACCGGAAGGTGGGTCTTCTCCTTGAGCACCGCGACCGCGTTGAGGTCGAGGGTATTTCTGGTGGCGGTCTCGAAGGTCGTGATGCCCCGCTCACATAGGATGACCCGGCTATTGCCCTCGGCGACGACATACTCGGCGGCCAGCAGGAGCTGCTCGATGGTCGCCGACATGCCGCGCTTGAGCAAAACGGGGTTGTCGCGCTTGCCGATGGCGGTCAAAAGGCGCGAGTTCTTCATATTGCGCGCGCCGACCTGAAAGCCAAAGCCGCGCTCTTGGACCGGGTCGAGGTCTTTGACCTCCATGACCTCGGTGAAGCCGGGCATGCTCATCTCGGTGCAGACCTCGTCGAAGATATCGAGCCCCTCGACGCCCAGCCCCTGGAAGCTATACGGGCTGGTGCGCGGCTTGAATGCGCCGCCACGAAGGATCGTGGCGCCGGCGTCTTTGACGGCCTGGCCGGTGGTGCGCATCTGCTCGAGGCTCTCGATCGAGCAAGGCCCGGCGATGACCGTGAAGTTGTCGCCGCCGACGGGCACGCCGGCGACATCGACGACGGTGTCGGCGTCTCGAACCTCGCGACTGACGAGCTTATAGCGGCTCAACACCGGCTTGGCGCTCTCGACGTAGGGGTGACTCTCGAAGTTGATCTGCTCGAGCAGGCGCTCGTCGCCGATGACGGCGATCACGTTGCGCTGCGTACCCTCGAGGACGACGGGCTTGAGGTCCTTGGCCTCGATACGCGAGATGACCTCGCCGGTCTCTTCGACGGTGGTTCCGGGCTTCAATACGATGATCATGGGTGTCTCGGATACTGCTTGGAAAATCCAATTCGGCGGATGCTATGCTCCGGACGAACGCTTTGGGTTGCAGCGGGGATTAGGGTTTGTATGCTTTGCTCGTTTAGTTACTGCCGTTTGGGTACTGCTAACAGACCGTCGCTCTAAAAGCTAACGGTCGCGACTGGGTACCACACGCGATTGCACACCATAGAAGGGCTCACCGATGGCCAAACATTCCAACAGCCGCGCCTCCGAGGATAAACTTCTTCAGGTCGCCTACCAAGGGGAGATGGGAGCCTACTCCGAAGGCGCGGCCGTCGAGGCGCTCGGAGCGAAGATCGAGCCGATGCCGTGCGAGAGCTTCGAGGCGGTATTCGAGGCCCTCACCGACGGACGCGCCGATCGCGCCGTGCTCCCCATCGAGAACTCCCTGGCAGGGAGCATCCACCGAAATTACGACCTGATACTTCGCCACGACGTTCATATCGTCGGCGAGCATATCTTTCGGGTGCGCCACAACCTGCTGGCCCTCGAAGGCGTGAGCATCGACGTGATCGAAGAGGTCTTGAGCCACCCGCAGGCGCTGTCACAGTGCGAGCACTACCTGCGCGATCTGGGCGCGACGACGCGGGCGACCTACGACACAGCCGGCAGCGCCAAGCTCGTGCGCCAAGAAGGCCTCGAGCGCTCCGCGGCCATCGCCAGTGAGCGCGCCGCCGAGGTCTACAACCTCCAGATGCTCGCCCAGGGCATCGAGGATGACCCGGAGAACTTCACCCGCTTTTTGATCCTCGCGCGCGAGCCGGCCGCCACTGAAGCAACGCCCGAAGACCGCCCGATGAAGACCTCGATCGTCTTCTCGCTCAAAGACCAACCCAGTGTGTTGTTCAAGGCCCTGTCGGTATTTGCGCTCCGAGATATCGATCTGACCAAGCTCGAGAGCCGCCCGCTGCGAGGCCGCAAGTTCAAATATCTCTTCTATTTGGACTTCGCGGGCAGCGTGAATGAAGAACGGGCCCAAAATGCGCTGCGGCATCTCGAGGAGATCGCGCCGATGCTGCGGGTTTTGGGGTCTTATGCCGTCGCGCAATAAAAGTAGAGGGGGTGGCACACCTGATATTTGGAAAACTAAAGCCCCGTGAACGTGCACGTGCACGTTCACGGGGTCGTCTTGCAGAACGCTCGACCTCTCCAGGCGGTTTCGGTTG
>JBKGZI010000512.1:0-3953 GCA_046545675.1 Persicimonas sp.
GGGGGTCTTAGCGGCGGGGCCGCTTTCTAGCTCACCAAGCTGATTCACCCGCCGGGTAAACCGGCGGGGGTCTTAGCGGCGGGGCCGCTTTCTAGCTCACCAAGCTGATTCACCCGCCGGATAAACCGGCGGGGGTCTTAGCGGCGGGGCGGCTTTCTAGCTCACCCAGGCTGATTCACCCGCCGGGTAAACCGGCGGGGGTCTTAGCGGCGCGGCCGCTTTGTAGCGCACCAAGCTGATTCACCCGCCGGGTAAACCGGCGGGGGTCTTAGCGGCGGGGCCTTCAATCTTCGGAAACGATGTGTAGTAAGCTTAGCCTGGAAGGTCTGGCACCGATGGCCTGGGCAACTCGAATCAGGGCAAGTCGAAGCTAATCCGCGGCACGCGGTCTTCGCCGTATAGCCACGAATAGGTCCAGAAGCTCGACAGCACCCGCTTGGTATATTTGCGGGTCTGGCCGTAGGGGATGTCCTCGACCCACAGATCCAGCGGTAGATCGCCGCGCTCTTTCAACCAGCGCGACACGTTGGAGTGCCCGCCGTTATAGCCGGCGATGACCAGCGCCGGGTGCGACTCGAGCTTGCCGGCGAGCTCCTCGATATAGCCGGTGCCCAGCCGGATATTGACCGCCGGGTCGAAGAGCTTGTCCGCGCTGAAATCACTCAACCCGTCGTCCTCGGCCACGCCGCTGGCGGTCGACTCCATCAATTGCAACAGCCCGCGGGCGTTCGCCCAACTCTCGATGCGCGGGTTGAAGCCGCTCTCCTCGCGCATGATCGCGTAGACCAGCGCCGCGGGCAGGTCTCGCTGCTCGACGAATGTGTCGACGTGGCGGCGAAACGGCTGCGGGAAGGCCAGCGACCAGCGTGGATCGTCGGAGCTCTTCGGGTAGTGGGTCTGCCAGCCGTCGATATGTCGGCGGGCGAGGTCGTGCGACAGCCGGTAGGCGCCGGCGGCGTCGAGCAGATAGGTCAGCGCCCACAGGTTGGCCTGGCCGTGGTGGTCGCGGCGCAGCGCGTGGAATTCGTCCTCGGCCAGCTCTGTCAGCCCGATGCGCAATAGGTGCGCGCCGCGCTTGAAGTGGTCGGAGGACTTCATCTCGTCGGGCAGCTCGACGGCCGGCGACTTCGACGGCCCCACAAACTCGCATATATCGGTGTTGCCCAGCGCGCAGACGTCGGTGGCGGTCGAGCGCGCGCCGCTTTTTTGGCCTTCGGCGAGCAACCCCAGCCGATTGAACGAGAGATAGGCGTAATAAGACAGCGGGTTGGCCTTGGCGATCTTGCGGTAGGCGGTGTCGGCCTGGTCGGCCTTGCCGAGCTTTTCGAGAGCGCGCGCCCGGAAGTAGTGCAGACGGCCGCGCGAGTACATATCGTCCTCGCCGGTCTGCTCGAGGCCGTCGACGTATTTGACGACCGCCTCGAAGTCGTCGCCTGCGAACAGCTCGCGGACCATCAGCCAGTGGGCGTCTTTGGCCATATCGCCCGACGGATAGCGCTGGACCTGCTTTTGGAGGAGCTTTCGGGCCTGCTTCTTCTTTTCGTCCTCGCGCAGAATGCGCGCGCTGAAGTACATCGCGTCGTCGGCGAAGGAGTGGTCGCCATATTCAGTCCAGATGCGCTCGAACCACTGGCGTGCGTCGTCCTGCTTTCCGCTATTCCACAAGCCCTTGCCGCCCACGTACAGCGCCTTGATGGCGTAGGGCGTCTGGGCGCAGTCGTCCAAGATGCGCTCGTACCAATCCGCGCCGTCGGAGTGGCGGCGAAGCTTGCTATAGCTCTTGGCCACCAAATACGTCGCCTCACAACGCTCGGCGGCGTCTTCGTCGAGCGTCTCGAGCTCATCGCCGAGCTCGTCGACGACCACCTCGCTTCGATGAGCGCCGAAGAGCGCGCGGTAGCGCATCATCCGCGTCGAAAACGGCGGTGAGTCGATCTCCTCTGTGGTGCTCTCGCTGAGGTGCTCTCGGATGGAGTCGAGCTGCTCTTTGGCGGTCTTCGCCGAGTCGGAGAGTGGGTGATTTTCGACCACGTCGCGATAGGCGAGCGCGGCGGCGTCCCACCGCTCGGATTTTTCGAGCGCCTCGGCCAACGACAACCTCGCGGCTTCAGCGGAGCGCCCGTTCGGATATTTGGACAGGTATAGCTCGAGGGTGTCGACGGCGCGCTCGAGGTCGCTCTCGCCGCCGGCGCCGGCGAGCGAGTCGGCCAGCAGGATCAAGCTGTGGCCGAAGACCAAGCTTTCGCGGGGCACCTTGGCGGCGCGCATGGTCGCCTTGTGGAAGTCCTCGGCCTCGTAGGCGCTCTTCGCCGCCCAAAACAGCCGATAATCCTCGAGCTCGCCGACCTGACCGACCAGCCCATCGAGGATCTCGAACGCCTCGTCGGGGGCCTCGTCCTGCAGGGCCAAATACCCGGCGAGCAACTTCATATAGGGGGCGTCGTCCTGGTTGGCGACGTCTTGCTTGGAGACGAGCAAACGCGCCACGTCCCAGCGGCTCTGAGCGATGGCGTCGGTGATGGCACCGTCGATCATCTGCTCCTCGAAGATGGCCGACGGCGCCTCGGCCGGTTCATCGTCGCTGGGGAAGCGGCTGATCACCCGAAATTTGGCCTCATCGCCGGCCGATTCGAGGCCGGAGTCGCCTGACTCTTGGGCGCACGCCGCCACCGACCAGCTCGAGATCAGCACCACGAGGGCCGACAGCCCGATAAAATTTGCGGTGAGTTGCCTAATCATAAGTCATCCTGCTCTACACAACGACCTGCTATCAACGATGCCGCGCCAGCCAAAAGCGCACCGGAATCCCACCGTTTTTGAAGCGAGCCTCCTCTTTGAATTTTAGGCGCTCGTGGGTGGGAGTGATGTCTGAGGGCAACACCAGCGCCATGCGCCAGCCGTCGAAATACTCGGCGAATCGCTCGATGAGCGTCTGCCACACAGCCTGCTCGCCGTCACCCTCGGCCAGACGCGCGCCGTAGGGCGGGTTGGCGATGATCATGCCGGGCTCGTCGACCGGCGGCACCAGCTCGGCGACGTCGCCCCGGTCGATATCGCAGGCGAGCCGCACTTCGGCGAGGTCGGCGTTGTGGCGGGCGGCGTCGACGACCTCGGGGTTGGCGTCGCGTCCGTAAAATTGCACATGCTCGAGGGAGCGCTCGCGCTTGGCGGCGTTCTCGACCACCGAGTCCCAAAGGGGCTGGCGAAAATTCGCCCAGCGATGGAACGCGAAATCGCGCATCCTTCCGGGCGCGCGGCGCGCGGCCATCCAGGCCGCCTCGATCAAAAACGTGCCCGATCCGCAGACCGGGTCGAGCAGCGGCTTGCGAGGATTCCAGCCCGCGCGAATCAACAGCGCCGCGGCGAGGCTCTCGCGAATGGGCGCCTCGACGGAGTGCTCGCGCCAGCCGCGCTTGTAGAGATGGTCGCCGGAGGCGTCGAGGCTGAGCTGGCAGCGATCATCGTCGATGCGCGCCAGAAGGTATTGCGCGTCGTCGGTCTGATGCTCGACGATCTCGGGCGCCGGCACCTCCATCTCCTCGGTATAATGCTCGCGCAGGCCGTGGCGGACCGTTTCTTCGATGCGATCGGTGTGCACGAGGTGTGACTTCCGGGCGACGCCCTTGATATAGACTTTGTTGTCGTCTCGAATCAGCCGCTCCCACCCGTACCGGCGCGTCTTGCGGTACAACTCGGGAAAATCGCGCGCGCGAAATTCGTCGACGCGCAAGTAGATCCGGTTGGCCGTGCGCACTTCGTAATTGGCGCGGTAGAAGACCCGGTGGGTGGCGTCGAATTCGACCCCGCCGGTCAGCTTCTTGATCTTGCGTCCCCCGACGGCGTCGATCTCGTCGGCGACTTGTTTTTCGAAGCCGGGCGTGGTGATGGCAAAATAACGTTGAGTCATTTGATCAGGGGTCCAGGGGTTCAGGGGTCCGGGGGTCCAGGAACTG
>JBKGZI010000513.1:0-3941 GCA_046545675.1 Persicimonas sp.
ATGACGCATCGAGTGTCTCGAGCTTCTCGTTATCCACAAGACTTACGCGCTTGTATTTAGGTGCTACCAGCGAAGTCGCTTGTTTTTTGCCAATGCGTCCAGACAGGCAATGACTGCCAATTGGCTTGAGGAGTGGGGCTGGAGGTTGCTTTTCCCCAAGCCTCGAGCCCGCCTTATTGTTCGCCGACCAGCTCGTCGAAGCCATAGTCGGGCAAGATCTCGCGGGCAATATTGGCGAACGTGCCCGCGCGCAGGTCGAATTTGCCGCCGTCTCTAAGCACACGCCGCCACGCCTCCTCGGCGATCGCCAGGTGCGCGGCGTTGAAGTTGTCGATATCCAGCGGCTCGTCAGCCTCGGGCACCTGGGCCCCCTCGAAGGTGCGCGCCGGGGGGCGCCGATGGCGCGTGACTTGCTCGTAGGCATAGCCGATCTCGATGAGGCCCGCCTCGTCGAATTTGCGGCCCATCAAGATCATGCCGATGGGCAACGCGGGATCGTCGTCGGTCGAGTACCCCGCCGGCACGACCATCGCCGGGAGCTCGGAGACCGAGTAGGCGATGCAATTGGCCCGCGAGGCCAACGCGTTGGGCGCCCCGTAGGCGTCGGCCGGGTAGACCAACGCGTCGAGGTCGAGGGCGTCCATATACGCCTCGATATAACGCCGATTCCTGTCGTAGGCTTCCTCGCCCTCGTCATACGAGCTCGCGGGGTTGTTCTTGCCGCTTTCGACCTGCTCCAAACAGGCGTCGACGCTGTCGTAGACGTGGGCCGAGAACCTATCGGTGCGGCACATATCGGCCGCCGAGGCGAGCTCGGAGTCGACGCGCTGAAAATAGCGCTCCATATCGACATATTTATAGCCGCCGTAGCGGCGCGACTTGAAGTCGGGCAGGTTGATATTCTCGACGACCGTTGCCCCGTGCTGCTCGAGCTCGCCGAGCGCGCGGTTGAAGACTTTGATCGCCTGAGTATTGCCCTTGTGAAACGGGTTTCGGTAGTGGTCGGCCGTGCCCGGGGCGAGCTGGCGCAGCACGCCGATGCGCTTGCCGTCGAGCCCGTCGGGGTCCAGGGCGTCCATATACGAGTCGGGCCGCACGTCGCCGTGATGTTGGAGGTCGTCGTCGGGGTTGACCGCCGCCATGGCGTCGAGCATGCGGGCCATATCCTCGACGGTGCGGGTCAACGGTCCGGGCACGGCGTCGAGCCGGCTGCTCGGGAAGATGCCCTCGGTGCTCACCAGGCTGTGGCTCGAGCGCATCGTCACCAGCCCGTTATAGGCGGCGGGGATGGTCAGCGAGGCGCAGTTGTCGGTGCCGGTGCCTCCGACGGCCAAGTTCGCCCCGACGGCCACCCCGGACCCGGCGCTCGAGCCACCCGAGTTCATCCGCGGGTCGTAGGCGTTGCCGGTCTTGCCGCTGCGGCCGCCGATGCCCTGGATGCCCATCGCAAATTCGTCCATCGCCGTCGTCCCGAGCACGATCGCGCCGGCCTCGCGCAGCCTGGCCACCGTAAACGCGTCCTCGCGCGCCCTCACGTCGGCCATGGCCAGCGAGCCGCTGGTCGTGGTCATCTCCTCGGTGTCGAAGTTGGTCTTGAAGACCATCGGCGCGCAGTGAAGCGGCCCCTTGAAGCGGCCCTCGTCCCGATAGAAATCATCGAGCGCCCGCGCTTGCTCGCGCACCTTTGGGTTGAGCTCCACAAACGCATTGAGCGCCGCGCCGCTTCGCACGTCGAGGTCGTGGCGCGCGATGCGCCCCAAATAGCCCTCGACGACCTCCTCACAGCTCCACTCGCCGCGCTCGATCGCCGCCTGAATACCGGCCGCGGTGGCCTCTTCCAGGATAAACGGTGAGTCGTCGTCGCAGGCGTCGCCCACCCCGTCGGCGTCGGTGTCGAGCTGGTCGTTATTGGGCACCTCCGGGCAATTATCACAGGCGTCGCCGAGGCCGTCGCCGTCCGAATCCTCGTTGGCATCGGAGGCGACCGTCGGGCACAAATCCACGCAATCGTCGAAGCCGTCACCGTCGGTGTCCTGCTCGTCTTCACCCAGCGGGCAGGGGTCACAGGCGTCGCCGAGCCCGTCGCCGTCGGCGTCCTCCTGATCCGGGTGCAACACGAGCGGACAATTATCCTCCTCGTCGGGGATCTCGTCGCCGTCCGAGTCGTCGTCGCACGCATCGCCGAGGCCGTCGTGATCGGTGTCGAGCTGGTCGGCGTTGGGCACGTCGACACAATTGTCGCAGGAGTCCGCGGCGCCGTCGTCGTCGGAGTCGGCCTCGCCGGGCTGGGCTTGTTCGGTGCAGCCTCGCTCGGGGACGTCGACGGGTGGGTCTTCGTCTTCGACGCAGGCGGAGCATAAGCCTAACGCAAAAACGAGGACGCAAAGAATGTAGAATTTATCGAAATCCAAGATACCTACTCGATGCGAGATCATTCGACGAGCACCAAGAGCGACCAACGGGAGCTCCGCAACGCGCTTTTTAGCGTTGCATGGGTAGCCCGGGCCGACTGGAGCGCTAGCGGAAGGAGCCCCGGGTCCTCAAAAACCCGAAACGTGACGTTTTGACTCTACGAAAACTCACTATGTATCTTTAATGGCATAGGCACATCCCACCCCGGGCTCCTTCGGCCTATCGACCTCAGTCGGCCGGGGCTACCATTGCGCCCTAAAAAGCAGGGCGCGGAGCTCCCTTCGGTCGCTCTTGGATCACTCCGCACATCCCTCACGCGGAGCCACGCCGAAATCACTATAGTCGTCCAAATCAACGCTCTCGAAATAATCCCTCCAGTCAAAGCTGTCGCCATCGGCGTAGCGACCGTCGAGCGCCATGGGCTTGCAGCGACGTAGAACCATATCGCTCCAAATTTCAGAAGTCGGGGGATTTTCAATCTCGCCGAACGCGTCCACGATCGTATCCGTTTCCTCGAAACCGGTGGTCCCGGCGTTGTCGTAGACAAAGAGCGGGTTATTGCCGCTGTGGCCGAGATTGCCGGTGGTGATGTCGCAGTCCGCTTCGTCCAGGAGCGCGTTGTCCTGCCGTGAGTTACACACCGTGGTGACCTGTCCAGACTGTAGTAGACCCGTGAGCTCGATATCCTCGTCACATAGCTCGGTGTCATCGCGAACCATACATAGGCCGAAGTCGGCAAGATCGAGCTCATCGTGCGAACAATTGTACAATTCAACACCCTTGGTCCAGCCATCCTCGACGTACTCCGAGATCCGCAGCCCGCCGGGACAATCCGCCGTCACCTCCACACTATCGGTGTCGACATTGTCGGCGTCGTCGTGCACCTCCAACTCGACGGTATATTCACCGGCGAGCATGGGCATGAAGCCGGCGGTCTCGCGGTCGGCGTCGGCGATGGCGGGCTCGGCGTCACCGGGGAACGAGGCGAAGCTCCACGCGTAGGTCAACTCTGCGCTATCGGGATCGCTGCTGGCGGTACCGTCGAGGGTCACCTCCTCGCCGACCTGGGCGCTGCCATCGGCTCCGGCGTCGGCCGTCGGCGGCTGGTTTGCGCCTTCGCCGGCGCTGATCACCACCGTGTCCGGCTCGCTGTCGTGGTCGCCGGTGGTGACTTCCAGCTCGACGATATAATCGCCGGCGACGTCGGGCACGAAGGTCGGCTGGGCGTCTTCGGAGTCGCTCAACTCGGCTTGGCTGGCTTGGGGCTTTTGCTGAAAGGACCAGCGGTAGAAAGGGGCTTCGCCCTCGGGGACGGTGCTGCCGGTGCCGTCGAGGGTGACCTCGTCGCCGACCTCGACGCTCTGATCGGGTCCGGCGTCGGCCTGCGGGATGAGCTCGTCGCTGGCCTCGATATCGACGGTCTGCTCGTCGGTCTCGAACTCGCCGTCGTCGACGGTCAGGCCGACCGTATAGGTGCCGGGCACGTCCGGGTGGAACGTAATCGAGCGGGTGCGCGGGGAGCCCAACTC
>JBKGZI010000514.1:0-3938 GCA_046545675.1 Persicimonas sp.
GAGTATAGCATCGCTCAGCTCGCTTATGATGAGTTTACCCTCGGCGAGCACTACGGCGTCGAGCTGCCCTCCGAACTCATTTTGCTGAGCAAGGCGCTGGTCACCGTCGAGGGCGCCGCCATGAATCTGGTCCCCGATGTCGATCTCGCCGCTGAAATGCAGCCTCATCTGGGGCAACTGCAAAAAGAATTGTTCAGCATCTCCCATTTGCGAGAACAGGTGGCGCGCTCGGCGCCGGTATGGTGGGACGTGCTCGATCGTCTGCCGCTGGCGGTCGGCGAATTTGTCGAGCGACAGATGGTCTCGACAAGTGCTGATAGCCCGGACCCGCCGGCCCCGGCTGACAACGGCAACCAGTTGATATCCGGGTTGGCTCCGGCTGCGCTGATCGTGGGCGGCAGCTATCTGCTCGGCCAGAGCGCCGCTCCGCTGTTGCTGAGTATCTCCGTCCCCGGTGCACTGCTGGTATTGACGGGACTGCTGCTGTGGGGATGGGTGGTGCTTCGCAGCCGCGCCGGCACCGCTGCCTCCCGGCGCATCTGAACCGCCCCCGGCCGCTCACCTGAGCTGCGCCGACCAGGCCACGCCCAGGCTCCAGCTCAGACCGCGCGGATAATCTTGGCCCGAGACCGGGAAGCTCGCCGAGGCGTCGAGGGCCAGCGAGTCGAGGCTCGGGCCGACGAGTTGGCCCCACTTCACATAGGCCCCGGCCATGACCTCGTTGACGTGCCGGCGCGACACAAGCGACACCGAACCGGTGCCGGTCTGATCTTCGGTGCCGGTGCTCCACAAGCCACTGTAGCCGGCTTTGACCCACAGCCAAGACAGCGGGCCACCGCCGACCGCAAGACCTAACTCGGCCTCGTCTCCAGGCTTGATAGTGCGGTTCTCATCGGAGAACGCGAACCGGCGCCGCAGCAGTGTCTGCAACGATATATGCACCGATGGGAGCACCGCCCAGGTGGTGACCTGCTCGACGGCGAGGTCGTATTGCCCCTCGCTGAGCGGGACGTTTTCGAATTCGCGCGGCAGCGTGGTGGTGGGCACCTTCAGTTGGAGGCCGACGGTGGTCGCCACGTCGAGGTCGTCGGGGGTGAGCTGATAGCCGCCGCTGACCCACACGTCGCCGGTGCCCGTCGTCGTCGACTCGAAGACGTCGTCCTCGAAGGTGGCCGCCTGATAGACCGGGAAATACAGGGCCAGGCGGGTGCGCTCCATGGGTATGAACACCAGATTGGTCGCAACTGCCTGGCTGTCGAAGTGTCCTCCGACGGAGCTATCAAAGGCGATTGGGTCGCCCAGGCCGACGCCGGCGCTCGCGTTGCGATCGAAGATGCCGGCGAAGACCTCGTCGGCCTGCCACCTCATATAGCTGAGCTTGACCCACGTATGGCCGGGCTCGCCGACAAAGCCGCTGCCCTGCATAAAGCCGCCGGCGTGGGCGGGCGGAGCAATCAGGACGAGGGCCGCCCCGAGAGCGATGATCACTGTGATTTGATCGAGCCTATACTTCACTTTTTCGAGCCTATACTTCAGGGGGCACGGACTCCTTCAAACGTCAATTCTCTGCCGTCTGCTCGCGCATAAAATGGCACGGCCATGCGGTGAGCCGCCTCGTAGGCGATCACCAGCTTGTCGCCCTCGAAGGTGTCGTTGATGACTACGCGCGTGCCGAACTCCTCGATCTCCGGAAAGGCATAGACCCGCGACTCCTGCTCGCCGACCAGGCCCAGTACGCGATCTTTGGCGCGGTAGGTGTCCTGATAATCGGGGTTGGTGGCGCGGAAGGTGTCGTCGTGATTGGTGCGATAATCGCCATATGGGTAGCGGCTATAATCGCGTGAATGGCCGGTGTTCTCGGAGATGACCAGGGTGTCGGGGTGCATCTGCTTCCACCGGCCCCAGGTCGTCTCCACGATGGGCAGGCGCTTGGCGTCGCTGCCCATCTGGGGGCCGGTGACCGCCGTACCGAGCATCTGGCTCCAATTTGAATCGGTCTCACGGTCGTACATGACCAGATTGGAGTTGTAGAGCTTTCCGGAGACGCCGAAGGTCGGGTCCTGCTCCGCGCGGCCCTCGAAGACAATGCCCGAGCCGGTCAGCGGGCAAAACGTCACCGAATAATCCTCCCCATCGACGGTGTCGTTGTAGATCTCGTGCCACCACAAGATGTTGTGAGGGTAGGCCCGCGCCGAGCCGCCGATGGTGGTGGCCAGGACAAAATCGCTGTCTTGCAGATACTCGGCTTCCGGGTGGTCGGCGGCCACCATCTGAGCGGTCGTCCCAGCGGATTCGAGCGCCGGAATGCAATCTTTTCCGCCGCCGCAGCCGAGCCGAATTTCGTCGCAGGGGACCAGGCAATTATCGTCTGGATCGATCGTGCCGGGCGAGTTGTCGATGTCCTGATTCCAGATCTCACTGCCGTCATAAAAAACCGACCAGGCGAACCAAAAGGAGTTAAAGGCAGGCACCTGCTCGAGCTTGTGGCCGGCCAGAGGGCCCCGGAATGCCTCCCCTCGCAGATTCCAATAGGTGCCCGTCTGCTGGTCTTGGAGTACGAAGCTGCCCTGGGCTGGGACCCAAGAGCCCCCGTCGGGTTGGCCGTATTCGTCTGCGTCCTCATGAACGGCGTCTCCTTCGACGGAGGCGTCCGAAGCATCCTGTGGTTGCCCGGCGTCAGTGCCACCGATCGTCACCGGATCGTCGTCGGCGTCACTGCCTACATGGCCGCTGCCCCCGTCGGCACCCTGTTTGAATTCGGTGTCGGTCGAACGACAGCCAGCCACGGTGGCGACCACCGCTGCCGCAAGCGCGATAAGCGTGATCAATCTGTTCATGACAGCTTCTCCGAGGTTCAGGTCAGCGAGGCCGGCGGTGCAGCGATCCGTAGGCTGTATGTAGTAGACGGCTGTCGAACTCGCTGAGATTCGGATCTTCCGAGCGCCCCGGCTGCCCCCCCCTTGCACAAAAACACCTCGTTCTGACATTCAAAGAGTGTCGAAACCATCAGTGACGGCTCATTCAATCAAGTCTGTTAGGGGAGGAAGACCATGCTCGAATACCGTTATCCGCACTTTAAGCGAGAGCTGTTGATGGAGGATATGTCCTTTGGCGGCGGGCCTTCGCCGGGGGAGCCGATGCCCGACTTCGAGCTGCCGACGACCGACGGCGACACGATCAGGAAGTCGGACTTTGTCGGCGATAGGCCTCTGCTTCTGACCGTCGGGTCGATCACCTGCCCGATGACGGCGGCCTCGGGCAAGATCCTGCACAAACTCCATCGCGAGTTTGGCGACCAGGTCGCCTTCGTGACGCTGTACGTGCGCGAGGCGCACCCGGGCGACGCCATTCCACAGGCCAAGACGCTCGACGACAAGCTCGCCTATGCCCGCGCCTACAAGGAGCGCGACGGCATCCACTGGAAGGTGGCCGTCGACGACGTCGAAGGCACGCTGCACCGCAAGCTCGACCCGAAGCCAAACTCCACCTACATCATGTCCGAAGACGGCACGGTCGCTTACCGCAGCCTGTGGTCCAACGACGAGCGTGCGCTGAGAAAAGGGCTGCGCGGCATCGTCGAGGGCAAGCGGGTCATCGGCGAGACCGAGTCGCACGCGGTGCCGATGGTCAGCGGGATGGGAAAGATGTACGAGATGCTGGAGATGTCCGGGCCGACCGCCAAAAAGGACCTCATGAACCAGGCGCCCCCGATGTACGCTATGGCGCGCCTCGCCTCGATGTTTCGGCCGTTGTCACCGCTGGGCCGCGGCATGACGGCGATGGCCCTCGGCGGGCTCGGCCTCTTCGCGCTGGGCCGCGGCATCAAGCGGCTGCGCGAGTCGTGAGAAATGCAGGCTAATGGCGGTCATCGGAGTCTGGCTCGTCGTCGTCGATGAGCTCGTCGAGCTCGCTCTTGGCGCGGCGTGTGAGCAGCCAGA
>JBKGZI010000515.1:0-3927 GCA_046545675.1 Persicimonas sp.
CGCGCCGCGCACACAAACGCCAGCGCGATGCCGGTGTTGCCGCTGGTCGGCTCGACGATGGTCCCACCCGGGCTGAGCCGGCCGGAGCGCTCCGCGTCGGCGATCATATTGGCCCCGACGCGGTCTTTGACGCTGCCGCAGGGGTTGAAGAATTCCGCCTTGGCGACGATCTCGGCCGGGCAGTCGCCGACGACCTTATTGAGCCGGATCAGCGGGGTGTGGCCGACGAGATCGACGATGCTGTCGTGGATGGGCATGGTTGCTCAGGGGTTCGGGGGTTCGGGGGTCCAGGGGTCCAGATTGCTTTAGCTGGGCTTTTCGAAGCCGTCGATACACTCCAGAATCTCGAGGGCGGCGACGTAGCGGCCGAACGGGGGCATGATATAGGCGCCGACGACCTGGTCCTTGACCAGCTCGAGGGTCTCCTGGGCGATCGCGACACCCTCGGCACGCGCGCTCGGCCCGCTGCCGGCCGCCTCCATGCGCTTGCGGATGTCGTCGGGCACGGCCATGCCGGGCACCTCGTTGTGCAAAAACTCGGCGTTTCTGTGGCTCGCCAGGGGCAAAAGCCCCACCAGCACGGGCAGGTCGAGGTGCTCGATGTCGGTCAGAAAACGCTCGAGCACCGTGTGGTCGTAGACCGGCTGGGTCATCACGTAATGAGCACCCGCGGCGGCCTTCTCTTCCAAACGTCGGATCTCGCGATCATAATCCTTGGCCGCGGGCTCGGCGCCGCAGGCACAGAAGAAATGCGTGGTGTCGCCGATGGATTTTCCGGCCGGATCGATGCCGCGGTTGAAGTTTTCGATCATTCGCAACATGCCGATGCTGTCGAGGTCGAAGACGGCGGTGGCGTGCGGATAATCGCCGACTTTGGGCGGATCACCGGTGATCACGCAGAGGTTGTGCAGCCCGAGCACGTGCAGGCCGAGCAGCTCGGATTGCAGGCCGAGCAGGTTCCGGTCGCGCGAGCAATAATGGACGATGACCTCGCAGCCGACTTCTTTGCGCATCAGCGCGGCGAACGCCCCGTTGGCCATGCGCACCGAGGCGCGCGGGCCGTCGGAGGTGTTGATGACGTCGACGCCGCCGTCGATGAGCATTCCCGCCGACTCGATGGCCTTGTGAGGGTTGAGCCCCGAGGGCGGGTTGACCTCGACGCTGACCACGAAGTTGTCGCGGTTGACCGGCGCGCGCTTGTCGGGGGCGGCTTTGACGCGCTCTCGCTGGACGCGAAGGAGCTTTTTGGCCAGGCCGGTGCGATCCTCGAGCGGCACCGGCTCGACGCCGTCGAGCTCGCGCTGCTCGATGCGCTCGGCGGTGTCCACCTCGACCTTGATGCGCCCGCCGCCCATCATCCGCGCAGCGCCGGCGATGCGCCGGATATGCTCGGGTCCGGTGCCGCAGCAGCCGCCGACGATGTTGACGCCGAGCTTGAAGAAGCGGCGCGCGTACACGCCGAAATATTCGGGCGTGGCCATATAGACCAACCGCTCCTCGACCTTGCGCGGATAACCGGCGTTGGGCTGTGCGATGACCGGCCGGCCGTGGCCGACCATCTGCTCGACGACGTCGTAAAGCACGTTGGGGCCCTCGAGGCAGTTGGCCCCGATGACGTCGGCGCCCCATTGCTTGAGCAGCATGGCGACGCGGTCGGGGGTGGCGCCGTCGCCGGTCTTCAGATCCGAGTCGAAGGCCATCTGGGCGACGATCGGCAGATCGCAGACGTCCTGAGCGGCCGCGATGGCGATCTTGATCTCGCTGAGCTGGCGGAAGGTCTCGAAGACGATCAGATCCGCGCCAGCGTCGGCCAGCGCGCGGATCTGCTCGCCATAGGCGGCGGCGATCTCGTCGAGCTCGGCGTCGGTGAGCATCGTCGGGGTCCGCCCGGTCGGCCCCACCGAACCGGCCACGAAGGCCGTCTCGCCGACCACTTCCCTGGCCAGCAGCACGCCCTGCCGGTTGATCTCGACGGTGCGATCCTCGAGGCCGTGGCGCTCGAGCTTGAGGCGGTTGGAGCCAAAGGTATTGGTCGTGATCGCCTCGGCCCCCGCCTGCAGGTATTCTTCGTGGACCTGTCGGACCAGATCCTGCTGGGAGAGGTTGGCGTCATCGAAAGATTTATTGATGTAGATGCCGCGCTCGTACAACTGCGTGCCGACCGCGCCGTCAAAGACGACCGGGCCGGACTCGACAACCTCGAGAAAGCTCTTCTTCATGGTGCTGGCTCCACGTATTACGTCCCTGCCACCATCATCGTCTTACCGGACGGCGTGGGCACTACGCAATTGTTCTTGGTTCTTGGTTCTTGGTTCTTGGTCTGTGTTGCGGCCTTGCGCTGACTCGAGGAAATGGGCGTGCCGTAGGATTCGCTCTTGGTTATCGTGCGCCAGCTGCGTAAGGTGTCGGGCGTTACGCTGGCGGATGTTGGCAGCCTACCGGTTGTTCGACAAGTCCCCTGCGACACATCACAAACAACGATGAAGTCGCATTCGAGCAACATGGCACAGTCGCACCGCCAAGAATTAAGAACCAAGAACCAAGAACCATCATGGAAGTAGAGCTGACAAAAGAATTTCGCTTCGAGTCTGCACACCGTCTACCCAACACTCCCGAGGGCCATAAATGCCGCCGGCTGCACGGGCACTCGTTTCGGGTGAGCGTCGAGGTCAAAGGCGAGGTCGACCCGCAGAAGGGGTGGCTGATCGACTATGCGGAGATCAAAGAGGCGTGGAAGCCGCTGCACGAGCGGCTCGACCACCGTTTTTTGAACGAGATCGAAGGGCTGGAAAATCCCACCTCGGAGGTGCTCTGCCGGTGGATCTGGCAGCGGCTGCAGCCGCGGCTGGCGTGCCTGAGTGCGATCACCGTCCACGAGACGTGCACATCGGCCTGCACTTATCGCGGTCAATAAGTAGCCGGTCGCGGTCAATAAGTAGCCGGGGCGAGTCGGGGCGCTCGAGCAGTATCTCAGAGCGCGCCGTCGGTATGGCCGGAGAAGTCGGCGCGCTTGGTGAGTCGCACCGCCGGATGCTCACTGCGGTCGAATCGCTCCCGGCCGAGTCCCTCCAGGGGGTCGGGCGCGGGAAGCGCGCGGGGGCGAGCGGCGGAGGCCGAGTCGTCGGTGCTTTCTTCGGCCGCGTCCGCGAGCGCCGCGCTTGCCATAGGATCGACGGGCAATTGTTCGAATTGGAAGGCCAACTCGTGGACCTCCTCTTCGTGGCGAGCGCTGAGCAGTAGCGCCACAGCGGCGCCGAACGAGCACAGCCCAACTGTCAGCGCAAATGTCGCCCCAAAGCTGCCCATCGACGACAGCATCGCATAGAGCACACACACCAACGTCACCGACGCGGCCATCACCGCGCCGATCAGCCGCGACCGAACCCCACGCATCGCCGACTGCGGGTCGACCTCCATCGGATAATAGGTGCCTCCACGCTTGCTGTCTCGGCGATGAGATCGACGCCGTCGGCGCCGTGCAGGGATCGTGTTGCGACGGTGTCTCCATCGAGTGCGATTTGTGCTGTCCATATCTCCCCGTGGTACTTCAAAGAGTCGGCGGCGGCCGAGGTGAAAGTCGCGTGTTTTAGAGTACCAGTTCGGGCCGCCACCTTCAAAATAGACACCATTCCCAGACATAAAACAACGACCGCCGCACACCCGCGAACTTTCTTGTTGACAGCACCCCGGTGCATACTTATAAACGGCGTCCCGTTGGCGAGGTTCCGCCTCGCAAACGGCAGCAAAAACGAGCCGGATGCGGCTCGTTTTGCGGCAGGGCCGTTAGCTCAGTTGGTAGAGCAGCAGACTTTTAATCTGCGGGTCGCTGGTTCGATCCCAGCACGGCTCACGTCCCGTTCGTCTAGCCTGGTCCAGGACACTGGCCTTTCACGCCAGCGACACGGGTTCGAATCCCGTACGGGACGC
>JBKGZI010000516.1:0-3910 GCA_046545675.1 Persicimonas sp.
GGTTCTTGGTTCTTGGTTCTTGGTTCTTGGTTCTTGGTTCTTGGTTCTTGGTTCTGTGCAGGTTGTAACCAGTAGTTTAACCCACCTGCAGGGTTCACAGGGCGCCGCTGTCGCCCCGCTCGATCGGCCAGCCACAACAGTCTAAAATTCCGAGAACCAAGAACCAAGACCAAGAACGTCAACGTGAGGGTCGAATATTCGAGAACGCGTAGAATGCACGAAAATCAACAGGTCCACGTTAGAGCTGAAAAATGAGGAATTTCAAGATCTGCTCGGTGTCGGTGTTGACCCCTTGCCGCTCGTTGTGAAACGCGGTGTAGATGGCCGTTCCGCCGCTCTGGGTTTGGTGGGTGACCAGCAGCGGCGAGTCGGCTTGGGTGCCCCCGCCCTGCTGGCATTCGGTGCCGTCGAAGTGGCTGGTGCACAGCTCGGCGTCGCCCGACAGGTGGGTCGTGCTGCCGGCTCCGATGCCCTCGGCGACCACCCAGTGGGTGTTGATGACGTTGGGCGGGTTATGGGGGAATTCGATGGTCGCCTCGTTCTGGCCGAGCACGTTCTGCATCTCAGGTGAGGTCACCTCGGCGGTGATCGTCTGCGGCGCGTAGCCGCGTCGCGCCTCGTTGATATTGGTGTCGTCGCCCAAAAAGTCCACCGCGTCGGCGTACATCTTCTCCATAAACGGGTGCGACCAGTCGGCGACATATAGGCTACCGCCGTTGTCGACGAAGATCTCGAGGTTGTTGATGATCGACGGAATCATATTGGAGTTATTTGCCTCGAGCTGATTCCACAGCTCGCCGCAGTTGATGAAGATGATGTCGTATTGGTCCATCGCGGACTGATTGTTGAGGAAATCACGCGAGTCCTCGTATTGGCCTCCGAGAGTCGAGACGTCGTCGCCTTTGACGTCGTAGTCGAGCTGCAGATCGTCGAGCACGCCCGAGACGTGGTCGTAGGCGCCCTCGATGACCGCGATCTCCACGTTGGCGCCGTCGAGACAGACCTTCGAGTTGGACTGGCTCAGATCGAGGGTTTCGCCGGCACGGACGATGATCGGCTGGTTACTGCTAAACGAGCCCGAGCTGATCGTCAGCGTGTGCTGGCCGGCGGGAATGTCGGAGAAGGAGTACTCGCCATTCGAATCGGTCGTGGTCGTCTCGGTGAAGGGGTTGCCGTCGCAGTCGTTGCCCTCGATGGTCACCGTGGCGCCGCCGAGCCGCTCCCCGGAGGGTGCGCAGGCCATGCCGATCACGTCGCCGGGCCCACATTCCTCGGGCACGTCGGGGTCGTCGTCACCGTCGGGCGGGTCGTCATTGTGGCCGCCATCTCCGGTATCATCTTCGCTGCTGCCGCCGTCATCGGTGGTGTTGCCGCCGTCGTCTTCGGCGGTATGGTCGCCGTCATCGCCGCCGGCGTCGGGGTCGTCGGAGGTATTATTTCCCGTGGTGTTATTGTCCGAGCGCAGCTCGCAGGTGCCCTCGAGCTTGTTGAACTCCTCGCCGGCCGCGCACTCCTGCGCGCCGCCACCGGTGCTGGTATCGTCGCTGCATGCCGCCGCCAGGCAGGTGAAGGCGACTAAGAGTAGCGCTCGATTCAATCCCTTCGGGAGTTCAAACATTGTCGGTCCTTTGGGCGTGCATGGATGCTCATTAGTTCTGTCCGATGCGGCTAACCTAGCAGGGATCGCCCCCAGAATTCAATTGCGGAGCGTGTTCGGGCGGGTTTGGTTGAACATCGATCACCGGTCTGCACGCCGGCGCCGAGCCGACCCGGGCTTTTGAGGCGACGTTCATTGCGGTAGACTCACCACCTCAATGCATTGTTTCCAGCACTCGATCCACGGCGTACAGCTCTATGGGACGTATCTTCAAAGGTGTCATCTGCACGATATCGCTCGGTTTTTTCGCCGTCGCCACGGCCGCATGCAGCGACTCTGGGGCTGAGGCGGGCGTATGCGAGGACGTGGTCTGCACTACCGGGTCGGAGTGCAACGAGGAGACCGGCCAATGCGAATGCGTCGTCTCGGCCATCGAGTGCGGCCTGCCGGCCTTTCGCGACGCGTCGAGCGATTGGAAGCTCGACGAGCTGCAGGCAAACGGCCAGCGCTTGTCGGTGACCGATATCGACGGCGACGGCCTGCCAGATCTGTCTGTGCGCCGAGCTGGCTCGAAAAACGACGACTTCTCCGACGATGGTGAGCGCGCCTCTTGGCTGCTGCGAAACACCGGTGACGGCACGTTCGAGGACGTCACGCAGTCCTCCGGGCTGGTTGCTACCCGCAGCGGTGACGACGACGATATCGGCCGGCCCATCGATCTGATCATCTGGGCGGACGTCGACAACGACGGCGATCTGGACGCCTATACCGCCTATAATAAGCAACAGATCGGCGGCGAAGACGACGACTCGGCCGAGATCATGATCAACGACGGCGATGGCAACTTCAGCTTTGGCGCAGCCGGAAACGCCGCCCGCAACGTCGAGCAGGTCGATTCACCGGGCGGGGCGAGCTTCGTGGACGTCAATCGCGATGGTCAGATCGACCTGTGGATCTCGCAATATTCGGGCCCTGACGGGGCGCTGCAGGATAGGCTGCTTCTGGGAGACGGCGACGGCGGCTTCGATGAGGTGACCGACGAGGCCGGCCTGAGCACCGAGGCATGGCGCAGCCTCGAGACGCTCAACCAGGCCGAGGGCCACTCGGTCTCCTGGGGGGCGGCCGCCTGCGATCTCAACGGCGACGGCGCGCCCGAGTTGCTGGCATCTTCCTACGGACGCGCGCCCAATCATCTGTGGCTCGGCGAGCTTGGCGACGCCGGCCCGACCTACACCAACCGCTCGATCGCGTCGGCCTATGCCTTCGATCACCGCACCGATTGGACCGATAACGAGTCCGCGCGCTGCTGGTGCAAGCACAACCCCGACGACGAGGGCTGCGAGGGCGTGCCCGACCCCGAATATATCCAATGCGCGAATGATCAGGGGTTGCGCTGGAATCACGATCAGGATCGCGAGGCGTTTCGCCTGGGCGGAAATTCCGGCACCACGGTATGCGCGGATATCGATAACGACGGCTGGCTGGATCTGTTGACCACCGAAATCGTCCACTGGGACGTGGGCTCATCGAGCGATCCCAGCGAGTTACTCTTCAATCAACAAGATGACCAGGTTGTCTTCGATCGGCCGGGTAACGAGCAGACCGGGTTGGTGCGCGAGCGCGACTCGGCCACCTTCGACGACGGAGATATCACCGCCGCGGTCTTCGACTTCGACAACGACGGCCGAAAGGACGTCTATATCGGGTCGACCGATTATCCGGGCACGCGCGGCCACCTGTACCGCCAGCAAGAAGACGGCACCTTCGAGGCGGTCCCGCTCCCATTGGGCATCGACCATACCAGCAGCCATGGGGTCGCGGTGGCCGACTTCGACGGCGACGGCGACCTCGACATCGCCGTCGGCCACTCGCGGTTTCGCTGCGGCTCGGGCGATCACTGCTATGCGCCGGAGAATGCGCACGTGCGCCTCTTCGAGAATATCGTCGGCCAAGACCACTCATGGCTGCAGATCACGCTGGAGGGCGCAGACGACACCAATCGCGCGGCCATCGGAGCACGCGTGACGGTCGAAACCGACGAGCTCACCCAGCTCCAGGAGGTCGGCGGCGGCCACGGTCACTACGGCATCCAGCACGACCTCACTCAGCACTTCGGGCTCGCCGATGCCGAGCAGGCGACGGTCACCGTCAGGTGGCCGGATGAGGACTTAAGTGAACAAACGTTCGTCATCGACGCCGGATATCGCTATATTTGGAAACAGGGTGAGGAGCCTGTTGTGGTAGAGTGATTGTTTAGAGATTTCGAGAGGTTGAGGGTTTGGGTTTTGGGTTTTGGGTTGAGGGTTTTGGGTT
>JBKGZI010000517.1:0-3893 GCA_046545675.1 Persicimonas sp.
CAAGATGGTCTGGCACCGATTGTCCACGCTCAACCAAACGGTTCCGATTGCACTCTGGGGTCTGAGTGTCGAATTTAGCAGCTTTCTCGAAACTCTCTTAGCACCAGTGGGAGGTGGACGTATCGTAGACGCTTTTGGTTCTTGTTTTTGGTTCTTGGTTTTTGGTTCTTGGTTCTTGAATCTCGCCGTGTCGGTGGATTGGCAAGAGGCCCCTCCTTGATCCTCCGCTTTTCTCCGCTACGCTCCGAGTGGGGAAGGAGTTCTTTAACGAATTGCTGTGAGGGATAAACCAGATGTTTGAATTGAGCTATAAACGCCGAGTGTTGGTCGCCGTCCTGGCGAGTGTGTGGCTGTGCGCCTGCGGGGGCGACGGGCCGGTCGACGGGGCCGACGCCGGCGGGGATACGGGCGGGGACGCCGGCTCGGAGGACGTGGCGACGGCCGACGACTTTCAGCAAGTCGAATGCTCGAGCGTCTTTCCCGACCACGAGGTGACCATCACCGACGAACGCTTCGAGCCGGCCCAGTTGACCGTGGTCGTCGGAGACACCGTGAAGTGGTCCCACGAGGATTCCGGCGCGTCGCATACCGTCGCCAGCGGGACGGCCGACGACCCCACCCAATTATTCGACTCCGGTTCGATGTCCGAGGGCGACGAATTTTGCCTGGAGTTCCTCCGAACCGGCTCGTACGAGTACCTCTGCGAGGAGCACCCGCAGACGATGAGCGGCATGGTCCGGGTCAACGAGCCGCTGTGAAGCCGGCCCCTACAGCCCGACGCAAGCGCCGCTCACCCGGCGATCGGGCAGCCGACTCGAGTTCCGCCAATAAAAAAGCCCCGCGACTCGTCGGAGTCGCGGGGCTTTCGCTTGTGCGGTGATGGTCGGCCTAGAAAGAAGCCTGCAGGGTCAGCAGCCAGTCGCGCATCTCGTCGAGCGCGTCGTAGACCGGAAGCTGGTAGTCGCAGTCCTGGATCCAGTCGCCGTTGTCGGGCGTGCCGTTGACGTCACAACCGTCGAATTTGGGCATCAGGTCGTTCTCGAGCTGGTTGATCGCCGCGGCGATCGGCTGGCTCTTGCCGGTTCGCAGGGCCGTGTTGACCTTGCGCTCGATGGCGCGGAGCTTGTTTTTGAGCGCGTTGCAGCCCCCGCCGACCTTCCATGCGCTATTGGGCACGTCGCAGGCCACGGATTCAACAATGTCGGTGACGCCCTCGATGGTGTCGTCTTCGATGCCGTTGCAGTTGTCGTCGACGCCGTTATACGGGATCTCATCGGCGCCCGGATTGATGGACGGATCGAGCGGCGCGCAGTCGACATCGTCGTCCCAGCCGTCGTTGTCGTCGTCCGGGTCACACACGTCGCCCAGGCCGTCGCCGTCGAAGTCCTCCTGGTCGGGGTTGGCGATCAGCGGGCAATTATCGTCGACATCGTCGACGCCGTCGCCATCATCGTCCGGATCGCACACGTCGCCCAGGCCGTCTCCGTCAGTATCGGTCTGGTCGGGGTTGGCGATCAGCGGGCAATTATCGTCGACATCGTCGACGCCGTCGCCATCGTCGTCCGGGTCGCACGCGTCGCCCAGGCCGTCTCCGTCAGTATCGGTCTGGTCGGGGTTGGGCGTGTTGGGGCAATTGTCCATCGAGTCGTCGATGCCGTCGCCATCGGCGTCCTGGCTGCCCTGGTCGGTGGTACATTGCTCGACCGGCCCGTAGGTCGCCGCTCCGTACTGGTCGTGGTTGCCCACCCGGTACTCGTAGGTCGTGCCCGGCTGCAGGCCCTGGTCGGAGTAGTATTGAGAGCCCCACCAGTACACGGTGCGCACCGTCGTCCAGGTCGAGGTGCCTTGCTCGCGCCGCTGCAGGCTCATGTGGCTGTAGTCGGTCGGCCGCGGCGACAAGCTCCACCACACGTACATCGAGGTGTCGTAGTCGGGATAATCCGGGTAGCAGCCCTGGATGCTCACCGCCTCCGGTGCGTCGTTTCCGCCGTCGTCGGACACCTCGAGCGCGTATTGATCGCCGGGGTGATAGGTGGTGACCCCGAGCTCGGAGACGTAATAGGTCTGCCACGAGGATTCGAAGCGCACCCCGTCGATGATGACCGTCTCGTCGACGCCGCTGTTGTCCGGAAAGCTCACCTCAAATTGGTAGGTGCCCTGCCAGCCGCTGTAGACGTAGAGGTTCGAGAATTCGACCGAAAAGGTCTCGCCGGGGGAGATGGTCTCCCACGAATAACTCGGCGCCCACTCCATTTTGTCGTAGGCGTCATAATCGCTATTAGCGAAAACCTTGACCTGGTTTTCGTAGCTAAAGTCCCCCGACCCGCCGTTTTTGAGCAGCACGTGAACCGAGCTGGTCGTCGCTGCCTGAGCCGCCGCCGGCAGCAGGATCAACGCGGCGACCACCGCAATCATTAGCTTCATCATCTTGTATTGCATCTACTTCTCCTTTTGTGCATCTGCCCCGCCCCCGGAACGGCGCGTACATCGCTTCAAGAAACTTTGAGAATCCTTCGTTGCCACACCGTATGTCGGTGTAGGCTAATGTAGGTGCAGTTAACACACCTACTCACACAGATCCACCCAGAAAATACAGAATTTTGAAAGGGTTGGGGGTTGGGGGTCGTCCAACGCCCCCGCTTTCTCGGGGGGCGTCGGCCGGTAGGGCGGTCACTGCCTAAACACCGGGAGTTTCCGGTGCATCATCGCAATTCCGGCGGGCATTAGGGGTGGGCTTCGTAGTACCAGTGGTTGAGGTAGATGAACGGACTGACGCCCGAGGGAATCCACTGGACGAAGCAGTTTGCGCCGTCGTCGTGGCTGCCGGCGAGGGGGCATTTGGTCGCACCGTTGGAGTAGGTGTAGTAGTAGGCTCCGTTGTAGATAAAGGCGCTCGTTCCGGCAGGAGCCTTGCCGATCTGGCAGTTCGCCCCGTCAAACCAGCCGCCGGCGGGGCATGCCTTGGCGGTATCGCACGCCGCGGTCGTCTCCGTGGTGGTCCGGAAGCTCACGAAGGAGCGTTTGACGCGGATCTTGTACTCGACGCCTCCGCACTCGGTCTCAAAGCCTTTGTATAATTGGCCATAAGAGTAGTTGGAGCCCTGGGCGACAATATCCTCGACCTTGTTATTTCCGCAGACCGTTCCCGAGTCGCTGGTCTTCTTCCAGCACAGGGTGAAGGTTTCGCCAGGTTGGGCGGGCCAACTCGCCGTTATCGAGCTGCCATCGGAGGAAGACTGGGCGTGCACATCCCACTGCGCCTTGGTCTGTACGGACTCGACGTGTTCTCTGGCGATGTCACGGCGTTCCCGGGCGGCCTCCGGCAAGGCGGAGTGGCCGCGTTCAGCGCCGGCGCCTTCCCGAGAGGAGTGCCGGTCCATTGCTTGTTGTTGGGTCGTGACCGGCGAGATGGCCTCCTCATCGTCGACCTCACCGCAGCCAACCCCGGCGACCAGCCCTATCAATAAAACCAAGGCCAGCGCCGAGGAAGCCCACCCGCTTTTTCGCATTCGTCCATTCCACTGTGAAAAACGCACCATTTCAACACTCCTTCAATCGATGAATAAAATGACCGACCGCCTCTGGCCCTCATGACCAGCAGGCGTCGCCGGCCGCGTTCGACTTCAAGACCGATACTACGCAGAACCGGATGCAGTATCAGCGGGTTGTCGGTGCAATTTTGGAGGTATGTCTCGTGACGCAGGCGTTCTACGCCGACGGCTTGGGCGAACCCAAAGTCCACCGTCGAAGCGGCGTCTTTGCGCGGATGTATCTTTGGTAGGTAGGTCGCCGGGCGAGCATCACCCATTGGCACAGAAAAAGGCCGCTCCGAAGAGCGGTACGTATTTAGCGCCCCGAGCCATGTGATTGGCTCGGGGCGCTACTATTTGCAG
>JBKGZI010000518.1:0-3886 GCA_046545675.1 Persicimonas sp.
GCCCTCGCCCGACAGCTCGCCGACGCACACGCCGCCGGCACCGAGCGCGTCGAGGTCGACCTCTCCGAGTCGCCCGATCTGGCGCCGGTGCTCGCTGCCGTCGCCACCCAGATCGACCCGGCCGTCGAGATCGTCGGCGCCGCGCACCTACGCCACAAGGAATCCGACCGCATCGGCGACCTGGCCGAGGCGCTCGCACAGGTCGGCGTGACCATCGAGCCCAGAGACGACGGCATGCGCATCCCGTCCGGTGTTCAAACGCCGCGCGACGGCGCATCCTGGCCGACCTTCGGCGATCACCGCCTGGCGATGGCGGGGCTGTTGTTGACCGCCGGCGGCGTGTCGCTACAGATCGAGGCGCCGATGGTGGTCGCGAAGTCGTATCCGAATTTTTGGCATCATGCGCGGCGGTTGGGGTGGTCGGTAGGTTGAGCCCCCCTCCCCGCCCGCAGCGCAGCGAAGGGATGCACGGTCAAGCCGCATAAAGGGAGGATCAAGGTGGGGGCCTTTCGTGTCGGTTCGACCAAACGTGTCGACCATCCAGTTAACGGCCCCACCTTGATCCTCCCCACTTTAAAATGCAAAGCGGGGAGGGGGCCTCGAATAGCAGCCAACTCCTTTAAATATCACCATGCTAAAAAACATCTACATCATCGGCCACCGCGGCACCGGCAAATCGACCACCGCTCGCCTCGCCGCCCGAATGCTGGCCGACAAGGCGCTCGGCCTCGACCACGTCGACCTCGACGACGTCATCGAAGCCGGCGAAGACCAAACCTGCGCCGAGATCATCGCCGACAGCGAACCCCGCTTTCGCGATCTCGAGCGCCAATACCTGGCCGAAATCACCTCAGAACAGACCAGCAAGCCCCGCATCATCGCCCTCGGCGGCGGTTTTCACCCGGTGCCCGACGACGGCGCGGTCATCTGGATGTATCGCGACGGCTGGCAAGACGTCGCTCGGTCGGCGCGCGCCCAGCTTCGCCCCGACACCGACTTCGCCGCCGAGGTCGACTGGATGATCTCCGAGCGCGAGCCGCGCTGGGAAGACGCTGCGCACCTGCGCATCGACGTGCCCCGCGGCCGCGGCCCCGAGCGCACCGCGCACGAGCTGGCGACCGCCATTGGATGGCTCCTCGAGCTCGACGACTCGGCGCTGGCCGGGCGAACCTGGGTCGTCCCGGCCGGTCCGGAGCAACTCGAGCGCGCCGCTCGCGACGCGAAGCTCTTCGGTCTGGCCGGCGTCGAAGTCCGAAGCGACTTGATGAGCGCCGAGGACGCCGGCGAGCTGTCCGTCGACGTACTCGCCAGCCTGCGGACATCGGACTCCGAGTGGCTCGCCACTTTCGAGGACGCCGCGGCGCTCGACATCGACGTCTCGCTGCTCGATGAGGTCCTCGAGGCCGGCGTGCTCGATCGGATGAGCCCGCGCCCGCTTTTGCTGTCGTGGCACCCGTCCGAAAGCGTCGACGAGTGGGATGACCGCCTCGTCGTCGACGCGATGATGGTCGCCGAACATCATCCCGAGTGGTCCGACGACGTCATTTTGAAATATGCGCCGACGCTCACCGACTACGCCGAGCTGCGCGAACATTTCGAGGCGGTCCGGCAATTGCGCGACGAGGCATTCGACGTCACATTCCTGCCCCAGGGCGCGCAATTCGCCTGGTGTCGCCCGCCCCTGGCCCTCCAAAACGCGACCAATTACGTGCCAGTCGGGCTCGGCCCGCACAGGCGTCGGCACACCGACAACCCGGTCAAAACACCGCTCGATCTGCAGGGCTGGCTGCCGCATCTGGCCGGCCCCGAGCCCACCCGCTTCGAGGCGCTCGTCGGCGATCCGGTCGAGTCCAGCCAGGGCGATGTGTGGCACCGGCGCGCCGCTCGAGACGAGGGGCCACGAGAAGACGGGCAAGTGAGCTCGTATTTGAAGATTCCGTTCGGACGAGAGCAGTCGACTGACCAACTCGAACTCCTGCTCGATTGCGCCGCCGACCTCGGCGTTTGCGGCTTGTCGATCACCTCGCCGCTCAAGCGTACGATCCTCGAGCCCGACGGCGTCGTAAACCCCGAAGATCTGTCAGCGGCCAACACGCTGCGGCGCGTCTACGGCACCTGGGAGGCCACCGACACCGACGAGTTCGGCATGCGCGCCACCCTCGAGGCCGCCAAAGAGCAGGGCGTTGCGCCCGGCAGCGTCGCGATCATCGGCCGCGGCGGCGTCTCACCGGCGGTGCTGCGCGCCATCGACGAATCCGACTGGCAGCTCGTCCACCACGCCAGCGGCCGCAAAGGCTGGACGGACGAAGCGCCCGGCGAGGTGCAGATGGTCGTGAATGCGGCCGGTGATTCAGACACGGCCTATGCAGACGCGCCTGATTGTGAGGTATGGGTGGATTTGCATTATTCGGGCGTGCGGGCTGCGCCGGAAGGTGTGAGGGTGCATCTTATCGGGGATACTTTCTTCGACGCCCAGGCCAAGGCGCAACGGTCATACTGGTACCCGTGAACGTGTTTATGCGGGTGACCGTGCACGTGCACGTGAACGTGAACCGCCGTACCCCCTGCACAAAAGTACACTCACGCAGCCACCTTCGAACCGACCACAAAAGAGCGATCGAGACGACGTCGCTCCGTATCAACTCACTGCAGTTAAACTACCGTTCACGTTCACGTGCACGTTCACGTTCACGGGGGTGTGGCGGGTGATTGGAGACTCGTTATGCAACGAAACACATTCGGAAATTTGCTTCGCTTGACCACCTTCGGCGAGTCCCACGGCCCGGCGCTGGGCGCCATCATCGACGGCGTGCCTGCCGGCATCGAGCTATCGCCCGAGGACCTGGTCCCCCAGCTCGCCCGCCGGCGGCCCGGGCAGTCGAAGATCACCACCGCGCGCGACGAAAAAGACGCTCCGGACATCCTCAGCGGTGTCTTCGAGGGCAAAACGCTGGGTACTCCCATCTGCGTGGTCATCTACAATAAAAACCAGCGAAGCCGCGATTATGACCCGAAGTTCTTTCGCGCCGGCCACGCCGACCGCACCTGGGAAGAGAAGTTCGGCCACCGCGACTACCGCGGCGGCGGGCGCTCCTCGGGTCGCGAGACGGCCGCGCGGGTCATCGGTGGCGCGGTCGCCGAGCGCATCCTGCCCGAAGAGCTGTCCATCGTCGGTTTTACCCGCCAAATTGGCGAGCATCGCGCCGAGGACGTCCCCGACGAGCTCGACCGCGAGCGCGTCGACCAGTCGACCACCCGCTGCCCCGACCTAAAGGTTGCCCAGCGCATCGAAGAGGAGCTCCTCGCCTGCAAAGAGCAGGGCGATTCGCGCGGCGGCGTCGTCGAGCTGTGGATCGACGGGCTGCCCATCGGCCTGGGTGAGCCGGTGTTCCGAAAGCTCAAGAATACCCTGGCCAACGCCATGATGAGCGTCGGCGCGGTCGTCGGCGTCACCCTCGGCGACGCCGCCGAGGACTGCACCAAGTCGGGCTTCGACTTCCACGCCGGCAAGAGCGGCTACGGCCCCGAATGCGGCGTCAGCCCCTCGGCCAACGGCATCCAGGGCGGCATCTCCAACGGCAAGCGCATCCGCCTGCTCGTGTACTTCAAGCCGGCGAGCACCGTCGGCGAGATGTCCAAAAAGGGCCGCCACGACCCCTGCATCGTCCCGCGCGCCATCCCGGTGCTCGAGTCGATGGCCGCGCTGGTCATGGCCGACCACTTCCTCGAATTCCAGCTCAACCGCGCTCAGGATTTGACTCGCTTCAAGTAGCAGGTGATAGGACTGACGGCATCTTGCCGTCAGAGAAAAAGCTTCTTTTTCCTCTGACACCGAGACGGTGTCAGTGCATAGCTAGCTGTTGGAATTCTCGGGGCGTGTCGCCAG
>JBKGZI010000519.1:0-3865 GCA_046545675.1 Persicimonas sp.
GGGAAGAGGTGGTGCTCGACCTGGAAGTTCAGCCCGCCCACATACCAGGTCACCAGGGGGTTGTCGCGCGCGAAATCCACGGTGGTCATCAACTGGTGGGCCGCCCAGTCATGCTCCATCTGGCCGTCCTCGCCGACGACCGGAAACGCGGCCTCCTCGACGCAGTGGGCGAGTTGGAAGACCACCGCCAGCGTGACCCCCTGGACGAACGAGACGAGCAGATAAAATGCGATGACCCAGCCGATCGGATGGATCAGCGCCGGGATGACGAAGGCGAGCATCGCAAAGATGATCTTACCGCCAACCAAGACCAACGCGTCTTTGCCGGTGGGCCGAGCCATCTCGCGCTCGCCGACCTTGCCGGTGATCCAAGAGTAGAAGTCGTCATAAAAATGCCACTTCACCGCGATGAATCCATACAGCGGCCAGATATACAGGTGCTGGAAGCGATGGAACGGCAGACGCGGCTGCTCGGGCGACAGCCGTCCGAGCGCGCCCATGTCGATATCGTCGTCGTGGCCGTCGAGGTTGGCAAAGGAGTGGTGCAGCATATTGTGCTTGAATCGCCACACATACGAGCTCCCGCCGAGCATATCGAGGGACAAAAATAGCAACTCGTTGATCCGGTTATTCTTCGAATAGGCCCGGTGGCCGGCGTCGTGCATGATGCTGAAGCCGATACCGGCGGCCGACAGGCCCAGCGAGACCGCCAGGAGCACCTTTCCCCAGGCTGGAACCGGCGCAAAGATCAGGCCGGCCCAGGAGGCGAAGAACCACGTAAAAATAGTCAGCGTCTTGAGGTACATCACCGATTGATCGCGCTTATCGAGGCCCGACTCGTCGAAATAAGCCTCCACGCGCTCTCTCAGCGCGCGACGAAATGCGGTCGACTTCGAATACTTGACGTTTGCCATCGTACTTCTTGACTGGTTGGTGATGTTTGTGTCCGGCTTTTTTACTGCAGAGCCCATAGCTAACACGAAGAAGCGCCGATCGTAAGTAAGCCGGTGGTCGGCAGTGCCCGGCTCAAACAGATGGGCGCTCAATCGATGGGAACGTTGCTGACGCTTCCGGGGGGTTCGTTATCGCCGATATTGTTGGTGTGACCGTAACCGAGCTGGCCGTGGTCGTTATAGCCCCAGCAGCGCACCTGACCGTCTTCGAGCAGTGCGCAACTGTGGTAGCTACCTGCAGCGATAGCCGTCGCCGGCGCTCCCAGATATACGGTCCCCGCAGAGGCCGGCTTCGACTCGGCGCCCACGCCCTCCTTGTCGTGGCCGAGGCCGAGCTGGCCGAATTTGTTGTCGCCCCAGCACTGCACCTTGCCCTGGTCGAGCAGCGCGCAGCTATGCAGCGCGCCGGCGGCCACCTGCCTGGCAGCTCCACTCAGCTCGACCGGCTCGGCCGCCTCGGGGGTCTCGTCGTCGCCGATATCATCGGTATGTCCAAGGCCCAACTGACCCTTGTTATTCCAGCCCCAGCAACGCACCTCGCCCCCCTCGAGCACCGCACAGGTGTGGCGCCGGCCCACGGCGACGTGGTCGACCGGCGCACCCAGCGCGACGGGCTCGACGCTTGCCGGGATCTCGTCGTCGCCGATGTCTCGGGTGTGGCCGAGGCCGAGTTGGCCGACCTCATTCCAGCCCCAGCAGCGCAGCGAGCGATCGGCCATGAGCGCGCAGGTATTGTATTTTCCAGCGGAGATCGACTCGACCTGCCCGCCCACGGCGACCGTGCCCACCGAGGCGGGGATCTCGTCGTCGCCGATATCGTTGGTGTGGCCCAAGCCGAGCTTGCCGAATTTGCCGCTGCCCCAGCAGCGCACATCGCCACTGTCTAGCAGCGCGCAGGTATGTGAGCCGTAGGTCGACGCGCCGGCGGCCAATTGGGCGACCGCGCCGCCGACTTGGACGTCAGCGAGCGTGTCGAGCGTCTCGTCGTCACCGAGTCGGCGCGTGTGGCCGTAGCCGAGTTGACCGTGCTCGTTGGCGCCCCAGCAGCGCACCTTCCCCGCGCCGGAGGGCCCGTCCTCGAGCAGCGCACAGCTAAACGAAGCGGTGCGGTCGCCGGCGGCGACGATCTGACGGGCGGGCGCGCCCAGATCGATCAAATCGGCGGAATTCGCCGCCTCGTCATCCCCGATCGCGCGCTTGTGTCCGAGGCCGAGCTCGCCTTCGAAGTTGGCGCCCCAGCAGCGCATCTTCCCGTCGCTGCGAACCCCACAGGTGTGATATTTGCCGGCGCTGATCTGAGTCATCGCCCAGGGCTCGAGCGCCGGGCCAACCTCGACGATGTCGGCGGCGTCGCCGCCATCGGAGGCGTCGTCAGCGTCGTCAGCGTCGACATCGTCGACGGCGGTACCCGCATCGGACGCGTCGCCTGCCAGACCCGTCTGCAGCCCAATATCTGCATCCCGGCTCACCGCCGCACCCGACGCATCGACCGCGGCGTCGGGCCCATCGCCGCCTGCCGTTGCCGCATAGCTGGCGTCGGCGCCGGACGCGGCCTGCGGTGCGACTCCCGGCAGATAGTGATAGATATCGTCGCCCATGACATACGCGCCCAGCGCGATGAGCGCGGCGAACCCGGCGAAGAAGGCCGTCTTTCCAAATGAGCGCGAGGACCCGCTCGAGGTGTCCTCGGGCTCGCCGTCCGGCAACTCGGGCGGCTTGTCGACGCCGGGCGCGTCGTGGTCGACCTCGACCATATCTTTGGAGTCGATCAGCATCGTCAGCGAGCGCCCGCCCGCCCCGACGCCTCCTTTATGGCCGGCCAGCGCATCGAGCGCACCGTCGAGCCCCGCTCGAAAATCGGCGACCGTCTGCGGGCGATCCTCCGGCTCGCGGGCGATGGCGCTGCGCATGAATTCGACCGCCCGCTCGGGCAGCTCCAGATCGGCGACCTCCTCGAAGGGATCGAAGCCCTCTTTGAGCTTCTTGGACATGATCATTTCGTCGGACTTGCCCGGAAACGGCCGCCTGCCGGTGACAAGCTCGAAGAATAGGATCCCCAGCGCGTACATATCGGTCCAGGTGCCCAGGTTCTGCAGGCTGACCTGCTCGGGCGCCATATAGCTCGGCGAGCCCAGCGGCCACTTGGTGTCGGTGGTGCCCTCGACGAATTTGGCGATCCCGAAGTCCAGGATACGCACGTGGTAGGGGTTGCCGACCACGCGCTGGAGCATGATATTCTCCGGCTTCAGATCGCGATGGATGATCTTTCGGGCGTGGGCGGCCTCCAGGCCGTTGAGAAGCTGGTAGAAGATATGGCGCAGCTCGTCCTGGGAGAACGCTCGGTCCTGCTTGGCGCGACGATAGATTTCGTCGCGCAGGGTCAGCCCCTTCTCGAGGTACTCCATGACCAGATACGGCCGGTTTTGGTGGGTGCCGTATTTGAGCAGGCGCACGATATTAGGGTGGCTCAGCTCGGCGAGGACCTCGGCCTCGCCGCGAAATTTCTCGATGAGCGCGTCGGCGAATTTCTGGTTGTCGGTGGGACATTCGAGCAGCTTCAACGCACCGCGCAGCCGGAAAAGCGGGCTCTGCAGCGCCAAAAAGACCTTGCCAAACCCACCGGAGCCGAGCATATCGACGACCAAAAAGTCCCCGATGACCAGCCCGATGGTCGGATCCGGCCCGCTCTGGCGTCCGCTATGGGCGCGCTCCCAATAGATCTCGGGCACAAAGTGGTGGCCGCGCTTGTGGCACGCCTTTTCCGCGCACGGCTCACCGACCTTACCCGGCGCATCACAAGAGGGACATTTTCCCATCACTTCCGACATCAATCATTCTTTTTCGAGGACCTTACTTGTTGGCCATCATGCCAGAGGTATCCGGCCCAAACAACACCGCCGGTTGCAGTCGGC
>JBKGZI010000520.1:0-3854 GCA_046545675.1 Persicimonas sp.
TCGGGCGGCTCCACCCCATAAGTGCGCTCGATGATCCGCGCGCCCTTAAACTCCACCGGCGCGCCGAGGGCGTCGCCGATGGCTCCGAGCAGGAGGGTGTTCTGGGCGGTGGTTTTGTCAGCAAGCGACATCATGATCTCCCCTGAAGATTGATCGTAATACAAGTAAGCAAGAGCCTACACGCGAGTCAACTACATTGACAACTCCCCCAGATCAGCACTAAAACCGAGAAAACTAAGTTCCCACTCTGGGGGTTTGCCCTGACCGGCCGTCATCGGACGAAAGGGCAAGACTACCACTGCTGCGCGGAGCGCAAATGGCTCTTCAAGTTTATTATTCGTGCGACTTTGATTGTCTGGCTGAAGAACTCCTGAGGCGCACCGAAACTGGGCGCCGTGGTGTGGCCAAGTGGCGAAAGCCGGTGACCGTCATCGTGCCGAGCCTCACTATGGGAGCCTATTTGGAGTTGGCGGTGGCGCGGATGAGCGGCGTCGCGGTCAACTACCGATTCACGACCCTCCAGGGGTTTCTGACCGAACATATTGAGGAAGCTGCCCGCCGAGACCTCCCAGAGAACAAGCCGCGGGCCACCGAGCAGGAGTTCCGCGTCCTCGGTCGTGAAAACCTCAAGACGATATTGCTCCACCACCTCGGTGATCCGGCGTTCTTCGACACCGGCGAATTCACGGCCATCGAGAGGTATATCTCCCGCGCGCCTCGCCCGGATGGAAAGACGGCCGACACCCGCCGCTATCAACTAGCCCGTCAGCTCGCGACTACTTTCGAGGAGTATATCTTCTCGCGAGCTGACATGCTCGAGAAATGGCGAGACGGCGAAAAGACGCTGGATGATGTTGGCGAATCGGTGCAGGAGACGGAGGCGTGGCAAAGCGCGCTGTGGCGCTACCTCACCGACGACGACGGTGCTGTGCGCTTCGATGGGCAAACCTACGTTCCTCTCCCCGAAGCGTTCGAGCGCGTTAGAGACGAACTGATCGATAACTTAATAGAGGAGGGGGTCGATAAGCTGCACGTCTTCGGTTTTGCCGGCTTTGGCGAAGAATTCTTGAAGATGCTCCAAAAGCTCGGGGGATCTGACGTCGATGACGGACTCGAGGTCTCCATCTATTTCAACAACTCCACGTCTGATGCGACGGAGTTGAGTGACGATGCTCCGGATCTGCATCCTGCGCTCGAGGACTGGGGCAAAGTCGGGCGCGAGACGTTGGCACAACTTCGAAATACAGCCGGCCGTATCGAACAATCAGACGAGACCCGCTGGGCGTCCTCATCGTCGACCCTCGGAACGCTCCAAGAACAAATTGCCGCCGGTAAGGAGTCCAAGGAAAGCGTTGACATCGACGCTAGTATCCGCCTGCTCGAGTGTCCCGGGCTTCGGCGCGAGGTCGAGATCATCGCCAACGAGATCTGGACGTTGATGGGCAAAAACGATGACCTTCGTTTCTCCGATATCGCTATCGCCGTACCCGACGGCGAGAAGGACCGCTACCTGGCTCATATCGAGTCGGTATTCAGTGAGTTTCACGAGCTTCCCTACACCATCAACAGTCTTTCGAGAGACTCTAAGAGCCCGGTCTTTGAGGCTGTACAGAACTTGATCCGGCTGCCTTTCGGCCAGTATCGGCGCACCGAGCTGCTCGCATTCGCTGTCCACCCCAACGTGATCAGTCGCCTTCGCGACGCCGACGAGGATATGTGGCTCGACTGGGCCGATCGGCTCAATATCTTATACGGAGCCGACCGCGCCCATCAGAGCGCTCGGGGCACTTATCTGAGCGGAGACATGTTCAATTGGGAACAGGGCCTTCGACGCCTTGCGTTGGGCTCGTTTCTGGACGTGCCGTCTGATGGCCATAAACCCTCGGTCGATCAGGCGCTCGTCGAGATGGACGGCTACGAGTATCTGCCCCAACAAGTCGACCTTTCGGATGTCGACGCGGCCTCGGCCTTCACCACGGTCATCAGCTCGCTCACTCACGACGCTCGTTGGCTCGCCAACGAAAAGGCCACGTTGGCAAAGTGGAGCGAGATTTTGAGCGCGCTCGTCGAGACCTACATCGTGCCGAACACCGATGAGGAAGGCGACTACGAAGCCGACGCCAAGGACTGCGCACGCGTGGTCGATGCGCTCGAGGAACTCGCCGAATTGCCGGATGTCGGCGAGGTCTCCTATCGCACAGCTTCGCTATATGCGCTCGATATCCTGAGCGGCCTCGACACGGGCGGGAAGCAACGCTTCGTGGGCGGGGTGGTCATCTCCTCGCCCTCCAAACTTCGCGCGCTGCCCTTCGATCATGTCTTTGTCATGGGCATGGGCGAGGGCATATTCCCGTCGGTGGACCCACACTCGGAGTTGGACCTGCGCCTGGCCGAGCGACGAACCGGCGATATCCTACCCAGCGAGCGCGACAAATATCACTTCCTCGAGATACTCAAAGCCACGCGCAGCAGCCTATGCCTGTCGTGGGTGGGCCGTGAGAGCACCACCGGCGAGTCGGTGCCGGCCTCCTCGGTCGTCAACGACCTGCGGCGCATGTTGGGAGTGCGCAGGCCAGAGAAGGAAACCGAGTCCGACGCGCTGACAACCGTCTTTCCGCTTCGGCGCTACGACCGCCACGCCGACCAATTCAAAGACTTCGGCCTCGAGCGCGACTCCCGCCCCGGCAACGCGGGCGTCTCGTCCGAGATCGGCCCCAACTATCATCCCGAGGCGTTCCGGGAGGCTCAACTCGACGCGGTGCGCGAGCAAATCGAAGAGGAAGGCGAGGTCGCCACGAAGGTCTGGACGAGCGCAGCATTTGCCGACGCCAATCGCCGATTTTACGCAGCCCAAAAGTCTGCCCGAGCCACCATCGCGCCAAAAGAAGCGCGCCGCCGCCCCACCGACATCGTACGCATCAACAGGCCGCCCACCCATAGCGAAGACGAGGCGCCCACGAGCATGACCAGACTTCGCTACTCGAAGCTCTACCAATTCCTCAAAACACCTCTGCAGACCAAGGCAAAGGTCTTCGGCGGCATCTACGACGACAAGGAAGACACCTTCATGGCCTCTTGTGAGCCGTTCGGATACGACAACCTCCAGCAGGTCCTGCTCACCCGAGACGTCTTCGCAAATGTACTCACCGATGGCGTGCAGGAGCCCGATATGGCCGCCGAGCTCGACGCCGTCGCTCGCCGCGAGTATGCACCGGGCGACCTCCCGGCCGATGTCTTTCAGACCTGTGCGAACCGGCGCCTAGCCTCCAAACTCGACGAGATCTACGGCAACCTCGACGGCAAATTCGCGACCTATTGCGGGATCGATCTCAGCGAGCGCGCTCAGATCTGGGAGCTCACGCCTGACGCCGGCCAGGACCAGCTCGAGGCGCCCACCATCGCGCTCGACCTCGACGGTCGCGGTGAGCCCACCGACGTCAAGCTCGTCGGGACGTCACTGCCCTATTACTCCGAGACCAAAATCCTCGTGCAGGTCAGCAAGAGCGGCTCGGCGAAGGAGAGACACTTCCTCAGAGGCTTCATCGAGCACCTCGTGATGAGCGCGAGCGACTCGCTCGACGAGTGGGTCTCCCGCAAGGTCGTGGTCATGCCGGCCAAGACCTGGAGCCGCAAGGCCTCCTTTCCGAAGTACGAGCGCATACTCCCCGCGTTGAGCCGCCGCCAGGCCCGCGAGCAGTTGACCGAGCTGGTGTCGGCCCTGCTCGCCGAACCATCGTTTCATCTATTGCCCATCGAGGTCGCCGAAGAACTCGTCGAAGAAGCCGACAGCCTGGCCACTCTCGCCGCGGCTCATCTTCGAGCCTGTGAGCTCGCCCGTGAGAACGACACCGATG
>JBKGZI010000521.1:0-3833 GCA_046545675.1 Persicimonas sp.
TACGAAAGGCCTGGCACGATTCGTAAACCACAAGATTTCCGTGACTGCACTTAACTTATAAGTACAACAGGAGTTTTGAGATGAAGAAAGAAGCCCAAAACAACTACCCCATCCACGATCTTATCGCCGCGCGGTGGAGTCCTCGGGCGCTCAGTGAGTGCCAAGCTCCCTACACCACGCCGGTCAGTCCTCCTCGAACAAAGAAGCACGAAGCTCGGCCGGCGTGGCCCCGGTCCATCGCTTCACAGCGCGGTTGAGGCTCGAGACCTGCTGGTAGCCGAGTTGATGGGCCACCTCGGCCTGGTTCAGCCACGGACGCGATAGGAGCAGCTTCGCGCGCTCTCGGCGCGCCTCATCGGCGAGGGTGCGAAAATTCGTGTCCGTCGCCTCCAGCGCTCTCTGGACGGATTCCGGTGCGGTAGAGAGACGCTTTGCGACGTTGTCCAAATTCAGTTCGGCCTCGCCGAGCACGTCATCGATAGCCTGTCGCACGCGCAAATTGACCCAGTCGCCGCTCACCGTGTGGCCCTCGCCGACCTCGAAGGTGTTGGGCAAGCCGCGCAACCAGGTCCATAATAGGTCGGCCCGATCCTCGACGACCAACTTGTCGTAGACCTGCGCTGCGGTCTCATCGAACCTCGTCCGACTCAGGCCCACCATCTCGGCGAGCTCGTCGGGGTTGCCCTGACGCAACAGGGCATCCAGCACGCCGAGCTCTCGCTCATCGAGCTGCCGTTGGCCCGGCATCAACCCGTGACGCCAAGCCAGACGCGCACTCAACCTGTGCAGTTCTCGCGTTGCGGCGAGCAGCAATCGCGCCTCCCTGGCATCAAAGAGCGCCCCCCCGGTGGGGCGGTCGACAAGGTAATGGACCTCGATGCGGTCAGTCAGTGGGTTGAGAGCGCTGAGGCGGTCTTCGACACCGAGTTGCTCCAAGAGTCGCCGGACCGGCGCGTCGGCCCACGCGTCGGCCGCGATATCGCTTCGATGCCGGATAGTCCTCGGCTCGCCGGCACCGCTGGCGGCGAGCTCCAAAACCGGATCCTGATGCATCCCGGGCTCCTCGCTCATCCACCGGTACCGAATGTCGCGGCGGCGATCGAGGCCCGGGCCGAATTCACGCGAAAAGATCGGGCGCAGCCCATCGAGCTCGCCATCCTTCGGGGCGATCGCTCGGACGACCACCACGAGCAAATGCGAACTGTCCAACAGCGAGCGCAGTGAATCGGCAACATAATGAAGCATCGACTCGAACTCGACTTCCGCAAATTCGTTGAGCCCCCTCCTCAGCTCCGCGAGCTGTTGCCATTCGGTTGGATGTAGCGGTGTGCGAGTCATCAATCCTGGATACCATCTGCTTGTCGAAGCGGTCGCGCGGCACGTCGCCGCAGTTCGCCGGGGGTAGCATTGAACCATCGCTGGACTGCTCGATTTAAGCTCGAGACGTGATCGTAGCCCAATTCCATTGCGACACCGGTATAGTCGAGGGCCGTATCGCACAGGAGTTCGCGTGCGCGCTGCCGACGTGCGCCGTCGACGAGCTCGGTGAAGCTGGTCTGAGCAGCGCCGAGCTTGCGCTGCAGCGTGCGCGGACTCATCCCTAGCCGCTTCGCGACTACTCCCATACTCAGGTCCTCGGCGTCTAGCTGCTCGAGGACGACTTCGCGCGCTCTCGGAATGTACGCTGTCACCTTCGACACCGCGCTCGGACGCGGCGGCCCGGTGGTCTCCTTGCTACTGGCCATCTCTGGGGCGCCGACAGCCGTGCCCCTGGCGCACAACTGCAGCAGACCGAACTCATCGTCGACGCCGAGTTTTTGAAGCGTGGTATCGCGACGCCTATCGAAGCCCTCCTCGGAGATCTCGAGCGCCGCACAGATCTGGCGAGTCGCGCTTCTTTCGAGCAGCATCTCGACCAGCCGACGCTCGTCCTCGTCGAGTCTCTGTTGGCCGGGCAAAAGTCCATAGCGGCCGGCGTAGCCCATCGCCAAGGGCTTCAGACCCTCGGTGATGGTATGAAGCAAGGCTTGTTCGGAGCCGTCGAACCGGCGATGGGAGCTCGGGCGGTCTACGCAAAAAGCCACCTCCAAATCGGCGCTCAGCGGCAGGATGCTGGCGAGGCGGTCGGCGAGGTCGAGTTCATCGAGCAATTTGCCCATCGCCGTCGGCTTCGCCCCCGACAATGCGGCGACGGCTCGGAAGCGCAGGGTGCGATGTCGCCCCCACGTCGCGCCAACCTCGCCAACCACGGGGTCGGTCGACCAAAGCGCATTGCGTTGAAGCCAGCGTCGCCTTCGCTCGCGCCGCTTGGGTGTTGCGTGGCCGAAGTCGCGAATCTCCACGAGGCGAAACCCCAACGGCCACGCCTCGGACACGTCTCGTCGTTGCACGACCATCATCGCGTGGCTGCCCTCTAGGAGCGACCGAAGCAGGCGGGTCACATGCCTCAATACGCTCTCGACGGGCTGCTGCGAGAGCCTACCGACCCTCGACCAAATCCCGGCCACCTCATGCCACTGTTTGGCAGTCATACCTTCACTCATGCGCGATTCCATCTACTTACGCAAACTATCACATACAACGTCGCCGCACAGTTACCATCACAAAACCCAAAAGGAATACCCAATCAAGCTATAGCGCGCGCATCCTGGCGAAGCGGCCAGTGGGGCCAGGCTCCCGACAACTCGCGCCCGCCCCAAAAAAGCCCGCGAGCAAAATTGCGCCAAGATTGCACCCGACGGTAGCTGATATTGAACCGCAACATGCGTACACTGAGCAATGTCGAATGATTCGGCGAGCGTTTTCGATAGGAGAAGGTGATGCAAATGCGCGCGATACTTTTTGTTTGGGCGATCTGCTTGTTGCTGGCCACGCCCGGCGTCGCTGCGGCCAACACCGTCGAGGCCAACGCCGAGGATGTCGATGGCGACGGGATAACCAACCGCGAGGATCGTGATTCCGACAACGACGGGATCCTCGATAGCATCGAGTGTGACGGCGCAGACCAATGCGCCGACACTGACGGTGACGGCGTGCCCAATCACCTCGATCTGGACAGCGATGGCGACGGCATCACCGACGCCCACGAGGCCTTCGGAGAAGACGCCGACGGCGACGGGCGCTACGATGGATTTCGCGATCAGGACCGTGACGGCGCCGACGACGAGATCGTCGAAAGGGACCTCCAGCCGATCGACAGCGACGGCGACGGCATCCCCGACTTTTTGGAAACCGATTCCGATGACGACGGGCTTCTCGACGAGGTCGAAGGCCACGACGCCGACGGCGACGGCCGCGCCGACGTGGTCGCCAAGGGAATCGACCGCGATCAGGACGGCCTCGACGACGCCTTCGACGCCCACTGCATCCGGGTCGACCTGTGCAGCGCCGACCGACCGTTGAACGGCACCCCGGCTCCGACCCCTGATCACGACGGCGACGGCGTCGAGGATTTTCGCCAGCCAAACGAGACCACAAATCCAGACGCCGGCCCGGACGCCGGTCCCGATGCAGGCCCTGACGCCGGACCCGATGCAGGCCCCGATGCCGGTCCCGATACAGGCCCGGACGCCGGCCCCGATGCAGGCTCGGACGCCGACTCAGACATCGGAAGCGACGGCCCAGACGCCCATGGATTCGTCGACGCGGACAACCCCAACAGCCAGAACGAACTCTACGTCGACGGCGGTGGCTGCAGCAGCGCGCCGGCTGTTCCCACCGCGTCTTCGTGGGCGTGGCTGCTGGCCGTCTTTGTGCTTCGGCGACGACTAAGAAAGTCAGAAAGTGAGAAAGTGAGAAAGTGAGAAAGTGAGAAAGTGAGAAAGTGAGAAAGT
>JBKGZI010000522.1:0-3831 GCA_046545675.1 Persicimonas sp.
AGCAGCCCACGCGTTGACTTGCACCGGGCGGTGCGATACTTGCCTGTTCTAACCGCCACTGACCCTGATTTGGCCCAAAAACGGTAGCTTTATGCGTCTCTCTAAGATGTTCATGCCCACCCGCAAAGAAGACCCCGCCGACGCGGAGGTCGCCAGCCACAAGCTGCTGATCCGGGGTGGCTATATCCGCCAGCTCGCCCGCGGTATCTATGACTTCTTGCCGCTGGGCTGGCGCTCGGTGCGCAAGATCGAACAGATCGTGCGCGAAGAGATGGATCGTGCGGGCGCCCAGGAAGTGATGCTCCCGGCCGTCCAGCCCGCCCACCTGTGGAGAGAGTCGGGCCGCTGGGAGGATTATGGCCCCGAGCTCCTCCGCTTCAAGGACCGCAAGGACACCGAGTTTTGCCTCGGGCCGACCCACGAGGAGGTCGTCACCGACCTGCTCCGCGGCGAGGTCAAAAGTTATAAGGATCTACCCCTGAATCTCTATCAGATTCAGACGAAGTTCCGCGACGAGCCGCGCCCCCGCTTCGGGTTGATGCGCGGCCGCGAATTCATCATGAAAGACGCCTATTCCTTCGACATCGATGAGGAGGGCGCCAACGCCAGCTACGAGCAGATGTTCGAGGCATATAAGCGGGTCTGCGACCGGCTGGGCTTCGACTGGGCCGCCGTGGAGGCCGACACCGGCAATATCGGCGGGTCGAAGTCCCACGAATTCCAGGTCCTGGCCGAGACCGGCGAAGACGAGCTCGTAAGTTGCCCCGAATGCGGCTACGCGGCCAACGTCGAGAAGGCCGAGATCCAGCTTCCGGAGAGCGAAGGCAGCGCCTTCCCGCCCCAGGAGCTCGAGCTCGTGGAAACCCCGGGCAAAAAGACCGTCGATGAGGTGCGCCGATTCTTGAAAATCGACGAGTCGCGCGTGCTCAAGACCTTGATCTTCAACTGCGACGACACGCCCATCGCCGTATTGGTGCGCGGCGATCAGGACGCCAACGAGATCAAGATTCGCGACTTCCTCAAAGAGCAAACCGACATTAGTTGCGACGAGGTCAACCTGGCCGGCGACCGGCAGGTCTCCGAGCTGACCGATGCACCGGTCGGCTTCGCCGGCCCCATCGGGCTGGACATACCCGTCTTCGCCGACCTGGCGGTCGAGGAGATGACCAACTTCGCCGTCGGCGCCAACCAGGCCGACAAGCACTACGTCAACGTCAACCACGGCCGCGACTTCGAGGTCGAGACATTCGCCGACCTGCGACGCGCCCAGGAGGGCGACCTCTGCGGCCGCTGCGGCGCGCCCTTCGAGAGCTACCGCGGCATCGAGGTCGGCCACGTCTTCTACCTCGGCACCAAATACTCCGAGGCCATGGACGCCAGCGTCCAGGACGCCGACGGCAAGATGCAGCCGATGATCATGGGCTGCTACGGCATTGGCATCACCCGGATCTTGGCCGCGGTCGTCGAGCAGAACCACGACGACGACGGCATCATCTGGCCGATGCCCATCGCGCCGTATCAGGTGACCGTCCTGCCGCTGCAGATGCGAAACGACGAGGTCGTCGAGACCGGCGACAAGCTCTACGAGGCCTTCCAAGAGGCGGGCATCGAGGTCGTCCTCGACGACCGCGACGCCGGTGTGGGCGCCAAATTCGCCGACGCCGACCTGGTCGGGATCCCGGTGCGCATCGCCATCGGCTCGCGCGGCCTCAAAGACGGCACTGTCGAGATCAAGCTGCGCAGCGGCGACGACATCGAAGACGTCGCCATCGACGAGGCCGTCGACTACGTCAAAAACCTCATCGCCAACGCATAAGACGCCTACATGGATCTTTCGCAACGCAAAAAACTGCTCGACCACGTCATCTGCGCCCTCGACCTCCCGACCATGGACGAGGCGCTCGCCCTGGTCGACGCCGTCGGCGACCGGCTGGCCTACTATAAGGTGGGAAGCCGCATGTTCACCCGCTACGGCGCCGAGTTGCTCGACGCGCTCGACGAGCGGGGCGTGAAGGTGTTTTTGGACTTGAAGTTTCACGACATCCCCAACACGGTCGCCGATGCGGTCGAGAGCGCGGCCGGCTACGATGCGGTCTTTATGATGACCGTACACGCCTCGGGCGGCGCCGAGATGGTGCGTCGGGCGGCACGAGCCGCCGCCGAGGCGGACCACTCGCCCAAGATCGTCGCGGTCACCGCGCTCACCAGTCTGTCGGCCGAGGAACTCGCCGGGATCGGCGTGGACCTCGCGCTCGAGCAGTGGGCGGTGCGCCTGGGCCGACTCGCCATCGACGCCGGCGCCGACGGCCTGGTCTGCTCGGCCCATGAAGCCGCCGCCATGCGCGAGCGCTTCGGCGACGGCCCGCTTCTGGTCACCCCGGGCATCCGCCCGGAGCATAAGATGGCCGAAAACGACGACCAGAGCCGCGTGATGACGCCTAAAGACGCGCTCGCCACCGGCAGCAGCTTTTTGGTGATCGGCCGGCCGATCTATCAGGCTGATGATCCTGTTGAGGCTGTTGAAGCGATTGGTGGGAGTTTGTAGCCAGTCGGTTTTTGAGGCCCCCTCCGACGGCTACGCTACGCTTCGCCGCCACCTGCCCGAACCGGGGAGGGGTGGCGAATCTGAACGCTTTCACGTCTCGCCACGCCTCCCCAGATTCTGGGGAGGTGCCGAGCGCAGTTCGCGAGGCGGAGGGGGCCAGCAACAGCCCATAATTTCTAAGGAACCCCCCAGATGAACATTTACGGCATCCACCCCGCAGAAGAACTCCTCAAGGTCGCCCCCGACAAGATCGAGAAGATCTACGTCGACGATCCCTACGCGAGCCGCCTGGAGGCGGTGCGCGAGCTGGTCGAACGCTACGATATGACGCTCGAGGAGGTCTCCTCCCACGAGCTCGACCGGATCGCCGAGGGGGGAAATCATCAGGGAATAGTGGTCCGAACCACCCCGTTTAGATACGCGAAACTGGCCGACCTCTTGGACGAGACCGCGGAGGCGAGTCGGGCGTGCGCGCTCGTGCTCGACCAGATCCAAGATCCTCAGAACCTGGGGGCGATCCTGCGCAGCGCGGCGGCGATGGAGGTCGATGCAGTGATCATCCCCAAAGATCGCGCCGCGGGAGTGACCGCGGCGGTCGTGCGTGCCTCGGCCGGCCAGGCCCTGAGGGTGCCCGTGGCACAGATCACCAACGTCGCCCGGACCCTCGAGACGCTCAAGGAGAGCGGTTGGTGGACGGTCGGCGCGATCGCCGGCGAGGGCAGCCAGGATATCTGGGAGATCGATCTCGATATGAAGACGGCGCTGGTCATGGGCAGCGAGCACCAGGGCGTCCGGCGGTTGGTCGGCGAGAGGTGTGATTTTCAGGCGCGCATTCCGATGGCTACGGCCGTCGACAGTCTCAATGTCGCCTCGGCTGCCTCGATCTTCTTATACGAGGTGCGTCGGCAATGGGCTCGAAAGGGGTAGAGACCGCGCTGTGAGGCGCATGGAGACAGGTCGCGCACTAAAGAAGTGATTGCGCTTGACACACCTGGAGCCACCCTATATTACTCTCCGTCCGCTGGCGGCGCCGGGCGTCGCAAGACTGTCCCGGGCGAGCGAGCAGAAGCTTCCGCTGGCGTAGCTCAACTGGCAGAGCAGCTGCCTTGTAAGCAGCAGGTCATGGGTTCGAATCCCATCGCCAGCTTCACCCCGATTCGCTCGACGGAGAGTGGGTGAAAGACATAACCCTGTCATGGGGTGGGGTTCCCGAGCGGTCAAAGGGACCAGACTGTAAATCTGGCGGCTTAGCCTTCGAAGGTTCGAATCCTTCCCCCACCACTTTG
>JBKGZI010000523.1:0-3787 GCA_046545675.1 Persicimonas sp.
GAGCTCCCGGCGTCGATGGAGAGCGCGGTCTGCTCGGGCTGGATGGCCGCCGAGCAGGTGCTCGCCGAGCGCGGGGTGGACAAGCAACTGCACGTCGAGCACCGCGACCTCGAGGGGCTGACCGGCTTGGTCAACCGCGCGGCGACCTTCTGGCCGACCAAAGGCGCCCAGCGCATCTTGCGAAGCGTTCGACAGACGCTCAACGAAGCTTGAACCCACGAGGCACCCATGCTCGACATCTTGGCACGTATGCTGCCGGTTTCGCTGGAGACGCCGGCGTCGTTCGATCTGCCTGTGCGCCTGACACGTCCCTTCGATCGGCTTCGGGCGGTGCTGGCCGGCCTGCCGCTGGCGAAGCTCTCCGAGATGGTCGGCTCCCCGTCGGATTTGATGCAGATGGTGCGATTGCAGGCCGGCTTCTTTAGCTTTCGCTTCATCCTTCCGGTGCTCATCGCCCGTCAGCACCGTGTGTTCTCGATTCTGGCGGCCGGGCCGGTCGGCCTCGAAGCATTCGCCCGGCGCAGCGGTATGCACCGGCAGGCGGCCGCCACTTTATGCCGGGTGCTCGAGTCGCAGGGGTTCGTCTCCCGCGACAATCAGCGTCTGTTCTTGACGCCATTTGCCAAGCGGTATCTCGCCGAGGACGGCCCGTCGAGCCTGGCGCCGGTGGTCGATCTGCTGTTGGCCTACGCGACGAGTTTCGACGAATTATCGGCCAGCTTGCACAGCGGTGAGACGCCCTCGTCGCTCGACGTGCGCACCGACGGGCCGGCCACCGACGCGATGCTGTCGGCGGTCAATACCCACCTGCTGCTCGCCTCCCGCGAGCTTCTTGCTCGTGTGGAGTTGCCCGAGATTCGCAGCTTCATCGTCGGCTCGATGGGAGTGAGCTTCAGCGCCGAGTTGATGCGTCGACATTCTTCGGCACGCGTCACCTACGGCTGCTTGGACCACCTCGTCACACGTATCCCCGGGCTTCGTCAGCAATACGGCATCGATTCCGCCCGCGTCGACGGTATGCACAGCCATTCCGGAGAGCCGGGCGAGGACACATGGGGCGAGGAGGCCTTCGATTTGGTCTTTTTAACCCGAAAGATGATCCTCGACCCGGCGTCCAGAACCGGGGAGAGGTTTGCGCGCAAGGCCCTCGACGTGCTCGAACCGGGCGGGGCGGTGGTCTTCTGGGAGGCCATCCATCCCGACCAGGGGCCCAGCCCGCTCGCGCTGGCCCTCGAGACGGTCTTCGACCTGGGGATGAGCCCCTCGGCACCACTGCAGACACGGGCGACCTTCGGGCGCACGCTGCGCGATATCGGCTACGACCGTGTGGAGTTCATCGACTGTATGGGCGGGTCGACCACCTTCGCGGTCGCCTATAAGTAAGTAGCCTGACATGCCCGCTCCGATCCCATCGCTTCTGCCCAGAATTTAGCGCCCCCGGTCCTGACTACAACCCTTGCCGGTGCTCGAGGCTCTGCGGCATCTTCGGCCTTCGCTTGACTTGTCGGCTCAGCCGCCGAGGTTTGTGGCTCGACGATCTGCGCCTGTCGCGCCTACTATCTTCTACGCGTCAATTGAATCGCAGTGAATCCGAGGCGACTATGATGTTGAGGCGACTATGATGTTGAGGCGAAATCGTGTGGTCGGAAGGCTCTTTATCCGGGCTCTGGTGGGACTCGCGGTGCTCCAAATGGCCGGGATGGCTTGCCGCAGTACGCCGTATCAGTTGCCCGACCCGCCCCCCGAGACCGAGCAGCAAGATACCCAGCAGGACTCCGAGAGCCAGCGCAACCCCGATATGGAGGCGCGCGAAGCGCTGCTCGAACTCTCTGAGCTGCTCGCCGAGGAGCGCTTCGAGGAGGCCGAGGATCGGTTGAGCCAGCAGACGCGCGATTTTTTGGCCCACGGCAATGACCGAGGTGATGCCTCGGACGCGCTGTCGGCCGGCCAGATGACGCTGCCCGACGGGCGCAATTATCGCTTCGAGCCCGCCGAACTCCTTGTGGCGGGCGACATCGCGCGAATCGAAGACTCCCGAGACGGCGCCGACGACCACGAGACCTCGCGGCGCCGGGTGCTCTATGTCATCGACTCCGACGGCCAAGCCCACCGGGTCGTCATGATTCGTGAGGGAGACCAGTGGGTGCTGCACAAGACGTCCGTCAGTCCACAAAATGAGTCGTAACCATGAGCAGCCCCGTTTCCGAAGACGCCGAGACAGTCCAATCGGCGCGCCCCTCCCAGAAGTTGGTCTATCCGCGACCGAGCGATCACCGACTGATCTACAAGCCGCTGATTCGGCCGAGCGGCACGTCTCGCTACGAGATCCGCGGCCAACGCGAGGACCAATCGGTGATCGCCTGGGGTTTTTGGGGCGGGCTCCTCGTGGTGGCAGTTGTCTTGCTCCTCTTGGCCAGCGCTCAGAGCTTCTACGGCATGACCGACATCATCTGGGCGGTGGGGGCGCTGGCGCTGGGATTGCTGATGTACCGCTACGGCAAGAGGTCCTCGCTGCGCGAAGAGGTGCTCTGTGAGATCGATACTCGCCGTCAGACCATCGCCTGGCCGACCGGGACCAGCGACGGCGCCGAGCTGGCCCTCGGGTTCGACGAGCTCACCGAAATCGTCTTCGGGATGACTGATTACCCCGTCTCCGAGAGCCATAAGGATGTGCGCGTGCACGCATTTACGCTGCTGGTGCGCGATGCCGACGATCGTCTCATTCCCGTGGTCGAGGCGACGCCGAATAAAGGCGAGGCGCATACGATCGCGCGGATTATGAGTAACGAAATCGGCCTGGGGATCAGCTACGTCGGTAAGGGCTTCGAGTGAACGGCACGGCATTCGCGTCACCTGTGGATCCTCTGAGCTTGACGCGTAATGAGGGCGGTGGGTATAGACGGTTGCGATTTGGCCTAAAGCCCCAACCTCAACCCCCCAACGAGTAGATTCGCATGAACATCCACGAGTATCAGGCGAAACAGGTTCTCAGAGATTACGGCGTCAAGGTGCCCCAGGGGCACGCAGCGTTTACCGTGGACGAGGCGGTTGATGCCGCTAAAGACCTCGGTGGAGAGCTGTGGGTCGTCAAGGCGCAGATTCACGCCGGCGGCCGCGGAAAAGCTGGCGGCGTCAAGCTCGCCAAGAGCATCGACGAGGTGCGTGAGCACGCCGACGATATCCTCGGGAAGACGCTGGTGACCCACCAGACCGGCCCCGACGGCCAGAAGGTGCGCCGGCTGTATATCGAGCAGGGCGTCGACATCGCCAGCGAGCTGTATCTCGCGGCGGTCATCGACCGCGCCAGCGGCGGCGTCGTCATCATGGGCTCGACCGAAGGCGGCGTCGACATCGAGCAGGTCGCCGAAGAGACCCCTGAGAAGATCCACAAGGTCTACATCGACCCTCAGGTTGGCTTCGCCGACTATCAGGGCCGTCAGTTGGCCTTCAAACTCGGCCTCGAGGGCAAGAGCGTCTTCGCCGCGGTCAAATTGATGAAGGGGCTGTACGCCGCCTTCGTCGAGAAGGACTCCAGTCTCGCCGAGATCAACCCGCTGGTCGTCACCAGCGACGGCGACATCATCGCGCTCGACGCGAAGATGAACTTCGACGACAACGCGCTGTTTCGTCACTCGGATATCAAAGAGCTGCGCGACGAAGCAGAAGAAGACGAGGCCGAGCTCGAGGCCAAACAGCACGGCTTGAGCTACGTCAACCTCGACGGCAATATCGGCTGCATGGTCAACGGCGCCGGCCTGGCGATGGCCACCATGGACATCATCAAGCA
>JBKGZI010000524.1:0-3783 GCA_046545675.1 Persicimonas sp.
GAAAAAGTTCCCCACCTTGATCCTCCCCACTTTTGAAAAGCAAAAGCGGGGAGGGGCAAAGATGCGCCCCACCTTGATCCTCCCCACTTTTGAAAAGCAAAAGCGGGGAGGGGCAAAGATGCGCCCCACCTTGATCCTCCCCACTTTTGAAAAGCAAAAGCGGGGAGGGGGCAGAGTCTCGTGCCCGTGTGCTATTCGCCCGGGGTCAGGTCGGGTTCACCGTCGGATTGGGCGTCCGCCTTGGCGAGCTGGCCGAGCTTGTCGGAGACCTCTTCGACGTCGATGTCCTCGGCGTCCTTGTCGGATGTTTTGTCCGAAGGCTTGTCGGAGCCGGGGAAATTGCCCATGCCGTCCATGACCTTGCCGAACATCTTCTGGGCGGTGGGGCTGTGGTCCATGAAGCCCTCGACCATTTTGCCGACGGTGACCGACTTGGTGAAGTTCTCGAAGAACGAGTCCTGGCCGCCGACGATATTGATATTGGAGGCCTTGAACGCGTCGCCGAGCACGTCGGCCTGGGCGCGGGCGATCTCGATGGACTTGGCGATCTTCTCCATGCCCAGCTCTCGGTACAGGTCGAGCTGCATCTGGAATTGCTCGAATTCGTAGCCTTCGGTGTCGAAGTTCTTCATCGCTTCGGCCTTCTCGGTCAGACCCTCGGCCTCGGCGGCGAGCTTGTCGCGGATGGCCTTGGCGTCGGCCTCGCCCATATCGGCGCGGACCTTGGCGCGGGCCATGCCTTCCTCGCGGATGGCGTTGGCGTCGGCCTCTTTGATGCGCACGCTCACCATGCCCTGCTCTTCCTCGCCGGCGGCCTGTGCGGTCATCTTCTCGCGGGTGACCTTGGCTTCTGCCAGGCCTTCTTTCTCGATGGCCTCGGCGCGCTTTTCGGTCAGGCGAATCTCGACCATGCCCTGCTCTTCGCGGCCGGTGGCCTCGGCGAGCATCTTCTCTTTTTGGACGCGGGCGTCGACCATGCCCTGCTTCTCGTTGGCCTGGGCGTCGGCTTCTTTGACGCGGACCTTGGCCAGACCGGGGGCGGCCTCTTCGGCCTCGACACCCTCGGCCATGCGTTGCTTGGCCTTGGCGATGCGGTCGGCGGCGTCGAGCTCGGCGTCGGCCTCGACCACGCGCTGCTTGGCGCGGTGCTGGGCGGCCTGCTCTTCGGCCTCGGCGGCCTTGATATCCTTGACCAGCGCCTCTTCGGCCTGACCCTCGGCGGCGATGACCGCGGCCTTCTTCTGGCGCTCGGCCTCGGCGATGACGCGCAGATCTTGGATGCGCTCTTCTTCCTCGGCCACCGTCTTGTCGACCGAGACGCGGTCGCGCACGATCTCGGCGATATTCTTCTTCTCGACCTCGACTTCCTTGTCCTTCTCGATGCGCTGCAGCTCGGTCTCGCGCTCTCGGCTGATGACCTGGAGCTGGCGCTCTTTTTCGACGTTCTCGGTCTCCACGGCGATGACGCGCTCGCGGTTTTTCTCGGCGACCTCCTCCTCGCGGCGCTTGTTGACCTTCTCGACCTCGATCTCTTGCTGAGCCTTGAGCTTGGCGCGTTCGGCTCGAGACAGCTCCTTGGAGGACAGCTCGTCGGCCTCGGCTTGCTCGCGGGCCCGGACGACGTCGATTTCGCGCTGCTGCTTGGCCTCGGCCTCGGCCTGCTGGCGCTCGTATTCGAGCAGCGCCATCTTGGTCTCGAGGTCATCTTTGCCGATGTCCTTCTTGGCCTTGTTGGCAAATTCGTTGGTGCGGAAGCGCTGATCACTGGTCAGGTCAGTGATCTTTCGGATGCCCTGGGCGTCCAGGATATTCTTGGGATCGAGGTCGGTGACCGGAGTCTGCTCGAGGAAGTCGATGGCGGCGTCCTCGAGGACGTAGCCGTTGAGGTCTTCGCCGATGATCTCGATGATATCGTCGCGGAAGCGCACGCGCTCGTTGTACAGCGACTCGAAGTCCAGGCTCTTACCGACGGTCTTGAGCGCCTCGCTGAATTTGGCGGCGAACAGCTCCTCGATCTTGTCGTGGTCCGAGGCGCGCTTGCAGCCGACCGATTGGGCGACCTTGAGCACGTCTTTGGCGGTCTGGTTGACCCGCACGAAGAAGGTCACCTTGATATCGGCGCGGATATTATCCGCGCAGATCAGGCCTTCCTTGCCGCGCCGGTCGATCTCGATGGTCTTCAACGAGACGTCCATGAACTCGGCGCGGTGGATGATCGGCAGGACCAATCCACCCTTGAAGGTCACCTCCGGATCGGAGTTGCCGGTCTTGTTGATGATCAGCGCCTGGCCCTGATCAACCTTGATATAGCGGTTGATGAAGAAGGCGATCCCGCCGAAGAGGATCACTCCGACGACGACGATTCCGACTAGTGTGGCAACACCCATTGCTGGCATCAGCTCTCTCCTGTCTCGAATCTGAGATCAGACGCACCCTCGAGCTGACGAGCGCGCAGTCCAACCGTGATTATGCTGTGGGTTCTTCGATATTCTCTTTGATTTCGGCGGCGGCCGGTTGGTCTTCGAAGGCCACCTCGTCTTCGTATTCGTCGTCCGGGTCGTCGGCCAGCAGGTCGTCATAGGGCTCGACGAAGAAGACCTCGGCGTCGGCGTCGTATTCGATGAGCAGCGCCCGCGAGCCACGGGTGAGCGCGCCGGCGGTCTCGCAGCGGATCGACACCAGTAGCCCGGCGCCGCCGTCGTCGACCTCGCCGCGGCCGAAGGTCTCGGTGACCCGCCCGGAGGTGACCTTGCACAGCTTGCCGACCAGCGAATGCCCGCCTGTTTTGGTGTGGATCTCGAACAGCCCCTTGAGCGGGTGGGTAAATAGGGAGGTGATCGGCAGCCCCACGATGACGCTCCCGATGACCACCCCCAACCCCACGAAGACCCCGGTGCCCAAGATCGGCCCCAGATAATTGACCGCGGTGAAACACAAAAACCAAGACACCAGCGTCAGAATGCTGCCGATGATGGTCACCGGGACCCGGCCCAGGCCGATGGCGGCCATCATCGCGTGCAAAAAACCGCCATGGGAACCCGCGTCGACATCGGCGTCGATATCAGCGTCCACATCGGCGTCGAAGTCGATATCGACATCCACCTCGTCGAACTCGAAGTCGAAGTCGAAGAGCTCGATGTCGACCGCCCCGACGATGGCCATCAGCCAATACATCACGACCAAGATCAACATCCCCGAGAAGATGACGGTCGGGAATGAGAGGGCGATGTTGAGAAATTCGGTCATGCCGCTCAGAGTGGCTGCAAAGGCCCACGGTTGTTCCTAATGATCGTGAGGCACGTTTGTAGCCAATCTGAGCGGTTTTAACAACAGTCGAGCGGACTTATCGTTATTGCAGTGCCGCGCTCTTTGCACTCTCTTGGATCTTGGGCTCGAAACCCTTCTTGAGCCTATGGAGCGGCTCGAATTCGGCGCGATCTTTGTGCTTTTCCCAGAAGACGTCGCCGCCCTTGCGCTTGCCCTCGATACCCATGCCTTCAATTTTGATGAATTGGGTCTTGGGCTTGTCACTCGTCTGCGACTGAGCGGTCACCGGCGCGGCGATGGCCATGAACGAAAGGCCGACCAAAATAGCGATGAGCTTCTTCATCCGGTTCTCCTGCGTATGTGATGTGGATTTGGCAGTATAGCGGATGATGGGCGCAGAATCACGGGTCACATCGTGTCGACGGCCGGGACGAGGCTGTCGCAAAAGGTCGGCAAGGTTGTTGGACTGACGGCATCTTGCCTTTTCATCATACATATCTTTCGGGCTGGCTGGTT
>JBKGZI010000525.1:0-3773 GCA_046545675.1 Persicimonas sp.
CGCCATCATCTGCAAAAACGGCTGCCAGCCGGCCTTGCCGGCCTCGGCGGCGAGCTCGCCGATCATGATCGGCCCGCCCAGATTGTCCAGGCTGACGCGCCCCTGGGCCATGCGGACAAAGCCGGTGACGATCAGATCGACGAACTCCGCGGTGCGGTCGACGCCGGTCTCGGCGGCGTAGGCCATGCGCGGCAAGAACGGAAACGCGATCTCCTCGGGCGCCAGCCGATTGGAGATATGCCCCCAGCCGATATACACGCGGTAACGCTCCTGGTCCCCTTGGCCCTTAAAGCGGGTGACCTCAGGGGCGAGGGTCGTGGTGTACTCCTGGCCGTCGCGCAGATAGCCCAGCTCGTATTCTGGCGAGACCTGCACCTCGTCGACGCCCTCTTCCTGTTGGGCGAGGACCTCTTCGTTGACGTCGTTGGTGATGCGTTGGTTGATCAGATTCCAATTGCTATACGCCCGTCCATCGAGCGACACCAGCTTGTCGCCGGCCTGCAGGCCGGCCTCGGCGGAGGGCGACTCCTCCTCGACCTTGGCGACGAACATCTCGACCGGCTCGACGCCCAGCTCGTAGCCGTCGGCGCTCTTAGCGTCGGCAGCGGCCGGCTTGGCCTGGAGCTCCTCGACGCGCTGCGAATAAAAGCGGCCGTAATCGGCGTCGATGGGCACGCGGCGAAGCACGACCATATCCAGGGGCTCGCCGGCGCTATTGCGTATCTTGGAGTCGAGCTCGTCGAATCGTTTGACGGGGGCGGCGTCGATCGTCTCGACGCGGTCGAAGGTCTCCAAACCCGACTTGGCCGCCGGGCTGTCCGGATCGGGGACGCCGACGGTCGGCCCGTGCGGCTGCAGGTGGATGCCCAGCATGCCGTAGGTCTGGACGCGAAGGCCCATAAAGTCGGTCGAGGTCTTCTTCTCGGGCTGCACCGAGATCGTCTCGCGCTGACCGTCGCGCTCGAAGGTCACCTCGAGCTCACGGTCCCACGCCTCGCTGATTTGCTCGGTGAGTTCGTGCCAATAGGTGATGTCGTCGCCGTCGATCTCGACGATGCGGTCGCCGGGCTGCAGGCCGACCTCGGCGGCGGGCGTCTCGGCGAAGACCTCGCCGATGACCGCCGGCGGGGCGGTGGCCTGGGCCATGGTCGCCACGAAGTAGATGACCACCGGCAGGATCAGGTTGAACACCGGGCCGGCCAGCGTGATGATCGAGCGTTGCCAGATAGGCTTCATCATCAACGCCCGGTCGCGGTCTTCCTCGGGCAGATCCTCGACCTCGGACATCTCGAAGCCGAGCATCTGCACATAGCCGCCCAGGGGCAGCCAGCAGACCACATATTCGGTCTCGCCTTTGGTGAAACCGAAGATGCGCGGGCCCATCCCGATGGAAAATCGCAGCACTTTGACGTCGAAGAGCTTCGCGAAGAGGAAGTGCCCCAACTCGTGGACGAATATCAGGACACCGATCAGGATGATGAAGTAAATGATACTCATGAACTAGGTTTCCTGCACCGACAGAGAACGACGGAGGTGGAAGGTCGGCTCCCGTCGCTCATGCGACGAAGTAGAGGAGCACGAAGTAGAACCAGGGTGCCGCGAAGATCAACCCGTCGATACGGTCGATCATGCCGCCGTGGCCGGGGAAGATCCGCCCGCTGTCTTTGACCTCGTGGGCTCGCTTGGCGAGGCTGGCGCATAGATCCCCGACTTGGCTGAGCAGATTGGCCGGAATGGCCAACACCAACACCTGCCAGAGCTCCATGCTCACCCAACTGGCGTCCATGGCGAAGAGTTCGTTGAACAAAAACGCCACACCGACACTGGCTAGAAGGCCGCCCATCGAGCCCTCGATGGTCTTATTGGGGCTGACCGCCTCGTAGAGCTTGTGCTTGCCGAGGAATCTACCGGCAAAATAGGCGCCCGTATCCGACGACCAGACCACGATCATGACCAGCACGAACCAGAAGGGGCCGGCGTCGCCCCCGTCGCGCATCAATAGCGACATTGTGGCTAACACCACGCCGCCGTATAGGATTCCGGTCAGACTCGAGCCGATTTGGTGGGTGACTCTCTTCTGGTCCTTATAGGTGAATAAGAACAGCAAAAAGATGACCAGGAAGCTGGCCGCCACGGCGAATAGGAACCACTGCAAATCATCGACGAAGTACAACGTGGCCGCCACGCCACCCGACAGAAGCGTGGCGACGACTTTACCCGGGCGATGCTCGTCGCCGTAGGTCATCGAGCAATACTCCCAGGTCGTGACTAGCCCGGCGAAGGTCACCAGAGCGAAGGCCGCCCATGGTGGCGCCAAAAAGATGATGGCGAGTAAAATCGGGATCGACACCACTGCGGTGACGACGCGAGTGACCAGGTTCGAGCTCTTCTTTGCCATGGATACAACTGTCAGTAAGGGCGTCCAACTGTCGATGACGGGTCCGCAAGAGGCGTCAGCCGTTTAGCTTGGCTTCGATTTCGGCGATCTTTTCGGCGATGGCCGTGTTTTGCGGCTCCATACTCTTAGCAAATTTCAGGTTTTGGAGCGCGCCGGCAAGGTTTTGGCCAGCCAGGTCGCTCTGGGCCAGCTTCAAAAACTTCTTTGAGGAGGCCGTCTCACCGATATCGACCAGCGAGGACGGCCCGCTGTCGGTCGGCGAGGTCTCCTCGGGGCTGAGTCGCAGCTCGCCGGCTGCGAGTGCCCTTTCGTAGCGGGCGCGCAGCTTGCGGTCGGCGAGCACCTGATACGCCTCGGTCATCACCTTGTAAAGCTTTGTAGCCTTCTCGTGGATGGCCTTGCCCCACTTTTCCTGGCGGAATTGCCGATAGCGGTCCGGGTGGTAGCGCTGGCTGAGCAGATCGTAGGCCTTGACCAACCGGTGGTGCGGCGCCCCGGTGGGCACGCCCAGGACCTCGAAGTAATTTTGCTCGTCGACCGTCTCCAGGCGGGCCTTGAGCTCGCGGAAGAACAAGCGCCACTTGTCCATGTCTTGCTCTTTTTTTCCGAGCTTCGCCAGCTTGACCAACGCGTTTCGAAACACCGGGCCGGGCACCGGATACTTCAGCGCCCGGTCGAACGGGCCGTCCGAAGGCGGCGAGCCGTTCGACAGCCACAGGATCGACGGAGGATTGGCCGATTGCTGCAACTGCGCGCATAATTGCGCGGCCGTGCCGTCGGCGAGCTCCTCGTGGACCACCGCCAGGGGCATATCGCGGCCGGCGACCTTCTTTGCGATGCCGGCGCCGGTCTTGGTGGCGATCGGCTTGAAGACATTTTCAGGCAGTTGCGAGACGAGCTTGCGCAACAGCTCGACGTCGCCGCATGCGATGAGGATCTGTTTCATCGGTTCTTTCCAGCGCAAAAATTTGGGGCATGGATGTCGATGCTCGCGCCTTTATAGCAGTGAAGGCGCCTCATAGTGAAGCCTACGCATTTCTCAGCAGGCTTGGGCCCGACGGCTTGCGCGCCCTAAGAGACAGTTGCTATCGTCGCGATGAATTTACTACCAAAGGACCCGTAACATGAAGACCAAACACGTTCGAAAGGCCGTCATTCCGGTGGCGGGCTTCGGTACCCGGTTGCTTCCGGTGACCAAGTCGGTGCCCAAGGAACTGCTGCCGATTGTCGATGTACCCGCCATCCAGGTGATCGTCGAGGAATGCATTCAATCGGGGATTGAGGAGGTGATCTTCATCACCGGCCGCGGCAAGGGCGGTATCGAGGACCACTTCGACTACCACTACGAGCTCGAGAAGCTGCTCGAAGAGCGCGG
>JBKGZI010000526.1:0-3745 GCA_046545675.1 Persicimonas sp.
CGTTTTGTCTGTCCGATCAAAGTTAGTTGAACGACGATTGACAAGCGCAGCTACGTTGGCCCGACGGACGAGTCGCCGGACACCATTGAGAGGAACAAAGAAAAATGGAGCAGCCACACCTCGACATTCTGATCATCGGCGCCGGTCTCTCGGGCATCTGCGCGGGGCATTACGTCCAGACCGAATGTCCGGACAAGTCATTTGCCATCTTAGAGGGGCGCGAGGCGCTCGGGGGGACCTGGGATCTCTTCCAATATCCGGGGATTCGCTCCGACTCGGATATGCACACGCTGGGGTTTTCATTTCGGCCCTGGCCCGACCCACAGGCCATCGCCGACGGGCCGTCGATCCTGCAGTACCTGCACGATACCGCCGAGGAGACCGGCCTCGACCAGCACATCCGCTACAACCGCCAGGTCGAGAAAGTCAGCTGGTCGTCGGACGAGGCGCGTTGGACCGTCGTCGCTCGCCGGCCGGACACCGGCGAGGAGCACGTCTATACCTGCGATCTGCTGTGGTTCTGCACCGGCTACTACCGCTACGACCGCGGCCACATGCCCGAATTTGCCGGCGCCGACCGCTTCGAAGGTGAGCTGATCCACCCGCAATTGTGGACCGAGGACCTCGATTACGAGGACAAGAAGGTCGTCGTCATCGGAAGCGGGGCGACCGCGGTCACGCTGGTGCCGGCGATGGCCGAGAGCGCGGCGCATGTGACCATGCTGCAGCGCTCGCCGAGCTACGTGATGTCGGTGCCCGAAGATGACGTCATCTCCGAGTGGGCGACGCGTATCTTCGGCGACAAGGTCGGCGCCGCGTTGACCCGCTGGAAGAATATCCTGCGCCTGATGCTCTTCTACCAATACTCGCGACGGATGCCGAAGAGCGCCCGCAACTACATCACCAAATTGGTGCGCGAGGCGATCGGCGAGGTGGTCGACGTCGACACCCACTTCAACCCGAGCTACGACCCCTGGGACCAGCGCCTGTGCTTTGTCCCCGACGACGACTTGTTCGACGCGCTGCGCGACGGCAACGCCTCGGTCGTCACCGACCACATCGAGAACTTCGACGAGACGGGCATCGTGCTGCGCTCGGGAGACCACCTCGACGCCGACATCGTCGTCAGCGCCACCGGCCTGGAGGTCGTCGTCGCCGGCGGCGCGACCATCGAGGTCGACGGACGAGTCGTCGACCCCGGCCAAGAGACCATGTACAAGGGGGCGATGCTCAGCAACGTGCCCAACGCCGTGATGTCGCTGGGCTACACCAACGCCTCCTGGACGCTCAAGTGTGAGCTCATCAGCCAGTGGACGTGCCGGCTCCTCGAGTATATGGACGAGCACGACCACGGCGTCTGCGTGCCTCGGCTTCCTGCCGACGAAGACGCCGACGTGCCGCTCATCGACTTCAACTCCGGTTACGTGTTGCGCGCGCTCGACGAGCTGCCCAACCAGGGCGAGCGACTGCCGTGGCGACTCTACCAAAACTACTTTTTGGACAGCCTGCTCTACCGATTCTCACCCATCGCCGACGGCGCGTTGACCTTCGATTGAACATGCGCCATCCACGGCCCCTCCGGCTCGCGAACTCCGCTCAGCCCAGATGCGACTCCAGGGCATCCGGCAAGCGCCCCGGCTCGAAGATCTCGATCCAGTAGCCATCCGGGTCCTGGATGAAGGCGATCTCCTTCATGCTGCCGCCCTCGGGCCGCTTGACGAAGTCGACGCCCAGCTCGTCGAAGCGCTCGCAGGCGGCGTCGAGGTCGGGCACGCCAAAACCGATGTGGCCAAAGCCTTTGGGCTCCTCGTTACCGCTGTGGTACTCGACGCCGTCGTCGTCCTCGTCGCCCCAGTTATAGGTCAACTCGAGAAGCGCCGGCCGTGAGAAGGTCTGTACGAGCCGCTCGTCTTCGTCGGCCGACCATTGGCTGTCGTCGTCGACCACGGCGAGGAAGTAGAGGCTGAACTCCATGTCCGGAAAGTCGAGCTTCTTGACCAACGTCATCCCCAACACCTTCGTGTAGAAGGCCAGCGAGGCCTTCGGGGACTTGATGCGCAGCATCGTCTGGTTGAATACGAAGCCCTCGGTCTCCGGGTCTCGCTGTTCGTAGAGGCCGTCTGCGTCTGCGAAATGTCTGGACATCGTCTTCTCCACTAGAAATGAAAGGTTCTGTCGCATGGCCGATCGTCACGGCTATGAGCGCCACGTTCTATCTGATTCCGCGAATTGATCAACTAGTCACCATGCAGTAGTTTCCAACTATCGACCAAGCTATAACTCGAAGAGATCTACCCCGATGAAGAAACTCACTTCCGGCCGAATTCGTATGGCCCTTCTCTCCACCCTTCTGATCCTCGGCGCGTGCGGTGACACCAGCAGTGACGGCAGCGAAAACAGCGTCACCGTTGGGGTGGACGCCGGTGGCGATGTCTCGACTGACACGGGGAGCCAATGTGGGGAGCCCACGGGAGAGCGCCCGCCGCAACTCAGCGAGCATGCAGGCGCTTTCGTGTCGGCAGACGACGGCTCGGCCGGCACGGTGGTCATCTTCGGCGGCAGCCTGGGGATTCCCGAGAATTGCGACTTTCCCGAGCGCACCTACGAGACCACGACCTGGGCTTATGACGTCGACTGCGACTCGTGGAGCAAGCTCGATTCGGCCGCGACGCCGCCCGGGCGCACCCGCCATACCGCCATCTACGACGCCGCTGAAAATCGCGTCATCGTCTACGGCGGACTCGGAGCCAACGGCCCGCTCGACGACACCTGGGCCCTGGATATGGACTCCGGCGAGTGGAGTGAAATCGAGACCAGCGGTGGGCCTGCGCCGGCGCGTCTGAACCACGCGGCGGTCTACGATCCCGCCGGCAGAATGTTGGTCTTCGGCGGCAATCAGGGCAGCTCGGTGGTCGATATCGATCCGTCGAACGACGTCTGGGAGCTCGACCTGTCGACCCATACATGGACCGAAGTGACGCCCACCCAAGCGGGGCCCGAGCCGCGGCTTTGGAGCTCGGCCCTGTGGGACGACGACCAGTCGCAGCTCGTCGTCTACGGCGGCGGTGACGACAGCGCATTTACCGGCGACGTCGAATATTTCGACGACGCCTGGGCGTGGCGCGACGACGGCGACGAGCCGGAGTGGGAGGAGCTCGGCGCAGAGTCGACCGACCGTCCGGCCGGCCGATTCTGGGCGGGCTGGAGCTACGATCCGGTCAACCAGCGCTACGTGCTCTTTGCCGGCCATGATGCCGGCAACGTCGACGGCAAGACGCTGGGCAACCGCAACGACACCTGGTCGCTCGACCCGGCGACCGGCGAGTGGACCGAGCACTTCGAAGGCGACGTGTGGAACAAGCCCGCCAACGGATTCTGCGACTTCCCCGCCGACTTCACGATCATCGACCCGGAGTCGCCCGAGCGGCGAAACGCGCACGTCTTCGTCTCCGGCCCCACAGGCGCCTATATGATGGGCGGCTAGACCGACTGCGGTATCGTCGACGACCTGGCGCGCTTTAATTTCGAGGCAGAAGAGTGGGAGGTTCTGACACGGGCCACCACCGGCGAGGTCTGCCTGCGCAAAGGCGGCGGTGATAGTTGCAGCAGCATGTGTCTATGAGTCAGTGAACTCACGGGGAATTTATATGGTTCGCGTCGTTTGCGCCCCCACGGATATCCTTCGCCACTAGGCTTGGGGCTTGGGGCTTGGGGCTTGAGGCTTGGGGCTCGAGGATGCCTTTTC
>JBKGZI010000527.1:0-3729 GCA_046545675.1 Persicimonas sp.
CAACGAGGCGGATACCGACGGCGACGGCATCGACGACGGCGACGAGGTCGACAACGGCACCGATCCCCTGGTCGCCGACACCGACGGCGACGGCGTCGACGACGGCGACGAGGTCGACAACGGCACCGATCCCCTGGTCGCCGATACCGACGGCGACGGCGTGGCCGATGGTGTGGAGCTCGACGAGGGCACCGACCCCCTCGACGCCGATGACACTCCCCGCTCCAGCGGCGCTGCGGTCGAGGATGGCTGCGGTTGCACGGCCTCGGGTGCGCCCACCGCCAGCGATGTCGGCTGGGTCGCCGGCCTCTTCCTGCTCATGGTCGGCGTGCGAGCTCGCCGATGGCGCCGCCACCGCTGACGCGGTTCGTGTGGCTTCGTTTTGCGTTTTGTAGTCTGACTGGAGAACTCGATGAGAATTGGCGTCTTAAAATTTCTCGCAGTGGTCGTGTGTCTGAGCATCTGGGCGTGTGACGACGACACCGCCCAGTCGCCCACGCCCGATGATGCGGGCGCTGATGTCACCGACGTGGCTGACGTCGCCGACGTGGCTGACGTCGCCGACGCATCCGACGTCGAGGACACGCGCGTTGCCGCCCCCGCCACCTCCGACGCGAGCGTCGACGTCACCGACGCTCGCGACGTCTTCGACTCCGGCGAGGACGTCGACGCCGACAGCGGCCCTATATGCGGTAACGACGTGCTCGAGGCCGGCGAGGAGTGCGACGACGGCAATCTCGTGCCCGGGGACGGGTGCGACGAGAACTGCCGAATCCTCACCGGCGCGACGCGCTGGGCGCTGGGATTCGGTGGCGTGCAATTCGACCTCGGCTACGGCATCGCCACCGACAGCCAAGGCAATGTGCTGGCAGTGGGGATGTTTCGGGACACCGCCACATTCGGCGCCGATACATTCACCGCCACCGGCGGCGATATCTTTTTGGTCAAGCTCGACGCCGGCGGATCCGTGCTCTGGGCGAAGCAATTTGGCGGCAACGGTGACGACGTCGCGTTTCACGTCGCGGTCGACAGCGCCGACAACATCTTGGTGAGCGGCTACTTCTACGGCACGCTCGAGCTCGACAATAATACCACCCTCGCCAGTGCCGGCGGCGCCGACGCGTTCATTGCAAAATTCGACGCGAGCGGCGCGCATTTATGGAGCCGGCGTTTCGGCGATACCAGCTCCGACGGCGTCTACGGCTTCGTGCTCGACAACGCCGACAATATCTACGGGGTGGGTAATTTCGCGGGCACGGTCGACTTCGGCGCAGGCGCGGTGACCTCGACCGACGGCGTCGGTGGTAATAGCGACATCTTCTTGGTCAAGTATCGGCCGGGCGGCGACCTCGCCTGGAGCACCACGATGGGCGGCGGCGCGCGGGTGACCGGGTCGGACGTCGGAGTCGACGCCGATGGCCACCTCTGGGTGACCGGCAACTTCATCGACAGCGTCGACCTCGGCGGCGGTGCGCTCGACAGCGCCGGACGATCCGACATTTTTCTGCTCGAGCTCGACGCCTCCGGCCAGCACCTGTGGAGCCAGCGCTTCGGCGGCTCCGACTTTGACCGCGGCTCGGAGCTCGCGGCGGGTGAGACAGTCACACTCGTGGGCTCGGTGACGGACGGCGCTGATTTTGGCGGCGGCACCGTGGGCTCGAACGGAGGCCGCGATATTGTCGTGGCGCAGTTCGACACCGACGGCTCCCACCGATGGAGCACCTCCATCGGTGGCGCGGGCACCGACCAACTCGCCCGCATCGAGCCCACCCCGGACGGCGATCTATTGGTCACCGGCAAGGTCTTCGAAGAGGCCGACCTCGGCGACGGCGAGACCTCCACCGGCGACGGCGCTGATATGTTCGTGACCCGCTTCGACCAGACCGGCGCGTTCATCTGGGCCCAACGCGCCCCCGGCACCGACGACGCGCTGGGCCACGAGCTGGCCGTGGCCCCCGACGGCCACATCTACGCCACCGGCTACTTCAGCGAGACAACCGACTTCGGCGGCACCTCGCTGACCAGCAACGGCTCGCGTGATATCGTGGTGTGGGCGCTCGAGCCTTGAGCCCCATCTGTCCCGATATCACATTATCCCGCTCGCCGGCCTGATACCCGGGCGAGGAGCCATCACTCGTCCGACGCGCAGGCTTGTAGGGTGGTTGGCACCCTACAAGCCGCCACCCCGACTCCCGGCGAATTAGGTCGCTTCCCGTGGTCGTGGTCGTGGTCGTCATCGACCTGCAAGACCTGCTATTCGACGGCTCAACAACCTCAATGGATTGCGCTCGATACAAATCATTGCTCGTTCGCAAAGACACACCACCCCTGGTCGCGATCGAAGGCGACCAGCGCCGGGGCGCTGCTTCCAGTGTCCGGATCGCTCAACCACGCCGACATCCACAGCCACGCCCCGTCTCTGGTGGCATGGTTAAAGGAGACGCTGGCATAGTCGTCGCTCGGCACCTCATAGCGCGTACACCCGTCCCCATCGATGCGACGCACGGTGCTGCGCCGGCCGACCAACCAATAATCGGTATCGCTGACTTGCAGCACCCACGAGGTGTCGGTGAGCGGGATGTCGCGGTAGCCCTCCTCGTCCCAGTCGACGGTGAGGTCCATGTACAGGCCGAAGCCGTGGTGCAGCGTAAAGCCGCGACCGTCCGAGCGCAGGAACACGTCCGAGTTCACGTCGTCGGAGCGCTCGTGGTACGACCAGTCTGGGCCCTGCTGTAAGTTGTGGACGTATCCCGATCCGTAATTGTCCAGCGCGTACAGCCACGGGCCGCGTCGAATGATATCGATGACCTCGTCGATGGGCTGATCGCCCAGTCCGTTGTCGGGATCCCAGCGGGCCTGATCGGCCCACAACTCCCAGGCGCCGCCGTCCGGTGCGCGACGCCACAGGCCCGCACCGCCGACGATCACCTCGTCGCCGCAGCCATGGCCTGCACGTACGCTGACGCTTTCAGGAAGATCGAAGCGCTCGAAGCCGTCGCCGGTGTGTCGAAAGATCCGCCCGCGCTCGCCGGCCGCCCACCACTCCTGGTCGCAGCCCCACACGGTGCGCATATCGGATAGCGACTGCTGCGGACCGTTGAGCGTGACGAGCTCGCCGGCCACGCTCCGGACCAGGTCGATCCCCACGAACGTGTCGCCGCGAACCCATAGCTTCTCCAGCAGCCCCTCGGGCAGGCGATCTGGCCGGATGGCCGCGCACGTCTCGGCCGGCGCCATGGTCGCCTCGACCGACGCGCACTCCCCTGGCACCTCGAAGGGCAGCGGCAACTCGGCGGCGTCCGTGCCAGCGTCCTGCCCGCCGATGCTTCCGTCGGCGTCGGTGCCGGCGTCCGCCACGCCCGAGCGTGTGTTGCCGCCATCGGGGCCCGAGCATGCGGCCGCAGCCGCGATCATGAGTGTGCAGGAGACGATGGCAGAAAGTAGGCGCGTCATGTCCGGTGACCGTCGATGGGAATGTGTGGCTTCGCGGCAACAAAACCAGATTCCCGATCGAATTTCCAAGCCGAATCCATAGTGGCGAATCGCGCCGGCTCGACGCTGATCAACCAGGGCAGGCTTGTAGGGTGGTTGGCACCTCGATGTCTCCCCACTTTTTCCACGTGGTCCACGACAATCTCGCGCGGGCTCCGCGGATGACGCTGATACGCTGATATGCTGATACGCTGATACGCTGATACGCTGATATGCTGATATGCTGATACAACTGAT
>JBKGZI010000528.1:0-3725 GCA_046545675.1 Persicimonas sp.
GATCCATCGCCCTGATCACATCATCACCGCTACACTGACTTTGCGATCACCCTGCGCAGGATACCCTTGACGCTGGAGTCGTCGTCGTGGGCAAAGCGGGTCAAGACATCGACGCGGCGCACCATTTCCTGGTCGCGGATGTAGTCGAGCACCGCCTCCCACAGCGAGCGGTCGCGCTCGGTGAGGCTCTCGGAGAGGCGCTGGATCTTGAGCTGGTAGGAGCGAAGCGCCAGGCCGAACATGTCGGCGGCGACCTTGCGGGTCACTCCTTGGGCTTCGAGCTCGTTCGATAGATCCAAAAAGATCTGGTTGGCGACATGCGCCAGCGGCGCCCGAATGCCGGCGGTGGTCGCAAGCTGGGCGATGAGCACGGTGGTCTGCTGGATCAGCGTGTCGATGAGGATCTTGACGTTCATTGACCATCCCTCGCCACGACGAACGAAGCTCTCGGCGGCGTGCCGTCGCTGCATTCTGCCTCGCCGGTTCCCCATCCTGGATCGGCGTTTCTCTGCATCGACACCACATGCCACAGCCGGTAGTTCACGCCGCCGGCCGTAAACGCCAGGCTCTCGCCCGGGGCCACCTCGTGATCGGCGTCGGCGTGGAGCTCGAGCGTGTCGATGCGTAGCAGTCGATTGCAGAAGTCCGGTTCCGCCAGACAGCGCGCCGTGCTCATATCGTCTGCTGGGGGCAGCGTGAGCTCGAATCCGGAGAAGGTGCGTCGGTACTCCATGTTTATAGCAGTCGTATGAGGGCCTCCGTTGCCCAGAATCAACGTATCGTCGTCGGCGTGTCGAATCGCGAGGCCGTCGGTGGTGTCGATCTCGGCCGCGACCTGCGTGGGCAGACCATCGAGTACGCTTGCAGGCAGACCGATCACGAACTCCACGGTGGTGCCGTCGGTCGTCTCGAAGACGCCGACCTGGTCGACCTCGCAGGGCAGGCTGAGCTCTGTCGCGTTGCCCGGGCATTCGATCGTCTCGGATTGGTCGAGCGTACGCATACCCACCCAAGTGCCCTCGGTCACCGCGTTGCGATCGAGCTGCGCGCCGTTGTAGACGCGAAACGGGACCGAGTCGGGTATAGCGTTTGGCCCCACGCCCTCGTCGCCGGTGTACGGGATATTCAACAGCGCCTCGACCTCCGGGGCGCAGCAGTCGACGCCGTCGCCGCACAGCCGCGGCTCCACGAGGCCGCTTTCAGGGGCGTCGTCGGTGTCACCGGCGTCACCGGCGTCTGGCGGCGTCGATCGTTGGGGCCCCACGCAGAACCCGCCGACACACTGCAGCTTGGGGTCGCGTTGCGCGCACTCGGCGTCGGTCTGACACGACTCGAAGCACGCTCCCCGCTGGCTGGCGAATTGCTGGCTGCACACACTCTCGTCAGGCGCCGTACATGTTGCGGCAGGATCGACCTGCGCGCACTCGTCTTGGACGTCGCACGACGACGTGCACACCCCGCAAAAACAGGAGCGATCGCCAACACAGTCCGAGTCGCTTCGACACGCCTGCAGCGCGTCCGACTGCCAGTGAGTCTCGCTATCGGTATCGCCGTCGCTCGAGCAGCCAGGCAGCCAGAAGGCGGCCAGAAGAATGACGATGACGAACGAATCGAATTGGCGTCGCATATGAGTCTCCAGCGCAAGATCAATCAGTTTGCACATTTGAGACTATCAGCGGCCAAAGTCGTCACAAGCGAAAAAAACTACACCCCCACTCGCCTTCTTTGGATTGTCGCTGGGTCACCAGGACGGAGGACCGGCCGTCGTGGTCAACACCTTCGACCGAATCAGGATCGAGCGCTGGATCTTCGCTCCTGAGTGCTGCGACTACGGTATCGACCAACTGCTCGAAAGATGGCAGCAGCTGCTCGCGAGTATCTTCTCGGAGGTGCGCCTCCTGGCTAAGGCGCAGAAGCGACCTCGGCCCAGAACCACCCGCGCAGCTCTCCGGCCTCGAAGCCGGTCGCTTCGTCCTGCGGGTATTCCTCGGCCAAGATTTCCTCGACCTCGGCCGGGATCTGCTCCTCGGTGCCGTGGCAATTGGTGCAGAGCGCGGCCATCTGAATGGGCGCCATATAGCCAAGCTGCCCGTCGGGGCCGGTCAAGACGAGTTGCTCTTCGACGCGCTCGCGCACGACCGGCTCGGCCCAGTCACGCGGGGCGTTGTCGGGGTTTCGTATCCTGAAGGACGTGCGCCCAATCTCGAGGTCGTGCTCGGTCGAGACCTCTTTGGCAATCTTGGGGGCCGCCTGTTTGCAGACCTCCACGCCACGGACGTAGTTTTCACCCTCGATGGCGCTGGAGAGCTCGCCCATCAGGGTCTGACCGAGCGCCTTCTGAGCCTTCTGTGCGCTGTCGAGCCGAGACTTTTGCTCGTCGGACAATCCGTCGGGCTCGACACGCGTCCAACCTTCGGGGAACTCCAGACTCGCCGCGGTCGAGGTGTCTTCTTCCGGCTGCTCCGCCGTCTCGGCCTCCTCTGGAGCCGGAGCCGGCTCGGCTGACTCGGCCGGCTCGGCCGGCTCGGCCTTCTCATCCGGCTTCGACTCACAGGCCGTCGAAAAGATCGCTGCACCGCCGAGGATCAAACCGATTGCCACCATCATTCTTGCATTATTCATTGTGCTCTCTCTCCTTGTGTGAATTGCGAACTCTCGCGTGAGCATAACCTATGCGCAACAACGCGTCATGGTAGGCAGAGACGATGAGCGTCGCACTCGATCGAGGCGGTTTTCGCTTCTTGTGCGACCCTCCCAATAGCTGAGACACTCCCCACCACATTCGACCTTAATTCCCCCCTACCACCGAGGAAGACATGCAAGACTTCGACAGCTTGGAATCACTCGCCGTATCAATCGATGGACACGTCGCCACCGTCGAGCTCATCGGCCCGGGCAAGGGCAACGCGATGGGGCCGGCGTTTTGGCGCGAGACGCCGGGAGTCTTCGAGGCGCTCGACGCGGAAGACGATATTCGGGCCGTCATCGTGCGCGGCCGCGGCGACCACTTCACCTACGGGCTCGACCTGCAGGCGAGCGCTCAGACGTTTATGCCGATGGTCGCCGGGCAGAATATGGCCAAGGAGCGCACCGAGCTGCACGCGCTCATTCGGGAGTGGCAGCAGGCGTTTACGGCCATCGCCAAGTGCCGCAAGCCGGTCATCGCCGCCATCGACGGGTGGTGCATCGGCGGCGGGGTCAATATGATCGCCGCCTGCGATATCCGGGTCTGCACCGCCGACGCCAAATTCAGCCTGCGCGAGCCGCGCATCGCGATCACCCCGGACGTGGGCGCCTTGCAGCGGCTGCCGGGGATCATCGGCGAGGGTGCTACGCGGCTGATGGCGTTCACCGCCGGCGACTACGACGCCGACTTCGCCGAGCGCGTCGGCCTCGTCGAGCAGGTCTTCGCCGACCGCGCGGCCCTCGACGCCGGCACCAACGCCATCGCCGAGCAAATCTGCGCCAACGCGCCCCTGGCCGTCCAGGGCGCCAAGCGGGTGCTCAACTACTGCAAAGATGCCTCCGAGGAGGCCGGCCTCGAGTACGTGGCGACCTGGAATAGCGCGTTCTTGCAGTCGAAAGATCTCGGCGAGGCCTTCGCCGCCTTCGCCGAGCGTCGCGACCCGGAGTACGAGGGCCACTAAGTGCAATCACGGAGATTTTGTAATTTACGAATCGTGCCAGGCTTTTCGTATCGTCTCGAGCAGACGCACCTGTTCTTG
>JBKGZI010000529.1:0-3721 GCA_046545675.1 Persicimonas sp.
AAAAAAGTACGCAACGATTCGGCCGTCTCTGCCGAAAACCATAGTAGGGGAAGCTTTGGATGCTTCGCGGACTATGGAGACGAAATGGCATCGTTTGGAGATGGCGGAATCAAGCAGTTTTTGACCAAGTATAGCGACCTGGGCCTGGCGTTTTTGGTGGTGGGGATCATCGGGATGATGATCGTGCCGCTGCCGACCTTCCTGCTCGACTTGCTGCTGACCTTGAATATCACCATGGCGGTGACGCTGCTGATGGTGAGTCTGTATATCCCCAGCGCGCTCAAGATCAGCGCGTTTCCGGCGCTGTTGCTGATTACGACGCTGTTTCGGCTGGCGCTGAACGTGTCGTCGACCCGGCTGATCCTGCTCGACGCCGACGCCGGCGAGGTGATCGAGTCGTTCGGCGAGTTCGTGGTGTCGGGCAACTTCGTGGTCGGCGCGGTGATCTTTTTGATCCTGACGCTGATCCAATTCATCGTCATCGCCAAGGGCAGCGAGCGCGTCTCGGAGGTCGCCGCGCGCTTTACGCTGGACGCGATGCCCGGCAAGCAGATGTCCATCGACGCCGACTTGCGCGCCGGCGCCTTCGACCTGGACGAGGCGCGCCGCAGGCGCTCGCTGGTCCAAAAGGAGAGCCAACTCTACGGCGCGATGGACGGCGCCATGAAGTTCGTCAAGGGCGACGCCATCGCCAGCGTGATCATCACCTCCATCAATATCATCGCCGGCATGATCATCGGGATCATGCAAAACGGCATGTCGGCCGGGGAGGCCGCCTCGATCTATACGCTGCTGACCATCGGCGACGGCCTGGTCAGCCAGATCCCGGCGCTGCTGATCTCGACGACCGCCGGCATCATCGTCACGCGCGTGTCCTCCGACGACCAGGACGCCGACCACCTGGGCGGAGACATCTTCTCGCAGATCATCGCCCAGCCCAAAGCGATCGCCATCGCCGCCGGCCTGCTGTGGGTGCTGGCGGTGGTGCCCGGACTTCCGACGCTGCCGTTTGTGGTGATGGGAAGCTGCGTGGGCTTGGCCGCCTGGGGGTTGATGCGCTCGGAGCATACCGAGGCCGGGGCGCTGACTAAGGAGGAGGCCGAGCAGGTCGAGGAGGTCGAGCAGGAGGCCAAATCCGGCGCCCGCCAGGCCAGGGCGATGATCCCGGCGGTGACCCCGTTGAGCCTCGAGATCGGCAAGGCGCTGGCCGCCGAGATGAGCGAGGAGCGCGAGGCGTGGCTGCGCAATATGATCCCGTCGATGCGAGAGGGCGTCTTCCACGAGCTCGGCGTCAAAGTGCCCGGTGTGCGGGTTCGGGCGGGCTCGGGTCGCTGCCACGCGCGTCAATTCGTCGTCAGCATCGACGAGGTGCCCGTAGACACCGCCGAGATCCCCCAGGGACGGGTGCTGTGCAATGAGGAGCCCGATAGCCTCAGCGTCTTCGAGATCGCCGCTCAGCCGGCCACACACCCGGTGACCGGTCAGCCGGCCAGTTGGATCGACGCGGCCGATGGCGACACCGTCGAGTCGGCCGGCTATACCACCTGGGACGTGGCCGGCTATATCCTGCTGAGGGTCACCGGCGCCCTCAAGGACAACGCGCGCGAATTCGTGGGGCTGCAGCAGGTCCAGCAGATGCTCGACCAGCTCGAGGGGCCGTACCCGGCGACCGTCCAGGAGGTCGTCCCCAAGCTCATCGCGCTGCCCGAGCTGACCGACATCCTGCGACGGCTGGCCGAGGAGGGCGTCTCGCTGAGGAACCTGCCGCGCATCCTCGAGGTGCTCGCCGACCGCGCCCAGCAGGTCAAAGACCCGGTCGCGCTCACCGAGGAGGTGCGCAGCGGGCTGAGCCGCTACATCACCCACAAATACGCCGGCGCCGACGGAAGCGTGGTGGTCTACGTGGTCGACCGGGAGGTCGAGGAGACCGTCAGCGGCGCGATCCGCCAGACCGACGAGGGCAACTTCCTGGCGCTTCCGCCCGACGTCACCCAAAAGTTGATGGCCGCGGTCCGCGAGCAGGTCGCCAACGACGTCGACTCCGGCCGCGAGCCAATTATCCTGACCGACCAGCGGGTGCGACGCTATGTGCGCAAGTTGGTATCCTTGGAGATCCCCAAGGCAGTGGTCTTGTCCTACCAGGAGCTCGACCCGGCGCTGCGCATCCAGCCGATCGGGCGGATCGAGCTGTGACAGTTCCAATACGGTGCCCGGGCTTCCAGCCCTGGACCCAGGCCAAGATGGCCTGGCACCGATCAATTAATTGTCCTCGCCCTCGCCCTCGTCGTCTTCGTCGAGCTTGGCCTGGTCGTTGTCGGCGGTGCGCGTCTGACGGGACGGGCCGCGGAAGGCGGCGATGCCGTGCGCGCCGCCCAGGGTGCGCTGGATGGTGAGCGCGAGGTTTTCGCGGTCGCGGTCGACGTCGGCGTCCGGCGCGTCGAGGTGGGTCTGCAGGAGCTTTTGGTTGAACCACATCGTCTCGCCGGTGGGGGCGTAGACGAGCTTGGCCTGGAAGTGGCTGACCACGCATGGCGAGGCTTCGCCGGAGGTAGCGGCGTCGGCGGCCGAGCCCGTGCGATGGACGTCGGCCTGCGGGTTGTATTCGGTCGGGTCGACCCGGCAATTGGTCTCGGTGTGGTAGACAACCTCGCCGAAGAGTAGGGCCTCGGCGGGCAGTTCGTCTCGTTCGTAGAGGCGCCGGATCGTCTCGACTTCGAGCGCGTCCTGGGCCTCGGAGGCGTCGGCCGGCTCGAAGTAACTCGACAACGACGAGCGCAGCAAGACGCCGTCGTCGAACTCGTCGGCGATGTCGTGCTCGGTCAAATGCTGGCGAAACGCCCGCGGCTCGACCACCTCGAAGCCGTCTTCACGAAGCGCGTCGATCGCGCTCTGCTCGCTGGCCTCGATCACCGCGTTGATCTGCTCGTCGGAGAGGCTGAAGCTGCCCAGCGCATAAAACGGCACCACCGCGATGCGCGGGATCTGCTTCTTCTCGAAAGCCGGGCGCACCCCGACGTTGGGTGCGCTCGCACAACTGATGGCGGCCAGAGCGACCGCTGCGATTAGAGCTCGTGCCACTGTGGAGACGGCAGAAATGTTCATCGGATCCGTTGGTTAGCGTGATGTTCAATTTCTGATTTTCGAAAAGCAAGCGCCGCGACGCCACTTGGTTGCCTGACGTTCACGTTCTTGGTTCTTAGTGTTCGTTTGCTGAAGCTTGGCGCCTGACCCGCCTGCAACGCCCTCCGAAAGGCATTAGAGCCGAGATTGGGCGAATGGCCCCAGCAACTCGAGTACCAAGAACCAAGAACCAAGAACATTTGCGTGTGTCTCAAACGCTGCATACACGCACAATACTGTCGTAAGGCAGCAGATTTCCTTCACTGTACCTTATAGCATAATCACGGCTGCAGATGCGCCTAAGATCTCCGTCGGTGGTGGCTGCACCACGGCGGTGAATGACCGGACTTGGACAAACCGGCTGGGCCGGGCGTTGAGTGTGTTCATCAGCCGAGGGTTGGCGATGAACTCCCTCTCCACCCGTAGCGACAGCGAAGGGAGGGAGAGGATCAAGGAGAGGCCCCCTTGATCCTCCCCACTTTTGGACGGCAAAAGCGGGGAGGGGGTCTCTCGCCAACCTACCGCCGATGAACACACCCCCGGGTGTGGGTGTGATCGGCGTTGATCGGTAGACTTCATGTTCATGCGGCTCGACGGCGTT
>JBKGZI010000530.1:0-3699 GCA_046545675.1 Persicimonas sp.
GCAAATAGTAGCGCCCCGAGCCAATCACATGGCTCGGGGCGCTAAATACGTACCACGGCGCCCTTTTGTCGTTCTTGCACCTTGCCCCATCGCCGCCAGCCCACTACAAATCACTTGATAGCTAAACCACCAGTACCGAAGGAGCCTCGAAAATGAACGACGAAGTCATGATCCGAATCCGCGTCGGCATGGAGCAGGCCCACTACGCCGGCGATCTGGTCGACGGGGCGTGGGTGCTCAAGCTGTTCGGGGATGTGGCCACCGAGCTGCTGATTCGCCAGGACGGCGACGAGGGGCTGTTCCGGGCCTACGACGACGTGGAATTCCTGGCCCCGGTCACCGCCGGCGACTACCTCGAGGTGGTCGGACACATCACCGATATGGGAAATACCAGCCGCAAGATGAGCTTCGAGGCGCGCAAGGTCATCGAGCTGACCGGAAACCCCGACCAGCCCTCGCAGGCCCACGTGCTCGACGAGCCGGTGGTGGTGTGTCGTGCCAGTGGGACGTGCGTGGTGCCTAAAGAATTGCAGAAAGGTTGAGAGGAGAGGAAGTGCGAGTGGTCCGCGGCCCCCCTCCGCCTTGCGCTGAACGACGCGCAAGGCACCTCCCCAGAATCCGGGGAGGGGCGGCAAGACGGCAATGCAGCCCAGAACAGAACGAGGAAGCGATATGGCGAAGCCATTGTTCATCACCGCCGCGATCGTCGGCGCCGAGACGATGCGCGAGCATAATCCGAACGTGCCGTATACGCCCGAGGAGATCGCCGAGGAGGCGGTGCGTTGCCGCGAGGCCGGCGCGAGTATGGTGCATGTGCACGGCCGGGAGGCCGACGGCACGCCGACCCAGGCGCGCGAGGTCTTCGCGCAGATCTTGGACAAGATCCGCGAGCGAAGCGACATCCTGGTGCAATTCTCCACCGGCGGCGCGGTGGGCATGTCGGTCGAAGAGCGCATCGAGGCGCTCGATCTGCGCCCGGATATGGCCACGCTGACGACAGGGACGGTCAACTTCGGCGACGGGGTCTTCATGAACTCGCTGCCGATGATCCGCCAGATCGCCGCGCGGCTCCAGAACTACGACATCACCCCCGAGATCGAGATCTTCGACACCGGTATGGTCGACACCGCCATGCGCCTGGTCGGCGAGGAGTTGCTCGCCGAGCCCCTGCACTTCGACTTCGTGCTCGGCATGCCCGGCGGGATGGGCGGCCGGCCCGAGAACCTCGAGTTTTTGGTCGACATGATCCCCGACTCCAGCACCTGGTCGGTCGCCGGCATCGGCCGCTACGAGCTGCCGCTGGCCTATAAAGCCGTCGATATGGGTGGCCACGTTCGGGTGGGACTGGAGGATAATATCTTCGTCGAGAAGGGCGTGCTCGCCGAGGGGAGTTGGCAGCTCGTGGAGAAGGTCGTCGAGTATGCGCGCGAGCAAGGGCGTGAGATTGCGACGCCGGATGTGGCGAGGGGAATTTTGGGGGTTTGAGGGGTGCCTCAAGAACCAAGAATCCCCAAATACTCCTCAACAACCACACCCACCTCCTTGGCTCGCATCACCCCGCCCATCACTGCCACCCCATAAGCCCCAGCCTCCAGACAAGCCGCGACCCGAGCGGGCGTCACGCCCGCCAGGGCGTAGACCGGGATGTCGACCGCGCCGCAGACCCGCGCGAGCGCGTCGAGGCCGAGGGCCGGCCCATAGCCGGGCTTGGAGGCGGACTCGAAGATGGGGCTGAGCGTGATGTAGTCGGCGCCCTGCTCTGCGGCGGCGCGGGCCTCGGCGAGTGAGTGGGTGGAGACGCCGACGATGGCCTGTGAGTCGATCCGGGGGTCAAGGTGGCGGCGCAGCTCGTCGACCGAGGGGCCGTCTGCGGGGCGGTGGACGCCGTCGGCGCCGGCTTGGCGGGCGACATCGGCGTGGGTGTTGATGAGGAGCTTGGCGTCATGCTCGTGGGCCAAGGGTACGAGGGTGTTGGCGAGGTCGAGGAGGTCCTGGTCGGGCAGGGATTTTTCGCGCAGTTGGATGAGGCGTGCGCCGGCCTCGAGGGCGCTCTTCACGGTGCGTTGTAGGGAGCCCGTGGCTTCGGTGGCCTGCTCGAGATTTGTGATAATCTGGAGTTTTGGGAGGGTCATTGAAGCTCCTTGGTACAGCGGGCTCTCGGCGGAGCGGCTGCTTGTTTATGCGGGTTGACCGTGCTGCCCGCGGAGCCCAGCGCCCGTCCAGCCCTTTATGCGGCTTGACCGTGCAAGGCTTGCCTTGGGGTTTGGTGTGCGGTTCCTGAACATTGTACTCTTCTCAGATCATCACTCCCCCTGCCACTCCACCACACCCTCGGTCGGCGAGGACGCCTTCGCATAAAACCTACGCGGAATCCGCCCGGCCAGATGAGCAGCGCGGCCGGCTTCGACGGCTTTTTTGAAGGCGTCTGCCATGATGACCGGCTTCTTGGCCCCGGAGATCGCGCTGTTGAGCAGGACGCCGTCGCAGCCCAGCTCCATGGCCAGGACGGCGTCGGAGGCGGTGCCGATGCCGGCGTCGACGAACATCGGGACCTCGAGCTCGTCGCGGATGATCTGGAAATTATAGGGGTTTCGGATGCCCATGCCGCTGCCAATCGGCGAGCCGAGCGGCATGACCGCGGCGCAGCCGGCGTCCTGGAGCTTGCGGCACAGGATGGGATCGTCGTTGCTATACGCCATGACCACAAAGCCCTCGTCGACCAGTTGGCGGGCAGCCTTGAGCAGCTCCTCGCCGTCGGGCAGCAGGGTCTCGTCGTCGCCGATGACCTCGAGCTTGACCAGGTCGGTCCCGAGCGCCTCGCGGGCGAGCTGTGCAGTGAGCACCGCGTCGCGGGCGGTGTAGCAGCCGGCGGTATTGGGCAGGACCTGGAACTCATCGCCCAAAAGCTCGAGCACGCCGGCCTGCTGGGAGGCGTCCATATCGATGCGTCGAATGGCCACGGTGACCATCTCGGCGCCGCTGGCGCGCACCGACTCGAGCATGACCTGATAATTCGGGTAGCTCGCCGTGCCCAGAATAAGTCGACTGTCGAACTCGTAGGGGCCGACTTTTAGCGTATCGTCGCTGATCTGCTTTTCACTGCTCACTTATCCGCCTTGTGTCGCACGAATGATTTCTACGACGTCGCCGTCCTCGACGGTGTGCTCTGCCCACTGGCTCTTGGAGACCACCGCGTTGTTGACCGCCACGGCCACGCCGCGGCGCTGCTCGACGTCGAGGTGATCGAGCAACTCGCCGACGGTGAGGGTGTCGGCGTCGAGGGATTTGGGTTCGCCGTTTATCTGCAGTTCCATGGGTGATCAGGGGTCCAGGGGTCCGGGGGTCCAGGGGTCCAGGGACGCCGGTTGGGATTGCATAACATATGGGCGCGTGTGGGTCAGGGGCAAGTTATGGCTTGGCCGTGCGATCATTCGGGCGGTGCGCCTTTAACTCGATCACCCCATGACGTGGTTTCGTGCGGGATCCAAACCATAGCTGTGGGTAAGCCACCACCGGGTGCGCCTACGGCGCGACCGGTGGGGCGCACCCACAGAGAGCCTCGGACACCCGCCATGCCCGGCTTGCGACACCCCGGACACCTGCCATATTTCTCTTTGAGCGTGGCCGAGCGGCGACCCTCTCTGGGGGTGCGCCTCGGCAAAAAGCGCCGAGGCTTACCCCCAGCTATGGTTTGGTTTC
>JBKGZI010000531.1:0-3697 GCA_046545675.1 Persicimonas sp.
ACAAATGCGACGCCAACGATGATGAAGAACAAGAACTCCATGTATCGACTCCGCAAAAAGCGAGGGGCGCGATGATGACGTGACTGCTACCATCATAACGAAGTCCGCGGTCACGCGCTACGTGCGCGGTGAGCGCATCGCCCGTCACGAGTTATCTGCGCGGTTGGCGGGTTGATTTGCGTTAGACTCAGTGAAATATTTGGCGGGCTCCCATTATCAATTTTGCGCGATGAGAACCCCTCATGACGACATCTTACCCCCTCCGCGTTGCGTGTTCTGTGCTCAGTATGTGCCTGCTCTTCGGGGCTACCTCCTGTAAGACCTCCTCCTCCAAGGCTGACAAGACGCCTCCCGCCGAGTGGAACGACTGCCCGGTCGAACGTACCTACGGCGATCCCGGGGCCGAGTACCACTTGGTCTTCGAGAACGCCTACGGCAAGCGGACCCTCCACTTCGATACGGCGTTGACGTATCTGGACGAGCGGGAGCCGGACGCCAAACGCTTGGTGATCGAGTCGTCCTCCTTTGGCGCAGCTATCGGCGAGGAGGGAAGTGATCCAGTGAGCATCGAGTTGAGCGTCGACTCCTTCGACCCCATGCAAGCCGAGCAGCCGATCGCCTGGTCTCCCCCGCGCGAATCGATTGCCATTGATTGCATGGCCTTCGAGCTGGGCGGCGAGGAGGACGGCGAGGAGGACGGCGACGGGACCCTCAAACTCGAGCACTTTGTCAGACCCGCCGACGAGCCCGGCCAGTTGGAAGCCCGCATTTCTCTGGAAGGGTCGAAGGAGACGGCGACAAAGATCCGAGGGAGGATCAACACGGGGCAGCTTGTATCCAAGCGCTTCGAGCCGCTGGACGGAAGACAGATCACCTTCGGCGTGGGCGACCGGTACACCGCCGAGAAGGTCCACGGGACATACGACCCCAATGGCAACCGCCTTTCGGTCCAACTATTGGACCCCGAGGCGCAAAAGCGCCTGTCATTGGAGGTCGTCGACTTTCAGGGGCGCCCCGGAGTTTATTACGGCGAAGAGCCGAATACCGAACGCGCAGGCGCAGGACGCGCCATTTTTGTGGTCCAGCAGTTCGACGCCGAGCAGACCAGCTTGACGGCGCGTTGGGCGTTCGAAAGTGAGCTCGGCGACGAGCTTCCGACCGATCCGGTGGAAGCCATCAAGTTGGGAGAGGAGGTCGGCACCGTTCAGCTCAGCCATGTCACTCGCTATCCGAAGCTCGAGCCGGTCGACCTCATGAAGGTGGCCGCGAGCGATGTCGGCCGCGAGAAAGCGGCTCGCCAATATGCTCCCTGTCCCGCTGGCGGTTCCTTTGGCCCAGCCGATGCCAAACATGTGGTGCGACTGCAGACGCAATGGGCCACCTACACCTACCGCATCCCGGTGATTCGGACGGTATTGAGAGGCGACGCTCTCGTGGTCGACTTTCCCCCCATCGGATTCGGCTCGAAGATGTCGAGGCTGAAGATCAGCTCGGCGGAGTTCGACCCGGACCGTAAAGAGCTCCCTGTCGAGGCCAGTGTCGAGCTCGCGCGCATCGAGCCTCTGGGGTGTCGTGGGCTGCCCGAGTTGCGCGTGCAGGATGCGGTCATGCACATCCTAGATTACCGCGCACCGGCCGATAAGCCCGGTTATCTGAAAGCGCGCGTTGATATCCCCGGCGCAGGTCAACCCGACACCGAATTCTCCATCGAGATCGACGGCGACTATCTCGTGCAGCTCGACCGACGCACCGCCCTGGGTGAAGACAACGGAATCGCCGATGCGGCCTCGGGGGATAGTTTCGAGGTCATCGACAAAGGGAGCTTCGTGTACGACCAGGGGAGCCGAGAACTCCAAATGAATCTGGTCAGCGAGGATCGCTTTCGAAAAACGGGCGTGCGCAATATGCCGGATGCTCCGGGCATCTACGTCGGCAAGCTGCCGTACCGCCAGACGGTGAGCGTCTTGGTCATCGACGCGTTCGGTGGCTCCGAGCTTCGCCTGCGCCGATACGCGCTCGACCCGTCCGAGGTTCCCGTCGATCTGCCCGAGGAGCCCAACCGGTGGGTGCCGACCGATAAGCTCACCCGTAAGCAGCTGACTCGTGACGGCCAACTGCGGCTGCGGGTCGATACGGATGCCTTGGTGGTCTTACCCGCGCTCGATCCTCTCGAATGGACGCCCAAATCTCGCCAATCCGGCGAGTAAGCAACATGCCGCGGAGAGGGGGGGCGTTTGCAGACGAAGACGCCTCACTCCTGCGACAGCTCAACCGATGAGCGGCCATCTTGTTTGGGGATGACGCGGATCTGGCTGGGGATCTGCTCCTGGAGGGCCTCGACGTGGCTGATCACGCCGACGGTGCGTCCGCCGCGCACGTGCAGGTCGTTGAGGATGCCCATGGCGCTTCTGAGCGAGTCGCGGTCCAGCGTGCCGAAGCCCTCGTCGAGGAAGAGCGTCTCGATGGGCATCTTGATCTGCTGCTGGTCGGCCAGCGCCAGCGCCAGGGCCAGCGAGACCAGGAAGGTCTCGCCGCCCGACAGCGTGCTCAGTTGGCGGCGCTGGTTGGAGCGGTAGGTGTCGACGATCTCGAAGTCCAGGGTGGGCAGGCCGCTGGCCTCGTCGCGCTTGGTCTCCAGGCGGTAGCGCGGGTGCAGCTCCCTGAGGCGGCGGTTGGCCCGTGTGACGATGCGGTCGAGGTTGAGCGCCTGGGCGAATTCCTTGAATCGCTCGCCGTTGTTGGTCCCGATGAGCCCGTTGAGCTCGTTCCAGCCGTCGAATTCCCGCTGTTGGGCGTCGCGCTCGTCGAGCAGCTCGCGGAAGCTCTCGAGCTTCTCCCGCATCCGGGTGAGCACGTTTTCGAGGGCGCCGATCTTCTGATTATACGACCCGATGGCCTCGTTTAGCTGATCCTCGGCGGCCTCGAGCGTCTCCAGCGAATAGGCTTCGGGGTCGAAGTCGGCCGGCTCCTGCTCGGCGTGGGCCTCGAGCTCCTCGTCGAGCCGTTCGATGTCGCGGCCGGCGTCGCGCAGCGCGGTTTCAATCGCGTCGCACAGCTCGGCGAGTCGGTCGCGCTCCTCGTCTTCTTCGATGAGCGCGGCCTCGACTTCTTCGAGGCTGGACATCTCCTCGAGCCCATCGATGGCCTCCTGCAGGCGCTCTCGTGCGCTCTCGAGCTGCTCGTCGAGCTCCTCGCGTCGCTCTTTGGCGCGCGCGAGGTCATCGGCGGCCTTCTGGGCGGCCTTTTCGATCTCCTGGCGCTCCTCGCCGAGCGAATCTTTCTTTTCTCGGGCGGTCGCGATGAGCTCTTCGTGGTGCTCTTCGACCTCGTCCGGATCTCTGCCGTCGAGCTTGGCCTCGAGCTTCTTGATGAGCCCGGCCACGCGCTTTCCGGCGGCCTCGCGTTCCTCCGTCGTGCTCTCGAGGTTGTCGCGCGCGTTGTCGCGGTTGGTCTTGGCTTCCGCGAGAGCACGTTCGGCCTCGGAGACCTTCTTGTCGGCCTCCTCGACGGCTTTTTTGGCCTCTCGATAAGCCTCGAGCCGCTCTTCAGCCTTCTTCAAGGCCGCTTCGAAGTCCGGCGTTTCGTCTTCCGTTTGCGTGACTTCGAGCCCGGCGTCCTCGAACTTCCCGCTCAGGCTCCGACGCGTCTGGTCGACCTCATCCCGGAGCTTCTCGAGCTCGGTCGCGGCCGACTCTCG